>DATCPC010000023.1:0-6005 GCA_036564355.1 Gemmatimonadaceae bacterium | reverse complement strand
GAGGGGGGGGGAAAGTGGCGTGCTGGCCGGCTCGTCGTCGAGCGGCGGCGATCCGCGCGCGCGCGCGATCATGAGGAGCGGTCCGGCCAGCCACGGAAGGCACGCGAGGATCCAGGACTCGTTCACGCGCGGAAGCTAGCGCGCGCCTTCACCTCCGGCAAAAAACAAACGGGCGCTCCCCCGAGCGCCCGTTTTGGCAGTGATGGTGACCAGGTCAGCGGCTACGTGCACCGCTCGATCCGGATCCGCTTTCGCTGCTCAAGTCTTTCCGTCCTCCGACTCCTCGCTTTTGTTCTTGTTCTTGTTCTTGTTCTTGTTCTTGTCACCGGCCGAATAGCCGCCGCCTTCGCTCCCCGTGCTTCCCGATTTGCTGGTCGAGCTGTCCATGCCGCCGGAGCCGCTGGAGCTTCCCACGCCGCTGCCGGTGCGTCCTCCTGTGGAACCCGTTCCCTCCTTGTCGGTCGGCTTCGACTTGAAGCTGTCGCCGTTGCCGTCCGCCTGTTTCAAGCCCGGATTCCGGTTCTGATCCGCCATCTCATTAACCTCCGCTCATGAATCGCACTTCGACTGCCCTAGCCTTCGCTTCACGGGCGCTGGGCCCGTGCACAAAAAAACGAGCATGCGGTGTGCCACTAGCGACCATATGTGGATGATCGATCACAGTCGCCATTTCACGCCCGCGGGCGCACCTTGCATGCACGGATGAGCATGCCTTACACCACTCCACCATCGCTCGCAGCCGGAGCGCGCGTCGCATTGCTCGCTCCTGCGGGCCCACTTGCCGACGAGTCGCAGCTCGAACGTGCCGAGCACAACGTGCGCTCGCTCGGTTGGGAGTCGGTCACGTATCCACACGCGTTGTCGCGCGATGGCTACCTCGCCGGCGACGACGCGTCGCGACTCGCTGACCTCAACGCCGCCATCCACGATCCGCGCATCGATGGCATTTGGTGCCTGCGCGGCGGCTACGGCGTGATGCGCATCCTCGACGCGATCGACTACGAGTCGCTGCGTCGCGCGCCCAAACCAATCATCGGCTTCTCGGACATCACGGCGCTGCATCTCGCCGTCCGCGCGCGGTGCCACATCGTGAGCTACCACGGTCCCCCCGCGCGAGCCGAGCTCACACCCTTCTCGCGCGAATCGCTGGCGCGCGCAACAGGGGCAACGGGCTCAACAGGCGATGCGCCCGTGACGAGTTCCGCCCGCGATCCGTTCGTGGATGCGCCTCCCCTAACCTGGTTGCAGGAAGGCGGCGCAGCGGGCCCGCTCGAGGGCGGCAACCTCGCGCTTCTCTGCTCGCTCCTCGGCACCCCGTACGCCGCCCGCCTCGACGGCGCCATTCTCGTGCTCGAGGATGTGAACGAGCCGCTCTACCGCATCGACCGCATGCTTCGGCAGCTCATTCTTTCTGGTGCGCTCGGCCGACTGGCCGGCCTCTGCTTCGGCGCGTTCACCGATCGCGGGGACGAGAGCGATGCCGCGCCGCGGTCGCTCGATGTACTTTTCAGCGAAGCAGCCGCGCACGTGCGTGGGCCGGTGGTGAGCAACGCGCCGGTCGGACACATTCCGGATCAGTGGACGCTGCCACTCGGCGCGCGCGCCGAGCTTGCGCTCGCGCGCGGTCTCGTGCTCGCAGCACAATGAGCGCCGCGATTCTCACCCTGCAACCGACGACGATGTCCGACGCACCACTTCTCGAGATCTCCATCGGTGATCTTCGCGCGCGCCAGGACCGTGGCGAGCGAAGCGTGCTGCTCGACGTGCGCGAGCAGAACGAGTGGAATCTCTTTCGCCTTCCGAACGCGATCCACCTGCCGCTCGCGCGCGTGATCGACGCGGCGTCCGAGGCGCTCGCGCTCTTTCCGGATGATGTAATCGTGGTCTACTGCGGTCGCGGCGCGCGGTCGGCGCAGGCGGTGGAGATGCTGCGCGCGCAGGGCTACCGGGCCAAGTCGCTCGCGGGCGGGATCGCCGCGTGGATCGATGCGGGCGGCGAGGTCGAGGAGTAGCGGCTCGGCCTTTATGCGCGCGAGTGGCATTCTCTCACGCCTCGTAGGAGCGCTCGCGAGCGTGGACTCCGTAGTGCCCGTGGCCGGCACGGCCGTGCGCGACGCGGCCGTCGCCGTGATCTTCCGCGTATCCGACGAAGACTCGCTCGAGCTCCTGATGATCGAGCGCGCGAGCTACGAGGGCGATCCGTGGAGCGGCCACGTCGCGTTCCCGGGCGGCCGTCGCGAGCCCCACGACGCGACGCTCGTCGACACGGCGCTTCGCGAGACGCGCGAGGAGATCGGCATCGATCTCTCCGCCGACGGCCAGCTCCTCGGTGCGCTCGGACGGCTGGATCCCGTGTCGCCCTCGCTCCCGCCGCTGTCCATCGCGCCCTTCGTCGCGCTGCTCATGCGCGACGCGCCGCTCGCGCTCAGCGACGAGGTTGCCGAGGCATTCTGGGTGCCGCTCGCGATCCTCCAGCATCCCGAAGCGTCGAGCGACGTAGAAGTGCTGCTCTCCAACGGCACGCGTCGCACCGTGCGCGCCTTCGTGCACGGGCGCTACACGATCTGGGGCCTCACCGAGCGAATCATCCGCGACCTGCTCTCGCGCCTCTCGTAAGGGTCGCCCCCCTGCCGGCCATGCCGCGCGCTTGACACAGGTTAACCACGCTTCTAATATCTATTAACCTTAGTTAACTCGATCACCCACGAGATTCGAGCAGTCGCCCGTGCCCTCTCCGTCCGTCGAAGACTACATCAAGGCCATCTACAAGGCCCACGCCGAGAACGGCAGCGTCGCGACGCACGAATTGGCGGAGCGGCTGCACGTGAGCGCGCCCGCCGTCAGCAAGATGATGCGCAAGCTCTCGGCGCTGAAGCTCATCACTCACGCACCGTATCAGGGTGTGAAGCTCACGCGCGCGGGCGGCAAGCTCGCCCTCGAGATCATTCGCCACCACCGGCTCATCGAGCTCTATCTCGTGCAGGCGATGGGCTTCTCGTGGGATAGCGTGCACGAGGAGGCCGAGCGACTCGAGCATCACATCAGCGAGGAGTTCGAGGACAAGATCGACGAGCTCCTCGGCCATCCTACCGCATGTCCCCACGGCGATCCGATTCCGACGCGCGCCGGAACTATCGCCCCGATCCATGACCGTCCGCTCGCCCAGCAGCGCTCGCCCGCCCGACTGATCGTGCGTCGCGTGAGTGATGAGGATGCCGGGCTGCTGCGTCACTTTCAGGCGCTCGGCGTCACGCCCGGCACGGCAATCGAGCTCGTGACGCAGGAGCCGTTCGAGGGCCCGCTCGTGCTGAAGGTCGGCGGGAAGCGCGTGCGACTGACGCCGCAGGCGGCGAGAAAGGTCTTCGTCGACGCGATCGCGACAGAGGAGGACCGAGAATAATGGCGCTGCCGGAAACTCCCCCGGTGGAGCTCCCCGACACCACCTCCACCTCCCGCGGTTGGCGGCGCGCGCGGCTCACGCCGAGTCTGGCCGAGGTGTACCGGACGGTGCCCGTGTCCGGCACGTCGTGGCGCAAGGCGCTCGCGTTCGCCGGACCCGGATACCTCATCGCGGTCGGCTATATGGATCCCGGCAACTGGGCAACCGATCTCGCGGGAGGCTCGGCGTTCGGCTACCGGCTGCTGTGCGTCATCCTGCTCTCGAACCTGATGGCCGTGTTGCTGCAGGGGCTCTCGTCGAAGCTCGGCATCGTCACGGGCCGCGATCTCGCACAGGCGTGCCGCGATCACTATTCGCGGCCCGTCGTGATCTTTCAGTGGGTGATCTGCGAGACCGCGATCGCGGCGTGCGATCTCGCTGAGGTCATCGGCTCGGCGATCGCGCTCAACCTGCTCTTCCATATTCCGATCACCGTCGGCGTCGTGCTCACGGCGGCGGACGTGCTTGTCGTGCTGTTTCTGCAGACGAAGGGATTCCGGTGGCTGGAGGCGCTCGTGATCGTGCTCATCGCGACCATCGGCCTGTGCTTCCTCTTCGAGGTCGTGATCTCGAAGCCATCGCTCGCTGGAGTGGTCGCCGGCTTCGTCCCCTCGGGGGATATCGTGCGCGATCCGAAGATGCTCTATATCTCGATGGGGATCCTCGGAGCCACCGTGATGCCGCACAATCTGTATCTGCATTCGTCGATCGTGCAGACCAGGCGGTACGAGCAGACGACGGCGGGGAAGCGCGAGGCGGTGCGTTTCGCCTTTCTCGACTCGACGATCGCGCTTTCGTTCGCGTTGTTCATCAACGCCGCGATACTCATCGTCGCGGCGGCGAGCTTTCATAGCACCGGACACACCGAGGTTGCGGAGATTCAGCAGGCGTACACGCTGCTCACGCCGCTGCTCGGTGTCGGTGGCGCGAGTGCGGTGTTCGCGCTCGCCCTCCTCGCCTCGGGGCAGAATTCGACGCTCACCGGTACGCTGGCGGGGCAGATCGTGATGGAGGGATTCCTCCAGATCCGGCTCCGCCCGTGGGTTCGCCGGCTGATCACGCGCGGCGTCGCTATTGTGCCGGCGGTGGTGGTCGCCATTCTATATGGCCAGTCCGGAACGGCCAACCTGCTCGTGATGAGCCAGGTCGTGCTCAGCCTGCAGCTGTCGTTTGCCGTGTTTCCGTTGGTGCGCTTCACGTCGGACCGCGCGAAGATGGGTGAGTTCGCGAATCCCGGCTGGCTGCGCGCGCTGTCCTACTTCGTGGCGTTCCTGATCGCCGTGCTCAACGTGTGGCTGATCGCGCAGCTTCTGACCGAGGGAAACTGATCGTGTACAAGCGCATTCTCGTTCCCCTCGAACACACCGCGTATGACGAGGCGATTCTCGAGCACGTGCGCACGCTCGCGGGCTTCTGCAAGTCCGCCGTGATCCTCATCCACGTGGCCGATGGGTGGGCGGCGAGAAACATCCATCAGCTCGCGCTCCGCGAGAGCGAGGAGATCCAGGGAGACCGGGCGTATCTCGAAGGGATCGCCGCGGGGCTCGAGCGCGACGGATTCGAGACGGATGCGATTCTCGCGAGCGGCGATCCGGTGCGCGAGATCGCGGCGGCGGCGATGCGCGAGCGGTGCGACCTCATCGCGATGTCGACGCATGGGCACCGCTTCTTCTCGGATCTGCTGTATGGGAGCGTGGCCGACTCGCTGAGGCACCGGTGCACGGTCCCGATACTGCTCGTGCGCGGATCGAAGAGTGGGAAGACGGGGGAGCACGGCGTGGTGAGCTAGCCGCCAGCCGCAATCCAGCGATCCACCTCCGCTGCTCCCTGCGCAAACGAGCCCTCGCTCAGCCAGCGCGAGAACACGCGCTCCTCGAGAATCGCGAGCACCTGATTCGCGTGCACGCTCATCGCGACACTTGTCCGACCGCCATGCGACGAGCGTCGCGCCGCTCCGCGCCGCGCATCATCGGAGAGCGACACGTCGACGCGCATCTCCTCCCATTTGGCGAGAGACGGATCCGCCGCGAGCGCGACCGCAAGCACGTCGTTCACGATGCGGCCGTCGAACGGATCGCCTTCCCCAGGAGATTCCGCGCGAAAGCGCAGCGCATCCGCCCAGAGGCGCGCGTCCTGATCGCTCGTCCCCAGCTCCGCCAGCGCACGAATCGCACTCCCCGGTATCGCGATGCGGCGAGTGACATCAAGCGGCACGAGTCGCAGATCGAGTCTCGCGTGCAGCACGAAATCCGCGGCCTCCGGATCCGCCCACAAATTGAATTCGCTCAGCTCCGTCTGCGTCCCGGGTACGCCCAGCGCACCACCCATCACGAACACGGGCCCTACCGCATCCGCGATGTCCGGCGCGAACGCGATCGCCGTGGCGAGATTCGTGAGCGGGCCCAGACAGCAGAGGGTGAGCTTGTGGTTCCCGCGCACGTGCGCGATGATCGCCTCCGCGGCGCCATCGATCTCGTGCTCCGCCAGCTCCGTCGGAATCACGTGGCCGAGCCCCTCGGGGCCGTGCGACGCGCGCGCGGGCTGCGGCTCGCGCACGAGCGGGGCC
>DATCPC010000022.1:0-30654 GCA_036564355.1 Gemmatimonadaceae bacterium | reverse complement strand
GCCGATGAGCGCCGAGTGCCAGCTCGTGCCGCACGCCGTGATCAGGATGTTGTCGAACTTGAGCAGCTCCTCGGCCGTCATGTTCAAGCCGCCAAGCTTGGCGGTTCCAGTCTCGTTCAGGAGGCGGCCGCGCATCGTGTTTTTCACGGTGTCCGGCTGCTCGAAGATTTCCTTGAGCATGAAGTGCGCGAAGCCCCCGCGCTCGATCATGTCGAGATCCCAGTCGATGCTCGCGACCGCACGCTCCAGCGGCAGCGCGTTCATGTCGATGATCTGGTAGCCGTTGCGGTCGAGCACCGCAAGATCGCCATCGTCGAGGTAGATCACCTGGCGCGTGTGCGCCAGAATCGCCGACACATCGCTCGCCACGAAGTATTCGCCTTCGCCGAGACCAATCAGCAGCGGGCTTCCCTTGCGCGCGGCGACAATCTTGTCGCGATCCTCGCTGCAGACCACCGCGATGCCGTACGTCCCCTCCACCTTCGACAGTGCTTCGATCACGGCCTGCTCGAGATTCCCGTGGTACACCTCTTCGATCAGGTGCGCGAGGACCTCGGTGTCGGTGTCAGAGCGGAAGGTGTGGCCGAGATCCTCGAGCGCCTGACGCAGCGCCGAGCCGTTCTCGATGATCCCGTTGTGCACGACGCCGATCTTCTCGTCGCAACTCATCTGTGGATGCGAATTGATGAAATTCGGCGCGCCGTGCGTCGCCCAGCGCGTGTGCGCGATGCCGAGCGTCCCGGTGATCGGAGTCGCCAACACGAGGCTCTCGAGCTCGGAGATCTTTCCCGGCGCCTTGCGAGTCTCGAGTCCCTTCCCGTTCATGATCGCGATGCCCGCGGAGTCGTAGCCGCGGTATTCGAGACGCTTCAGCCCCTCGAGAAGCAAGGGTGTGGCAGAGCGAGGTCCGACGTATCCGACAATTCCGCACATATACAGCGTTCCCGAAGAGTGTCATCGAAGCGCATCGAGCGGCACGCGCGATCGCGCGACCAGCTCACGCGCCTCGTCATCCGTTGGTGCTTCAGCAATTACACGCACGATCGGCTCCGTTCCCGAAGGCCGCACGTGCACCCACCGATCCTTCCACGAAAGCCGCAGACCATCCTGCGTATCGACTACCGCGTCCGGGAAGCTCCCACGCAGTGAGCTATACACTGTGTCGAGTGGCGCGTTCGGCCGATCCAGCTTGTCCTTCACGATTCGATACTGGGGGTAGCGCCCGAGCACCTGCGACAGCGGCTCCCCATCCTCCGCCAGCATCTGCAGCACCATCGCCACACCCACGGGCGCATCCCGCCCCAGGTGCAGCTCGGAGAGGATGACCCCTCCATTTCCCTCGCCACCGATTGCCGCACCCTCGCTTCGCATGCGAAGCGCCACGTTCACTTCGCCTACGGGGGCCCGAATCACGCTCGTTCCGGCCTCCTGCGCCACGTCATCGACGATTCTACTGGTCGACAAGTTCGCCACCACCGGTCCGGGCCTGTATCGAAGGGCCAGGCGCGCCGCGAGTGCCAGCGTCCAATCCTCCCCAATGGCCTTCCCGGTGTCCGAAACCAGCGCCAGTCGGTCGACGTCCGGGTCGGTCGCCAAGCCAACGTCTGCACCCACCTGAAGCACGAGTCGTTCCAATTCACCGAGATTGGCTGCGACAGGCTCCGGCGGCCGCTTGAACCGGCCATCCGTCTCCACGTTGACGCCTGTGACGATGCATCCGAAACGTTCCAGTAGGGCAGGAATGATCGCGCCCCCCGCGCCATTGGCGCAATCCAGCCCAACGCGAAACGCGCGCTCACGGATGCGGTCCACCTGTATGAATGGAAGCGCCAGGACGCGCTGAATGTGCCGCTCGATCGCATTGGTATCCTGCGTCACATTCCCGAGCTTGTCCCATGTTGCGTAGGCGATCTCGCTTTCGACGACCGCACGCATCGCCGTGCCCTCCTCGGCATCAAGGAAAAGCCCGCTCGGCCCGATGAACTTGAGCGCGTTCCACTCGATCGGATTGTGACTCGCGGTGATCGCGAGACCTCCGGCCGCGTGCGCGTCTTCCACCGCCAGCTGTATCGTTGGCGTCGGAGCCAGCCCGACATCGAGCACATCGCACCCGACGCTCTGGAGCGCGGCAATCGTGGCGCGATGAAACATCGGCCCCGACACACGTGAGTCGCGCCCGACCACGATGGTCTTCGACCCGCCACGCTTCAGCGCCCACGCGCCGAATCCCGCCGCGAATTTCGAGATCACCACGGGGGTCAACCCATCCCCGACTCGTCCCCGCACTCCCGACACACTGACCATCAGCTTTTCGTACACGCGACTCCCTCTCGATTTGTTGCCAAAAAAGCTAGTGCGCGTCGCCGCACCAGCAAACGCCGCAACTCGTTACACCGCGCGCTCTCACGCGTGAATACCGGGAGAGGAGAGCGCCTCACCCGCCTCCATGATTCCGCACGCCTGCCCTGTCCCCGGTACTCGTGAGTCTTCGCTCCCGCATCTCGACATTACCGTTTCGCTGGAAGATGGCGATGATCACGGCGATCGCGGTACTTCTCACGCTCGCGCTGGTGCTCACCCCGGTCTACATCGCGGGGCAGGAGAAGCTCACGCAGCTCAACGCGCACCGACTCTCGGCGATCGCCGCAAGCGCGAGCGTGGCCATTCCGCCCGAGTCGCTCGACGTCATCGCCACTCGCGGTCAAAACACGGGCGCGTTCGTCTTCGTACGTGAGATCCTCCAGCGCACGTGGGCCGCGAACGGCGGCGACACGCGTCAGCTGACGAACGGCATCGCGATCGTGCGACGCGATCGAGGCGCCTATCACTATCTCGCGCACTCATCGTGGAACGCCGGGCAGCCACAATACAGCCGCGCATGGACGCCGCCCTCGGTGCTGTCCGACAGTCTCGTGCGCAATGTGGGTGGTGAGACTCCGCTGTACGACGGGCCCGTCGGTCACGAGCTCGCGGCTGAGTATCCGATCCTTCGCCCGGACAACACCGCGGCGGCGTTCACCGTCGTGACCCTCGACGCCGATCCCTTTCTATCGGATCTCTCCCGGGATCTCATGCGCATCGTGTGGATCCCCGTGCTCGTCATGGTCGGCGCGCTCGCCGCCTCGCTCGTCGCGGCACGCCAGATGACCCTCGGCATCGAAGAGGTCGCCGCCCACGCCCAGGTCGTGGCGCGCGGCAACATGCGGCAGGAGCTCACGTTCGAATCCGGAGACGAGATCGGCGCACTCGCCTCGGCCTTCCGCACGATGAGCGGCGGCTTGCGCACCCTCCTGCGCGACGTCGAAACGGGTGCGGCCGAAGTCGCCGCCACCGCCGATGAGCTCGCGGCCGGCGCCGAGGAGATGTCCGCCTCCACGGAAGAAGTCGCCGCCGCAGCTCAATCCATCGCCACGTCCGCCGCGCACCAGACGAAGGGCATCCACACGGTGGTCGCGATCTCCGGACGTGTGGCCACGCGCGCGCAGGAAGTCTCCGCGCACGCCCAGCGCGCGCAGACCGCCGCCGACGCCGTCACCGACTCGGCCCGTCGCGCCGGGGAGGCGGCCGAGCAGGGACTGAAAAGCATGGCCCGCATCTCTGCCGTCACGAGCGAGACGCTCCCCGCCGTGGCCGAGCTGGGTGAGAAATCGCTCCGCATCGGACAGATCACCGATACGATCGGCGCGATCGCGCGGCAGACGAATCTCCTCGCGCTCAACGCCGCCATCGAGGCCGCGCGCGCGGGCGAGCACGGCCGCGGCTTTGCCGTCGTCGCCGACGAGGTGCGCAAGCTCGCGAAGGAGAGCGGGCGCGCGCTCGAGACCATCCGCCAGCTCGCGACCGAGATCCAGCACGCCAGCACCGCAATGTCGGCCCGCATCGACGATGTGAGCACCAGCGTCGTCGCCGGGGAATCCGTCATCCGCTCGTCCAGCGGCGCGCTGATCCAGATCGTGAAGGAGATCGAGGGGAGCCGCGCCGCCGTCCAGCGCATCGTCGAGTCAGCGGTCTCACAGCATCAGGAGGCCGAGTCGCTCGCGCGGGAGATCGAGGCGGTGGCGGTGGTGGCCGAGCAGAACGCGTCGACGTCGGAACAGGTGAGTGCGGTGGTGCAGGAGCAGACCGCGTCGATGATGCACGTCACCGAATCGAGCCAGCACCTCGCGGACATCGCGGCGCGGCTCAAGGGCGTGATGCTGCGCTTCGAGCTGTAGTGCGCTAGCGCTTCGGCGAGCGGAGCTTCAGGGCTTCGGTCTCGCCGCTGTTGTCGGGGACGAACGTCTCGTTGCGCGCTACCTCGAAGAACGCGTCGACCACTTCGGGATCGAACTGCGATCCCGCGACGCGTCGCAGCTCGGCCATCGCCTCCGTGAACGTGAGCCCGTTTCGGTACGGACGCTTGCTCATCATGGCGTCGAACGCATCCGCGACGGCGATGATGCGAGCCTCGCGGGGAATGTCCGTTCCCGAGAACTTGTCCGGCACGCCCTTGCCGTCGAAGCGCTCGTGATGCGAGCGCACGATGTTCAGCGCAACGGGATTGTCCCCGAGCAGTGGCTCGAGAATCTGCCAGCCGAGCACCGGGTGCGTCATGATGTGCTCGTACTCTTCGTTGGTGAGCGGGCCTGCCTTCCGCAGCACTTCTTCACGCACGCCGATCTTGCCGACATCGTGGAGATGACCGCCGAGCTCGATCTGCGTGGTGAGCGTGGAGCCGAGGCCGAGCGTGTTCGCGATCGCGACGCCGTACTGGCTCACCCGCACCGAGTGCCCGCGCGTGTACGGATCCTTGAGCTCGAGGGCATCCGCGAGCGATTGGATGCTCGCGAGAAAGAGTGTCTCGAGTCGTTCCGCCTGCGCCTTCACCCGGACTTCGAGCCGCTCCTGATAGTCGCGATTGTCGGCGAGCAGTCTGCGTTTCTCCAGTGCCTGCGCGACGCGCGCGCGCACTTCCTCGAACACGAATGGCTTGGTGATGTAGTCCATCGCGCCGAGCGAAAGACAGGCGACGGCGACCTCGACCTCGGCGACCGCGGTGATCATCACCACGGCGACGTCTGGATAGCGAAGGCGCAAATTGCGCAGCAGCTCCTGGCCATCCATCTTCGGCATGCGCATGTCGGAGAGGACGAGTGCAACCGGTTCATTTTCCAGCACCGCCAGCGCTTCGACCCCCGATCCGGCCTCGAGACAGGTGAACCCATCGCCCTGCATGAGTCGCACGAGCGCCTGGCGCAGGCGCGGCTCATCGTCGATGACCAGGCAGCGACGCGCAAGCGCCGTGTCCAGTACGTTGTCGGCCATGATGCGGGTGCTCTTCTTGGCCTGCAGAGAGGAAGCGGTCACGCTATCTTGATTGAACGGAGCGAACGAAACGCAGCGGCTCGTGTCTGGTCAGTCGCCCCTGCACCCCGAAAGGCGAGCACGCATGACACGCATCTTCGATGACGATCGCAAGGCTGGGTTCGGAACAACGGCAATTCATGCGGGAGAGCGCGAGGATCCGCTCGCCGGCGCGATCATGCCGCCCGTGTATCTCACGTCGACGTACATCCAGGAAGGGCTCGGCGAGAACAAGGGATACGAGTACGCCCGGGGAAAGAACCCCACGCGGGAGGCGCTCGAGCGCACGATCGCCGCGCTCGAGGGAGCGCAACATGGCTTCGCGTTCGCGAGCGGCATGGGATGTCTCGACTCGATCATGAAGCTTTTCCAATCCGGAGACCACATCGTCTGCGGCGCAAACGTCTACGGCGGAACGTTCAGGCTGTTCGACAATCTGCTGCAGCATCTGGGCCTCAGCTTTTCGTATGTCGACACGACGGACGTGCAGCGCATCGAAGACGCGTGTACACCGCGCACGCGGGCCATACTCGTCGAAACTCCGACGAATCCGTTGATGCAGATCACGGACCTCGCCGCGGCGGCTGACGTGGCGCACGCGCGCAAGGCGTTGCTCATCGTCGACAACACATTCGCCACGCCGTTCTTCCAGCAGCCGTTCTCGCACGGCGCCGATATCGTCTTTCACTCGGCCACGAAATACCTGAATGGCCACAGCGATGTGATCTGCGGCGTGGCGGCCGTGATTGACGACGATCTCGCGGCCAAGCTGCAGTTCATCCATAACGCGGCCGGCGCGGTGGCCGGTCCGTTCGATTCGTGGCTCGTGCTGCGCGGAATGAAGACCCTGCATTTGCGCATGCCCGCGCACGACGCGAACGGCAGCGTGATCGCGGCGTATCTCGCCGAGCGTTTGGGGCACGAGCGGGTGCGCTACCCGGGACTCAAGAGCCATCCGCAGCACGCTCTGGCGTGCTTGCAGATGCGCGGGATGGGCGGGATGGTGACGGTGGATGTGGGCACCAGGGAGCTCGCCAACCAGGTCCTCAAGAAAGTCCGAATCTTTTCGCTCGCGGAGTCGTTAGGAGGAGTCGAGAGCCTCATCAGTCATCCGGCGAGCATGACGCACGCATCCATCCCCCCCGAACGCCGGGCGGCGCTGGGGATCACCGAAGGCATGGTGCGGCTCTCCTGTGGAGTGGAAGACACGAACGACCTGCTGGAGGATGTGGAGCAGGCGTTCGCCGGACTCTAATCTGGGAGCTTGACGATGCCCGATCGCAAGGTACTCACCGAAATCTCGTCGACCGCCTGGGAGCATCCCGCCGACAAGGCCGCGCTGCAGGCGCTGCGCGCCATCCCCGGATTCGACGAGATCGTTCGCAAGGTGATGGGGCTCATCGGCGAACGCGGTGTGCGGCTGTTCTTCACGGCGGACTCCGTTCGCGTCGGCCCGCGCCAGCGTCCGAAGCTCGACGCGCTGTACACCGAAGTCCTCGAGACGCTCGACTACGGGCTCGAGCGGCCGGAGCTGTTCGTGTCGCAAACACCGTTCGTCAACGCCATGGCCGTGGGCTTCGAGCGGCCGTTCATCGTATTGAACAGTGGTGCGCTCGGCCTGCTCGATCGCGAAGAACAGCGGGTGCTCATCGGCCACGAGCTCGGCCACGTCATGAGCGGTCATGCGACGTACACCACCATCGCGCTGATCCTGCTTCGCGCCGGCTTCTCGGCGATCCCGGGGCTCGGGCTCATCGCGCTTCCGATTCAGCTCGCACTGCTCGAGTGGTCGCGGAAGGCGGAGCTCAGCGCGGATCGCGCGGGGCTGCTCGCGTCACAGGATCCCGCGACCACGATGGGGATGTACCTGAAGTTCGCGGGCGGAAATTCCGGCGATGACGAGACGAGCCTCGAGGAGTTCCTCATCCAGGCAGAGGAATATGAGATCGGCGGCCACGCGCTCGACGGGGTGTTCAAGGTGCTGAACCTCGTCTTCCGAAGCCATCCATTCAACACCGCGCGCGCGGCGGAGCTGCATCGCTGGCAGCAGTCCGGCGCGTACGATCGCATTCTCGGCGGCGACTACCCGCGCCGCGGCGTCGACGATCGCCCGCTCGGCGACGACGTCGCGGACGCGGCGGACTATTACGGCGAGCAGTCGCGCCGCGCGGCCGCAACAGTGGGGGACATGTTCACTCGCGCGCGGGATGCGTTCAACACGGCGTTCCGTGCGCCCGGTGGCGACGGCGGCACGGGCGGAGGTGTTCCGCCCGCATGACGCGCGCATGAGGGTACTGATCGTTGGGGGAGGCGGGAGGGAGCACGCGCTCGCCTGGAAGCTGAGTCGGGACCAGCCATCGATCGAGATCATCGCCGCACCGGGCAATCCGGGAATCGCCACGCTCGGCCGCTGTGTGGCCGTGAGCGCGGAGGACATTCCGGGAATCGTCGCGCTGGCGATGCAGGTGAAGCCCCATCTCGCGATCATCGGTCCCGAGGCGCCGCTCGCGGCGGGGCTCGCGGACGCGCTCCGAAGCGTCGGCACGCCGGTGTTCGGACCGTCGCGGGGCGCTGCGCGCATCGAGTCGTCGAAGGCGTTCGCCAAGGCGCTCATGCGCGAGGCCGGCGTCCCGACTGCCCGCGCCATTCGTTGCATCGATTCCGCAACCGCGAAGCGCGCGGCCCGCGACTTCGGCGCGCCTGTGGTCATCAAGGCGTCCGGCCTCGCCGCCGGGAAGGGAGTGATCGTGTGCGAGACCATCGACGCCGCGGACGCCGCCATAGACTCGATGCTCCGCGACGACAGCTTCGGCGCAGCGGGCCGCGAGGTGCTGGTGGAAGAGTTCATGGAGGGCGAGGAGCTCTCGCTGTTCGCCATCACGGACGGCGAGACCGTGCTCCCCATGCTCGCGGCCCAGGATCACAAGCGGTTGCTCGACGGCGACCTTGGCCCGAATACCGGCGGCATGGGCGCCTACGCGCCGGTTTCGCTGGCCACCCCTGCCATGATCGAGGATGCGATAGAACGCGTGTTCGTTCCGACGCTGGACGCGTTGCGCGGGGCGGGTGCACCGTTCAGCGGGCTGCTCTATGCTGGAGTGATGCTGACGGCTCAGGGCCCCAAGGTGGTGGAGTTCAACTCTCGCTTCGGGGATCCGGAAACGGAGGCAATCCTGCCGTTGCTCGAGAGCAGCTTATTGGAGCCGTTGACGGCGGTCGCGAACGGAAGCGGGCTGTCGGAACAGAGGCTTCTGTGGACGGACCAGTTTGCAGTAACCACCGTAGTTGCTGCAGCCGGTTATCCAAGTAACCCACGCAAGGGTTCGGTGATCGAATTGCCTCCTGGGGAGCCCGATATCCACATTTTCCACGCCGGAACGGGCCTGAATGCCGCAGGAAAGCTCGTTTCAGCGGGTGGGCGAGCCTTTGCCGTAACTGCGGTTGCGCCAACGCTGGCCGAGGCGCAGCGCGAGAGTGCGCGGGCGGCGAGCGCGATCGAGCTCGACGGAAAGCAGTTCCGTCACGACATCGGGTGGAGGGAGCTCGAGCGCGGTGCCGGAGCTACCAGAGACTGAGACCATCGCGCGCGGCCTCGATCGCGCGCTGTCGGGCACGATGGTCGTCGACGTGGCGGTGCACCGTGCCGACGTGCTGCGAGAGGTGACTGCTGCGTCACTGTCGCGACGCGCCGTGGGCGCCCGCATCGAGCGAAGCTATCGCCGTGCGAAGGCTGTCGTCATCGTGCTCGACTCCGGCGACAAGCTCGTCGTCCAGCCACGCTTCACCGGCGCGCTGCTCATCGACGATGGATCGCTTCCGGCCGAGTCGCTGAGGTACGTCGCTGTGTCGTTCGCGCTCGACGATGGGCGTATGCTCGCCTACCGAGACGTCCGGCGCTTGGGCACCCTCGCGCTCATGTCCCCGCGCCGATTTGCGAAATTTGATGCCGCTTTGGGTCCCGAGCCGCTTGACCCAGCCTTCACCGCGCGTCATCTATCGGGAATTCTTCGGGATTCCAGACAGGCGGTGAAGAAGTTGTTGATGGATCAGCGGAAAATTGCAGGGGTGGGCAACATCTACGCGAACGAGGCACTCTGGCGCGCCGGAATCGATCCATCGCGCGCATCGCACTCGATCGATGACGAAGGAGCACGCGGGCTTTACCGGGAGCTCACGGCCGTGCTGCGCGAGGCCATCGAGGCCCGGGGCACGAGCTTCCGCGACTATCGCGACGCCTCCGGTGCCCGCGGCGGGTTCTCCGGGAGACTGACCGTATATGGGCGGGGCGGGCTTCCCTGCCCCAGCTGCGGCGCGGCGCTCATCGAGACGAGCGCCATCGACGGCCGAACTACCGTGTTCTGCGCGTGGTGCCAGCGGTGAGCCGCAAATCGATGCGCCGCCCGAAGACGCCTGACGACCAGCTCGCGATCATGCGCGCGTGCGTTCGCGCGGATTGCGCCGACCGCCCCGGCATCTATCGCATGCACTCCGCCGACGGCGAGACCGTGTACGTCGGAAAATCGAAAAGAGTGCGGACGCGGCTGCTCAGCTACTTTCGCTGCGCCTTCCCGGAGGACAAGGGCGCCCGCATTCTGCGCGACGCGGTTCGCATCGACTGGGAGTACGCGCCGAGTGAGTTCGCGGCGCTGTTGCTGGAGCTGCAGCAGATCAAGCGGCTGCGCCCGCGCTTCAACGTCGCGATGAAGCGCGACGATCGAAACTTCGTCTTCATCAAGGTCGTCAAGAGCCCCGCGCCGAAGCTGCTCGTCGTGCGCGGCGCGAGCGACGACAGCGCGCCGCACTACGGTCCCTTCCAGGGAGCGCAGGCGGTGAATGATGCGGTGCGCGAGCTGCACGACGTGCTCTCGATGCGCGACTGCTCGCTCGACACGCGGATGCACTTCGCCGACCAGCGCGAGCTCTTCCAGCTGATGACGCGTACGCCCGGCTGCATTCGCTACGAGGTGAAGAAATGTCTGGGACCGTGCGTTGGCGGATGCACGGAGCACGAATATCTGCAGCGCGTCGCGCTCGCCCGCGCCTTTCTCGATGGCCACGACGATGGTCCGCTCGCGACGCTTCGCCACGAGATGGAAGTGGCGAGCGACAAGATGGAATTCGAGCGAGCCGGGTCGATGCGCGATAAGCTGCAGCGGCTCGAGGCGCTCAAGCAGCAATTCCTGCGCTTTCGCTTCGCCGTGGAAACGCTGTCGTTCATCTACACCGTGCCGGGCTACGGCGGCGAGGATCGCGTCTATCTCATCCGGCGCGGACGCGTGCGCGCGGAAGACATTCCGCCGCAGGCCGATCGCGACCACCGCCGGCTCGCGCATCTCACCGAGGCCGTGTACGGAACCACGGAGCGAGATACGGCGCAGATCCCGACGCACGAGATCGACGAGCTCCTGCTCCTCTCCTCGTGGTTCCGACGCTTCCCCGCGGAGCTCGCGCGCACCGTTCGCGCCGCGAATGTTGGCCTCACCCCAGTCACGGGCTCCGCAACGCGCAGATCCAAGTCGCTGCCGTCGCTCGCCGACCGGCGCGCGGCGATCAGCGCCTAGTTCTTCGGAGCCGACGACTCCTCGGCGACCTCCGCCGCTCCAAAGGGCACGACGATCTCGATCGGTGCGGGAACCTTGAGTCCATCGAATTCCGCGGGTACGAAGCGCATGTGCGCGATCGCGCGCATCGCCGCCTCTGCGTAGCGGTCGTCACTCGGATCGTCGACCTGCGCCGTTGCCGTGTCGACGCGTCCCGCCGCCGATACCACCCCTCGCACGGTGACGGTGCGCGGTTGCGCGATCGCCCACTCCGGCTTCTCGCCCGATGCATTGTCCGGGAACGCAACCGCCGGACAGCGTGTGTGCGTCGCGACGAAGGGCGATCCATCTTCGTGCTGGCCGAACGTCACCAGCACTCTGAGCGAGTCCGGCATGTCGGCGGGCGTCGGCAACCGGTCCGCATCGGTGCGCGAGAGTGAGAGCGCGGCATCGATGCGCTGGTCGAGAGAGCGCAGGCCCGTGCTCGCCACCGTCACCCGCTGCGCCAGCGTGCCGTCGCGCAAGAGCAGCGCGCCATACGTTGCCGCGCGCGGCGGATCGCCCGCGCTCACCCCGACACGACGCGCGATCGTCTGCGCCAGTGCCGCGAAGTACTGCGTGTCCGATGCGGTGAGCGCGCGCTCGTCGAGCGACGCGACCAGCACGCCCTCCGACATCAGCCTGCTGCACCTACGCGCGACCGTTATTCCGCTCGGAAGCGTCACGCTCTGTGCCAGCGCCTGCTGCGCGTCGGCCGGCTTGGAAAGCGTGCACGCAAGTACAGCGAAGAGCGCCAGGGCTCGCCGCATGAAATCCTCCGGATTTCGAGATTCGCCCCTAGGTGGGCAGTGTCACGATCTCCACCTGGGCCACTCCGTCACGTATCGTCAATCGCGCAACGCTCGGCATCAGGTGAAAGCGGCGCGGACCTGCCGCACCCGGGTTGATGACGAGTCGACCCTCCCGCCGCGTAACCGATTGGCGATGCGTGTGGCCATACACGAGGACGTCTGCACTAAAGCGTTCCAGCAGCGCATCGGCAGTGAGTCGTCCTGACTCGTGCCCGTGTTGCACCTGTATCAACACGCCTCCAACATCGCGAACGATCTGGGCCGACAGACGCGGATTGCCTGGGGAATCGGTGTTGCCGTACACGGCCTCGATGGGCGCGATTAGAGAGAGCTCATCCAGAATGTCATCGCCGCCGACATCGCCGGCGTGGAGAATGAGGTCAACATCGTGAAACGCTTCGTGCACGCCAGCGCGCAGCTGTCCGTGCGTATCTGAAATGAGCCCGACGACGTGAACGCCGTCAGCCTTCCCCATCGGGCTCCGCACCCCAACGCTTCCCGAGCGAATGCTCGACACCAGCGTGATCGAGCACGCGCGCGACGACGAAGTCGACGAGATCGGAAATCCCGCGCGGCGAGTTGTAGAATCCCGGCGCCGCCGGAAGCACGATCGCTCCCGCGCGCGTGAGCCGCAGCATGTTCTCGAGATGGATGACGCTGAGCGGCGTCTCGCGGGCGACGAGAATGAGCGGACGGCGCTCCTTGAGCGTGACGTCGCCGGCGCGCTCCACCAGCGAGCGCGACGTGCCCGCAGCGATCGCGGCGAGCGTTCCCATCGAGCACGGGCAGATGATCATCCCGCGCGTGCGCGCCGACCCCGAAGCGGGTGCGGCGCCGCGATCCTCGGCGTCGAAGAGCGAGACGTATCGATCGAACAGATCCGGATTCGTGCGCTCGCGCAGCTCCTGGAGTGAGCCGATGCCCGTCTCCATCTGCAGGAGGCGCCACCCGTGCGACGAGATCATCAGCCACACGCGCTCTTCCGCGTGCACGAGCGCCTCGAGCAGCCGCACCGCGTACGGCGCTCCCGACGCGCCCGTGATCGCGACGACGATCGGTGCGCGCTCGCTCATTGAGCGAACACCCGTCCCGCGAGTACGAAGCCGAAGAAGGTCAGGCTCAAGACACCATTCATCGTGAAGAACGCCGCGTCGAGTCGAGACAGGTCCGCCGGACGAACGAGCGAGTGCTCGTAGATGAGCAGCAGCGCGACCACGCACACGCCGGCCCAGTAGAACGCGCCCGCGCCGATGCCGATGCCGGCCAGCGTGAGCATCGCGACGGTGCCGATGTGCAGAGCGCGCGCGATCGCGATCGCCGGTCCGGTGCCGTATCGCGCGGGGAGCGAGTGCAGCCCCTGCGCGCGGTCGAACTCGATGTCCTGCAACGCGTAGAAAATGTCGAAACCGCCTCCCCAGCTCATCACTGCAGCCGCGAGCGCGACGAGCACCCACCAGGGTCTGCTCCAGGCTCCGGTGACCGCGAGATATCCGCCGACGGGCGCGATCGACATTCCGACGCCGAGTGCGAGGTGGGCGAAGCGAGTGAATCGCTTGGTGTAGCTGTAGAAGAGCACCCAGCCCAGTGCGAGGGGCGAGAGCGCGAAGCAGAGCGGGTTGAGCATCCACGCGGCGCCGATGAAGATCGCCGATGCGGAGAGCACGGCCAGCGAGGCCTCGCGCAGCGACATGGTGCCGCTCGGCAGCTCACGCGCTGCGGTGCGCGGATTCAGGGCGTCGATATGGCGGTCCGCGATGCGGTTGAATCCCATGGCGGCAAAACGGGCGGCGGTGAAGGCAATGGCAACCCAGAGGATGTCGGCGAGGTGCACCTCTTTTACATAACTGGCGATGGTAACCCCCACCAACGCGAACGGAAGCGCAAACAGCGTATGCGGCAGCTTCACGAAGTTCGCGTACCGCACCAGCCGCGACGTCCCGCCGAACGTCTGCCCCTCCCGCCCGAAGGATGGCACCGGCGCGCTCATCGCTTCGGCTCCGCGCGCGGATGCGAGGCCGAACGCGCCCCGGGGATCGGCGGGCCGAGCCCCAACTCCGCCCACATCGCGTCCACCCTCGCCTTCGTCTCGGCATCCATTTCGATCACCCTCGGCCACTCCCGCGAGAACCCCTCCTCCGGCCACTTCTTCGTCGCGTCGATCCCCATCTTCGAGCCGTACGTGAACGCCCGGCTCGAGTGGTCGAGCACATCCACCGGTCCCATCGTGAAGCGCGCGTCGCGCTCGGGATCGATGTTGTTGAGCGCCACCCACCACGCCTCGCGCGTATCTCGAACATTCACCCAGCTGTCGACGACCACCAGAATCTTCGCGAGCGACATCAGCCCCTGCCCCCACATCGCGTTCATCACCTTGTACGCCTGCCCCGGATACTGCTTGTCGATCGACACGAACACGAGGTTGTGAAAAATCCCCTCCGCCGGCATGTGATAGTCGACGATCTCGGGAACGGTGAGCTTGAGGAGCGGGAGAAAAATTCGCTCCGTCGCGTGACCGAGGTAGAAGTCTTCCATGGGCGGACGGCCGACGATCGTGGTCGCGTACACCGGATGCTCCCGCATCGTGATCGCGGTGACGTGGACGAGCGGATAGAGATCGGCCAACGAATAAAACCCCGTGTGGTCGCCGAACGGACCCTCCGTTACGAGAGACTCCGCAGGATCTATGTAACCCTCGATCACGAACTCCGCCTCGGCCGGAACCTCGAGATCGCAGGTGAGCGCCTTCACCAGCCGCACGGGCTCCTTACGCAGGAATCCGGCGAAGAGAAACTCGTCGATCGACGGCGGCAGCGGCGCGGACGCGGAGTACACGCTTGCGGGATCCGCCCCGATCGCGATGCACACCGGCATCTTCTCGCCGCGCTCCGCCATCTCGCGCCAGTGCGCCGCGCCCACCTTGTGCCGCTGCCAGTGCATCGCGAGCGTGTCGCGCCCCATCTGCTGCACCCGGTACATCCCCACGTTGCGGATGCCGCGCACCGGATCCTTCGAGATCACCATCGGCAGCGTGATGTACGGGCCGCCATCCTCGGGCCAGCACGTGATGATTGGAAGCTTTGCGAGGTCGATATCCGCGCCCTTCCACACGACCGCCTGCGAAGGCGCGGCGCCACCCTTCACGCGCGGCGGATACTTCCCGATCTCGAGCAGCTTCGGCAGCATCGACAGCTTCCCCAGGAGCCCGTCCGGCACCTTCATCTGCACGAGCTCCGTGATGCGCGCGCCTATCTCGTCGAGGTCGCTGACGCCGAGTGAGAGCGCCATGCGCTTCATGGAGCCGAAAAGGTTGATCGCGACGGGATAGGCGGAGCGCGATCCGTTGTGGAGCGTCACGTTCTCGAAGAGGAGCGCCGGTCCTCCGTCGGGACTCTTCATCACGCGGTCCGCGATCTCGCAGAGCTCGAGCTCGGCGCGCACGGGATGCTTCACGCGCACGAGCTCGCCGGTCGCGTCGATCTGCGCGATGAAGTCGGAGATCGTGTCGATGCTCATGCGGTTCGTTCGCCGTAGTGAAGCGCCGAGATGCCGAAGGTGAGCGGCTCCCACTTCACGTTGGCGATGCCTGCTTCGCGCATGCGGCGCGCGAGGGAGTCGCCGTCCGGGAAGTTGTCGACCGAGCCCGGGAGATACTGGTAGGCCGTCCTGTGCCCGCTCACGAGTCGTCCGATCACCGGCAGCACGTGATGAAAATAGAAATGGTAGGGCACACGCACCGCGGCGGCACGAGGCGTGGAGCAGTCGAGCACCACGATCCGTCCGCCGGGCGCCGTCACGCGCAGCATCTCGGCGAGTCCGGCGTCGAGGTCGTCGAAGTTGCGGGCGCCGAAGGCGACGATGATGCCCGCGCAGGTCGCATCGGCGAGGGGAAGACGGAGTGCGTCCGCGACCACCGGGCGCACCGCGAGCGAGCGCGACTTCGCCGCGCCGGCGCGGAGCATCGGCTCCGCGAAGTCGGCCCCGATCACCTGCCCGGCGAACGCCGGCTCGCGCGCGATCGCGACGCCGATGTCGAGCGTCCCTGCGCAGAGATCGACGTAGGTGCCGCGCGGATCGCGCTGCCACTTGAGCGCCGCTATCGCGCGCCGGCGCCAGCCGCGGTCGATGTTGGCGCTCAGCACGTGATTGAGGAAATCGTAGCGGGGCGCGATCTCCGAGAAGATTCGGCGCACGTACGCCCGCTTTGCGCGTCCGCCAGCGGCCGCGGAGAGTGCCTCCTCCTCCTCGGTTATGGTGGACATTCAGCGAAAAGTGCTGGAGGCTCATAGCGCGCGCAAGCGTTCGCGCTGGCTCCGCTTCGGAGCGCGGCTTAGCTTTTACGCGACGAGCGAGTTCGTGCACGCTGTCTCTTTCACGTGATGAATGGCCCTCGCTCTCGATCTCCGTAACCTTCCGGATGCCGATGTCGCCGCGCTGGCGAAAGAAGGGCGCGAGCCGGCCTTTCGGGAGTTGGTTCGGCGATATGAGCGGCCCGTCTTCTCGCTGATCTTCCGGATGGTGCGCGACCGGGAAATGGCTGAAGACCTGGCGCAGGACACCTTCATCAAGGTCCTCAACAACATCGATCGCTACCGGCCCGAGTTCAAGCTGTCGAGCTGGCTGTTCAAGATCGCCAACAACGTCACGATCGATCACCTGCGCCGGCGCCAGCTCGCCACGGTGAGCCTCGACGGGTCCCCTCACGCGGCCACCGCCGCGGAGGCCCAGGCGACCTCGCTCGACGTCGAGTCCCGCGGTCAGTCCGCGCTCGAGGCGATCGAGTCCCGCGAGCTCGGAAGCGCGATCGAGCAGGCGATCGGCAGGCTCCGCCCCGAATACCGCTCCTGCATCCTCCTCCGGCACGTCGAGGGGCGTTCCTACGAAGAGATCGCCGTTACCCTCGATCTCCCTCTCGGCACCGTGAAAACCTACATCCACCGCGCCCGTCACGAGCTCCGCGAGGCGCTGGAAGACCTGCGCGAATGACCCCCTTAAGCGCCCCAGTTCAACACCTCTGAAACCAGCCCCCAGCGGCCCCCGTACGAACCAGTGGAGGAATAGTGGAACGACACCTACTGCCTGAAGAGATCGACCTGCTGCTCGACGGCGAGGTCGGATTCGGAACACCGCCGCTCAAGGCGCACGTTCGGAGCTGCGCCGTGTGCAGCAACGAGTTGGAGAGCGCACGTGCGCTCGTCCGGCAGCTCGAGCATCTGCCGCACATCGCCCCGTCGCCGCTGTTCGCGAGCCGGGTGCTCTCGCGTGTACAGCTCTTCGTGCCGTGGCACGTGGCGCTGCTCGATTCCGTGCGCGGGCTCGTTCCGCAGTCGCGCGCGCTTCGCGTGGCCGCTGCGGCCATGTTCGCGACCGTGGCGATCGCGCTCACGGTGATGTCGGTGTGGGTATTCGCGCGTATCGACGCGGTGATGTTCGCCGCCGACCTCGTGCTCGAGCGCATGCGAAGCGCCGCGCTCGGCGCCGTCGGCAGCGGAATGTCCGCGCTCTTCGGCGAGGCGGCGCGACCGTTGCTCGCCGGCGGTGCAATGGGGCTCGCGATGGCTGCGCTCCTGTTGCTCGTTACCGGTGCGGCCGCTGCGACGATGATTCGTGTGGCGGCCGTTCGTGCGCGCGGCCGCTAGCATGCGCCGCGCGCGGCGCATTGCGGTCGCGCTGCTGCTCGCCGCGGTTGCATCCACGGGCGTCGAAGCGCAGCGCAGCGCCGATTCGTCTCGAGCGGCGGACCCCGTCGCCGCCGCGCTGGACTCGCTCCACCGCGACGCGAACGGACTCTCGCTCAATCGATCCGCAATCAGCGAGAGTGTGCACACCGTCGAAGCCACCCAGCATATCACCGGCGACGTCGGAAGCTGGCACGGCCCGCTCGAGATCCGCGGCACCGTCGACGGCAACGCCGTCGCCATCGGAAGCGATGTCGTGCTCCTCCCCGGCGGCCACGTGCGCGGCGACGCCGTGTCCGTGGGCGGACAGGTGCGCATGGCCGGCGGCACCGTTGACGGCGAATCGCGGTCGATCAGCGCCTTCAGCGTCGGACCCATCGCCGGCGCGCGCCTCACGCCCGAGCAGGCACTCCGGCGCTCGCTCTCGCTCGCCGTCGCGTGCTACCTGATTCTCGTCGCAATGGCGCTCGCGGTCGCGATCGGCGCGCGCACCCATCTCGAGTTCATCGCGGCCACGATCCGCACGGATTTCTCGCGCGCGTTCCTCTTCGGCCTCCTGGGTGAGATCGCGATCGTGCCGCTGTTCGTGCTTACGATGGTCGCCCTCGCGATCACGATCGTCGGCATCCTGCTCATACCGTTCGCCGCCGTCGCCTACGCGCTGGCGGTGTTGGGCGCGCTCGACCTGGGCTTTCTCGCGATGTCGCTCCTGGTCGGTGACGCATCGATGCGTGGCGAGAGCTACGTGCGCGATCCGCGGCCGATCGTCAGCCACCTGATCGCAGGACTGTCGATTTTCTTGGTGCTCTGGCTGCTGGCGGGCGGCGCGGAATTCATGGGACTCGCCGGGAGCGTGCTGCGACTGCTCGCCTTCCTCTGCACCTGGATCGCAGCCACCGTTGGCCTGGGCGCCACGATCATCACGCGCGGCGGAACACGCGCGGCCACGAGCATTTCGCACGCCGCCGCACCGCCGGCGGAGGAATCCGCGTGGCAAACGCCCACGCCGGTTTCCGGTGTGGCGGCCGCGCGCCGCCCGACGCCCGCGGCGAGGACGAGCGAACGATGAGAACATTCCTGCTCGCGCTCGTGTCGCTGTTCGCACTCGGCGGCGGCGGTGACGATGCACCGGCCTGGCGCTCGCTCGCCGTGAGCCGCCCACGCGGCAGCGCAGACAGCCTGCATGTTCGGGTTCGCTACGATGCGGGCACGTTCACGCTTGGCGCCGCGTCGGCGCCGCTGCTGTACGAGGCGAAGGCGAGATTCGACGGCAACTTGCAGCGCGTCTCGCGAAGCTACGACGCGGTGTCTCACACGTTGCGCATCGGCCTCGACAGCTCGACCTTGCAAGAGGCCGCGCGCCATTCGAACCGCAAGCGGAGCGACGAAGGCCGTCTCGATCTCGCCCTCGCCGCCGGCCTGCCCGTGGACCTCGATCTCGATCTGGGCACCACGCGCGCGGTACTCGATCTCAGCTCGCTCTGGGTGGATGCGGTGCGCGTGTCCTCCGGTGCCACCGAGACCGAGCTTACCTTCGGCAGCGCCAACCCGAAGCCGATGCGCGACCTGTCCGTCGATGCGGGCGTCGGAAGCTTCACGATCCACGATCTGGGGAACGCCCGCGCGCAGCACACGACGATCGCGAGCACGGTGAGCAGCGTCGATCTCGATCTGGCCGGCAGCTGGACCGGCGACATGCCCCTCACGCTGCGCGTCGCCCTCGGCTCGGCCACGCTCCGAATTCCGCGGGATGCCGGCGTCTCCCTGCATCTCGCGCGCCGAGTCGCCAACGTGGATGCCGACGGATTCACGGAGCGCGACGGCATTCTGTACAGCGCCGGCTACGAGCAGGCCAAACGCCATGTCGTCATCGACGGAAGCGCGACGCTGGCCAACGTCGACATCGTCTGGATGGACTGAGCGGCCAAGTTCTTGCTTTGCGCTCGGGTTCCCGACCTGTCAGAGGGCTACGATGCGCTGGACACCCGGAAACGAGAGCTCCAACATCGAGGATCGCCGCGGAGACAGTGGCGGCGGTGGCGGTTTTGGCGGGATCCACCTCGGCATCGGCGGCACGATCATCGTGCTCGTCCTGAGCCTGATCTTTCATCGCAATCTCTTCACCCTCCTCGGGAGCGGCGACGCGGCCTCATCCGCGAGCGCCAGCGATACCTCCGCACCGCCCGCCAGCGAGACGGCGGCCGAGCATAAGGAGGTGCAGTTCGTCTCGTTCGTGCTCGACGACGCGCAGCAGACCTGGGCGAAGATCCTGCCGCAGGAGGGCGCGACCTATCACGACGCCAAGCTCGTGCTCTTCCGGGACGGAGTGCAATCCGGTTGTGGCCAGGCCGAGACAGCGATGGGCCCGTTCTATTGTCCGCTCGACGAGAAGGTCTACATCGACCTGGGCTTCTACGATGAGCTGCGCGACAGGTTCGGCGCGCCCGGTGAGTTCGCGCAGGCCTATGTGCTCGCGCACGAGCTCGGCCATCACGTACAGCATTTGGAAGGGATCGACGCGCAGATGCAGCGGCTGCAGAGGCAGCACCCGGACCAGGCAAACCAGCTATCGGTAAAGCTGGAGTTGCAGGCTGACTGTTATGCCGGCGTGTGGGGACACTCGACGCAGCAGCGCCAACTGCTCGACCCGGGCGACGTGCAGGCCGGCCTCCAGGCGGCCGCGTCGGTTGGCGATGATCGGTTGCAGAAGATGAGCACGGGCCGCGTTTCGCCGGAATCGTTCACGCACGGAACCTCGGTGCAGCGCGAGTCGTGGTTCAAGCGCGGCTTCGACAGCGGCGATCCGAAGGCCTGCGACACTTTCTCGTCGAACGCCGCCTGACCGTCGGAAGCGCCGATGATCGTCAAGGGTTTCCGGGTTGGTCCGCTGCTGAGGACAACCGGCAAGGAGATACTGAATGACAACGTGTTGGGGCTCGCCGCGCAGGCGGCCTACAACGCGTTCTTCTCCATTTTTCCCTTTTTTCTTTTCGCGGCCCCGCTGTTGTCGCTCTTCGGCGACAAGCAGGCGACGTTCACGTGGCTGATGAACCAACTCGCGACAGTCGTCCCGGGCGATGCGATCGATCTCGTGCGAAGCGTCGTGAAGGACGTTGTCTTCTCGAAGAATGCTCCCGGACTGATCTCCGTCGGCGCGGTGCTCGCGCTCTGGTCCGGCTCGGCGGTGTTCGGCTCGCTCATGGGAACGCTCAACGCGGCCTATGATGTCACGGAGACGCGGCCGTGGTGGAAGCGCATTCTCATTCAGCTGGCGTCCGTCTTTGCGACGGGGCTGCTCACCGGCATCGCGAGCCTCGTCATGCTCGCGGGACCGGAGATCGCGCACGGCATTGGCCAGCGCATCGGCCTCGACCACTACTTCGTGCTCGGGTGGACGATCCTGCAGTATCCCGTCGCGGCCGCGATGATCGTGCTCGCGTTCTTCCTCGTCTACCGCTTCCTGCCGAATCTCAAGCAGCATCCGAAGCAGATTCTCGTGGGCGCGATCGCCGCGACGTTGCTCTGGCTGCTCGTCACGCTCCTCTTCCGGCTCTACGTCACCGACTTCGCTACGTACAACAGGACGTACGGCACCATCGGCGCGGTGATCGTGCTGTTGACGTGGATGTATCTGACGATGATCGTGTTGCTCTCGGGCGGCGAACTGAACTCCGAGCTGCACAATGGCACCGGCGCTACCGAGCCGCGGCGAGGCGCCGTTTACGCCGGCCGCGTGGTGACGTCGGCGAAGCCTGACCGCTCCTCAATGGAAGCGCCGCTCAACTTGCCCTCGTCACCCACTCAACTCGCTTCCATCGACCCCACCTCCACAGCCCCATCATCGCCACCCCGCGACCGAGCGCCGTGAGCGAGATGGTCCACCAGATTCCCGACGTTCCCCATCGCGATGCCGCCCACGCCGCGAGCGGAATGCGGATCGCGGTGAGCGCCGTGGACGTGATCATCGGCGGCAGGGTATCCCCCGCGCCACCGAGTGCGCCTTCGAGCACGAGCTCGGCGCCGGCGAAGAGCGTCGACACCGCTCCGATGCGGAGATAGCGCGCACTCTCGACGATCACCGCCGGATCGTTCGTGAACACCGCGGCGAACGTCGTCGCGAGCGAATACTCCGCGATCGCCGCTATCAGCCCGAGCGTCATCGCGAATCCCGTGGCGATCCACGCGGCGCGCTCGGCGCGGTCGACCTGTCTCGCGCCGAGATTCTGCCCCACGATCGCGGCCGCCGCCGCGCCGAATCCGATGCCGATCATGTACGACCAGCTCTCCACGCGATGCCCGACGCCGAGCGCCGCGAGAGCGGGCGTGCCGAACTTCGTCGTGGTACGAGTGAGGAAGACGTAGATGTTGCTGAAGACCACGCCCGTCACGGCTGTTGGCAGCCCGACGCGCACGATGGCGCGCAGCGTCGCGAGCGCGGGCACACCGAAGGTGACCATGCGGCGGCGCACGAGGATCACGATGCCTATGAGGAACGCCACCGAGCGAGTGAAGATCGTCGCCACGGCCGCTCCGGCAATGCCGAGCCGCGGCGCCGGACCGAGGCCGAGGATGAGCACCGGATCGAGTGCGAGCGCGGCGATCACGCATCCGAGCAGAAGGAAGAACGGCGTGCGCGTGTCGCCGGCCGCACGAAACGCGGCGTCGATCGCGAAGAATCCGAAAATCAGCGGGGCACCGAGCAAATAGGTGCCGAGGTAGCTCTTGCCGAGCGCGGTGACATCGGGCGGAGTGTGCATGATGCCAAAGAGCGTGTCGAGCTGCGAGACCCCGAGCGCGCCGAGCACGACAGCCATCGCGATCGAGAGGAGGAGCGCGTCCGACACCGCGCGCGCGGCCGCATCGTGCAGCCGCTCACCGTGTCGCCGCGCGGCGACCGCCGTGAGTCCGACGCTCACCAGTTCAGCGCACGAGATGAGCATCCACACCCAGAATATCGATGTGGAGACGGCGGCGAGTCCCTGCGGGCCGATGCGCGTGCCGACCCAGAACGCGTCGACCGTCGCGAACAACGTCATGAGCAGCGTCGATGCAACCGCGGGTAGCGCCACGGCGGCGACGGTGCGCGTGAGCGATCCGCTCACGAGCGACGTCACCGAGCGGTACTCGCCCGTGATCGCGGTGGCCAGGCCGTCGCGAGGGTCCATCGGCAACGCGGCCGCCGGGTTGGTATCCGGCGGCCGCGTATCCACAAGTGAGGGTGGGAATGCCGAGTCGTTCACGTCTTGACGGCCTCCGCACTTTCGGTGATGCGCGTCGCGATCGAGCTCAGTGCTCGCGCTGCCGGAGAGTCGGGCTGCGCGATGATTATCGGACTGCCGGTGTCGCCGCCTTCGCGCACGCCGGCCTCGAGCGGGATCTCGCCGAGCAGCGGCACGTGCAACTCGTCGGCGAGCGCGCGTCCGCCGCCGCTGCCAAACAACGGCGTGGGCTTGCCGCAGTGCGCGCAGAGCAGGTAGCTCATGTTCTCGACGATGCCGAGCACGGGGACGTTCACGCGCTCGAACATCTTCGCGCCGCGCAGTGCGTCACCGGTGGACAGCGGCTGCGGGGTCGTGACGATCACGGCGCCGTGGACGTGCGTGGCCTGCACGAGCGAGAGCTGTGCGTCGCCGGTGCCCGGCGGCATATCGACGAGCAGGTAGTCGAGCGTGCCCCAGTTCACGTCGCGCAAGAACTGCGTGACGATCTTCATCACGATCGGGCCGCGCCAGATCGCGGGCTGATCGCGCTCGATGAGGAAACCGAGGCTCATCAGCTTGACGCCGTGCGCGGAAAGCGGCTGGATGCGATCGCCAACGACCGGCGGCGCCGAGTTGACACCCATCATCATCGGGATGTTCGGGCCGTAGACGTCGGCGTCCATGAGTCCGACGCGAAGTCCCTGGCGCGCCAGCGCGACGGCGAGATTCACGGACACCGTCGACTTGCCGACGCCTCCCTTGCCGCTCGAGATCGCGAGGATGCGGCCAAGATTCGGATACGCGACCGGAGTTGGCGCCGGCGGGACGGCCTTTGCCTTTGGCTCCTGCCCCATTACCGGGAGTGAGCGACCCTTGGGCGGCGAGAAGGCGGGTGGCGGCGCTGCGGGGGCGCGCGACACGGGCGGCACCGCCGAGCTCGCGGACGACTGCGACGGATCGCGCACATCGACCCGAACATCCTGCACGCCATCCACGCGCTCCGCTGCCTGCCGCACCTCGCGCACGAGCGACGCCGGGTCCTGCGCATCGAGGAGGATCGTGAAGCGGACGCGTCCCTCGACGGACACGGCGACGTCGCGGATCATGCCGGAGCGAATGACATCCTCGCTCGTGCGCGGATTGACGATACCCTGGAGCGCGTGCGCGATGCGCGTCTGCATTGTCTCGGTCATGCGCGGCTCAGCGCGCGACGAAGCGAATGGAGCGGATCTCGGGAACTTGCTGGCGCAGATGCGCCTCGATTCCAACCGTGAGCATTTCCGCAGAGAGATCGCAATCGGGGCAGTCGCCGGTACAGCGTATCACGGCGATGCCGTTCTCAGCATCGAACTCCACGAGCTCGATGTCCATGGTCTCGATTCTGAGCAGCGTGCGCATCCCATGGATCGCCGCGCGTGTGCGATCGTCCACGTCCGTTGCCGCGCGCTGCTTGAAAAGGGCCATGCGTGAAAGCTAGCGGATCACCGTGGGAGCAGGAATGCTCGCGCGGCCGTGATCACGCTGTCGCGCACCTCGGCGAGCGAGCCGGCGATGAGTGCGCCCGATGCCTTCGCGTGTCCGCCGCCGCCGAACTGGCGCGCGAATGCGTTGACGTCGACCTCGCCGGTGCTCCGGAAGGAAACCTTCACCTTCCCGTGTCCGAGATCGCGGAAGAACACCGCCATCTTCGTTCCCGCCACCGAGCGCGGATGCTCGGCCAGCCCGTCGAGCTCCTCGGGACGCACGGCATACTTCTCGAGCGCGCCCGCGGGAAGTGCGATCCAGGCGAGTCCATGGTCGCCGTCGACCTCGAGTGTCGCGAGCGCGTCGCGCAGCAGGTGCAGCCGGCCCACGGACACCGACGCGTAGATGCGGCGGTACATCTCCTCGGGCTCGACGCCGGCCGCGAGGAGCTGTCCCGCAATCGCGTGACAGCGCGGCGAGGTGTTGCTGAAGCGGAAGCCCCCGGTGTCGCTCAGAATCGCGACGTAGATCGCGCGGGCGATCGGTGCGGTGATCTCGAGACCGAGCACGCGCGCGAGATCGAAGATGAGCTCACCGGTGGCGCACGCGGCCGTGTCGGAGACGACGATCTCACCGGCCGGCTCGTCCTGCGCCACGTGGTGATCGATGACGAGGCGGCGCGCGGGCGACTTGCGCACGGCGCCGCCGAGTGCTCCGAGGCGCTTGAGATCGCTGATGTCGATCACCATCAGGAGCTCGACGCCGGCAAGGGCCGCGGCGCCGTCGGCGCTGCGCTCTGCTATGCTGTCGTCGCCATCGAGGAGGAAGTTGAACATCTCCGGCCACGGGGTCGGATTCACGATGCGCACCTTCATTCCGCGCTGCGCCAGGAGCAGCGCGAGCGCGACCTCGGAACCGCAGCCGTCGCCATCGGAGTTGATGTGCGTCAGCAGAGCGACGGTGCGTCCCGCCGTGAATTCGGACGCGTAGCGCTCGATCGCCGCGGCACGGTGCGCGGGCACGGCGAGAAGGTCGGGGAGGGTCGAAGGCATGTCGAGAGTAAATAGAAGCGGCGCCCGATCGATTGGGCGCCGCTTCAAAGCTAACTATTCGTACACTCGATCGAGCGGTCAGTCGGTGGCGGCGCCGATCCCGCGCTGCACCTTGGAGTGCGAGCGGCCGTACGCGAAGTAGATCACGATGCCGAAGGCCATCCAGACGAGCAGACGAATCCAGGTGTCGGGTGGCAGCGCGGCCATCAGTCCACCACATATCAGAATGCCGAGGATCGGCACGAGAGGAACGAGCGGCGTCTTGAACGGGCGCGGCATGTTCGGGCTCCGTCGGCGCAACACGATCACGCCGCCGCAGACGATCACGAACGCGAGCAGCGTCCCGATCGACACGAGCTCGCCGAGCAGCGCGACCGGGAAGATCCCCGCGACGATCGCTGCGATGGTGCCGGTGACGATCGTCGTCACGTACGGCGTTCCGAACTTCGGGTGCACCTTTCCGAACACCGGTGGAAGCAGCCCGTCGCGCGCCATCGAGAAGAAGATGCGCGGCTGGCCCATGAGCATCACGAGCACCACCGACGCGAGTCCCATGATCGCGCCGATCTCGACCAGATAGGTGAGCCACGAGAGCGCCGGAATGTTCTCGAGCGCGAACGCGACCGGGTGCGGGACGTTGAGCGTGGTGTAGTTCGCGACGCCGGTGAGCACGAGCGCCATCAGGATATACAGCACCGTACAGATGCCGAGCGAGAGCAGAATTCCAATGGGCATGTCCTTTTGCGGATTCTTCGCCTCCTGCGCTGCAGTCGACACCGCATCGAATCCGATGTAGGCGAAGAACACCACGCCGGCCGCGCGGATGACCCCGGACCAGCCGAATTCGCCGAAGGTGCCGGTGTTCGGCGGAACGAAGGGGTGCCAGTTCGCCGACGTCACGTGCAGGAAGCCGAATCCGATGACCAGCAGCACGATCGCGATCTTGACGTACACGATCACGTTGTTGAAGCGCGCCGACTCCTTGATGCCGATGACGAGCAGAATCGTCATCGCGACGATCAAGCCGACCGCCGGAAGATTCACGATGCCGCCCGGAACTCTCGTCAGCGTGTGCGAGCCCTGAACGGCGAGCGGCGCCGACATGAACGCCGGCGGAAGATCGATGCCGAGGCGATGCAGAAAGGCACCGAAGTACCCCGACCATCCCACCGCCACCGTCGCCGCGCCGAACAAATATTCGAGCACGAGATCCCACCCGATGATCCAGGCGACAAATTCGCCGAGCGTCGCGTAGCCGTACGTGTAGGCACTGCCGGCGATGGGAATCATCGACGCGAACTCCGCGTAGCAGAGTCCCGCGAACAGACACCCCGCACCCGCAAGAATGAACGAGTAGACCACGCCGGGTCCTGCGTGCAGCGCGGCCGCGGTGCCGGTGAGAACGAAGATTCCCGCGCCGATGATCGCGCCGATTCCCAGCAGTGTCAGATTACTCGCGGAGAGCACGCGCTTGAGTGTATCCGCGCCCGTCTCACCCGCCTCGTTCTGAAGCACTGCGATGCTTTTTCTGGCGAGCAAACCCATGCAATTGTCTCCAGGCAAATCTGGTGGGGGGACGGCGACCGACGCGTGCAACCGGCCGGGGGTGTCAACCCCGGGGCATCGAGCAACGTTCTACCTCGGTCGCTGCCCTGTCAAGCGCTGCGGAGTTGTGGCCACGACTGCGTAGCAGCCGCGCGACGCTCGCTCGATCGTGCCGCGATATCCCCCTCGCACGCACTTTCGCCGCAGCGCGAGCGGGCACTTTCTGCGCGCGGATATTGCATTTCCTCCGGCAACCATCGCCGTCTCTTCCCTTCTCCGAGCCTCGCCAGTGCTGCTGAGCTCCAATTCGGCACGCAGTCGCGCCGCACTCCCATCCGCACGATGATGACCGCCGCGTCGCGCCCGCGCGCGTTCACGCTCCGCATGATCGGTGGCGCACGATACACCGCCCGCGCGGATTGGGATGCGCTCGCGCGACGTGGCTTTCACCGGCACGGGTGGTTCGTCGCCGCCGAAGCGTGCGGCGCCGTCCCGAGGCATGTCGGCGTTTACGATGGCGCGGAGCTCGTCGCGATCATCCCGGCCTACATCGGGAGCAACACCCTCGATGACGATCTGCACGCGCGCTGGTACGGGCCCGCGAGTCGCTTCGCGTCGGCAGTCGGCGCCGGCCTTCGCCCCCCACTTACCATCGGCGCGCCGATGAGCACCGGCTCCGATCCGCTCGGCGCCGATTCGGTGCTCACGGAAGACGTGATCGACGACACGATGCAGCTGCTGGAGGAGGAGGCGCGGGCCGAACACGTGAAGGCAATCGTGTGGCCCTTCATCGGGGAGGACATGAGCGCGATTCGCGGGGCCGCGCGGCGACGTGGCTACTATGAGAGCGTTACGAGCCCCGAAGCGGTGATCGATGTGACATGGAGCTCACCGGAGGAATACCTCGGGTCCCGCTCGAAAAACGTGCGGCGCACGCTGCACAACGAGCTCGCCTGGGTGCACGACCAGGGCATTCGCGTCACGTGGGAATCCGACCTTCGACCGCACGCGGGCGCCATCGACGCCCTCTACCGCGCCTCCTACGCTACGCGCAACGGAGGAGTCGCGAGGCTCGATCCGCGATTTTTCGCCGAGCTCGCGTCGCAGCGATCGCCCGGTGTGCGTGTGCAGTGCGCATGGCACGGCTCGACGCTTCTGGAAATGGCGATCGCGCTCGACGGCGGGGGTGTGCTCGACCTGGGCCTGCGTGCGCACGCGGACGATACGGGCAACGGGCTGCTCCATCAGCACTGCCTCTGCTACGACCCCGTCCGCGCCGCGATCGCCGGCGGCGTGACGCAGATCCATCTCGGGCCGGCAGCGCTCTACTCGAAGATCGTTCGCGGCGCGAGGCTCAAGACGCGGCTCACGCTCGTGCGCGGGATGACTCCGGCGGCGCGCGCTGCCCTTCGCGTGCTCTCGCCGCTCACCGACGTCCGCAATCGAAGGAAGCAGCGCCGGCTCGTCGGCAAGCTCACCGCTCCGGGAGCCGCGTCGTAAGGGCGCTACACCGAATAGTTCGGAGCCTCGCGCGTGATGATCACATCGTGCGGATGCGATTCGCGGAGACCGGCCGTCGTGATCCGCACGAACTCCGTCTCCGTACGCAGCGCGTCGATGCTCCCGCACCCCACGTAGCCCATCCCGCTGCGTAGCCCGCCTACCATCTGATAGATCACGTCGCCCACGGGTCCCTTGTACGGCACGCGCCCCTCGATCCCCTCCGGCACGAGCTTCTTTGCCGACAGCTCGCCTTCCTGGAAATAACGATCCGCGCTTCCATCCTGCATGGCGGACAGACTTCCCATGCCGCGGATCATCTTGAATCGGCGGCCTTCGAGCAGGAACGACTCGCCCGGGCTCTCCTCCGTGCCGGCGAGCATCGATCCCATCATCACCGACGACGCGCCCGCCGCCAGCGCCTTCACCACATCTCCCGAATACTTCACGCCGCCGTCCGCGATCACCGGAACGTCGCCCGCACCCTCCACCGCATCCATGATCGCCGTGAGCTGCGGCACCCCAACGCCCGTGACGACGCGCGTCGTGCAAATCGAGCCCGGACCAACACCCACCTTCACCGCATTCACGCCGCGCTCGACCAGCGCCATCGTCCCCGACCGTGTCGCGACGTTTCCGGCGATGAGCTGAATCTCCGGAAGCATCTCGCGGATGAGCGACGTCGCCTGGAGCACGCCCTCGCTGTGCCCATGCGCCGTGTCGATCACCAGCGCGTCGACGCCCGCCTCGAACAGCGCTCGCGCGCGCTCCCTGAAGTCGCCGCCTGATCCCAGCGCAGCCGCGACGCACAGCCGGCCGTGCTGATCCTTGTTCGCGCTCGGATGCTGGCGGCGCTTGTGAATGTCCTTCACGGTGATCAACCCGCCCAGTCGTCCGTCGGCGTCCACGACGGGGAGCTTCTCGATGCGATGCCTGCCGAGAATCCGCTCCGCCTCATCGAGCGTCGTGCCGACGGGCGCGGTGATGAGATTGTCCTTCGTCATCACGTCCTGCAGCGGCCGGTCCAGCTGTCGCTCGAACTGCAGATCGCGATTCGTGATGATGCCGATCAGCCGGTTGTCGCGATCCACGATCGGCACACCCGAGATCTTGAACCGCATCATCAGCGCGTTCGCCTCGCGAAGCGTCGCCTCGGGGCCCAGCGTGATCGGCTTCAGGATCATTCCGCTCTCGGAGCGCTTCACCCGATCGACCTCGGCGGCCTGCCGGTCGATCGACATGTTCTTGTGGATCACGCCGATTCCACCTGCCCTCGCCATCGCGATTGCCATTTCGGACTCCGTCACCGTGTCCATCGCGGCGGAGACGAGCGGAATGTTGAGCGCAATTCCCGTAGTGAAACGGCTGCTCGTGCTCACGTCCTTCGGATGCGTGACGCTGTGTCGCGGCGCCAGCAGCACATCGTCGAAGGTGAGCGCCGGCTCGGCGCGCACTCGCGACGCCGAAGTCCCGTCCTGATGACGAGACGGCCCGCTCTCCGGCGATGACGATGCGGAGACAGCGGGCCGTGATGAGATGCGAGTACTGGTTGCCATGGCGAAAGCTAGGGGACGTCCACCCGAGTGTAAAGTGTCACGACCGGGGCTCCGCGCTGGACGCACGGAGCAGGGCGCGCGTGTCCGCGTGCGTCGATTCCGAGAGCACCTCGCGCGGCGACCCTTCCTCCACAACCATTCCCTTCGCCAGTATGGCGACGCGATCCGCGAACGCCTCCGCGAAGTCCACGTCGTGGGTCGAGATCAGGAGCGCGTGCCCCTCGGCGGCGAGCGCCCGCAGCACGTCGCCGAGGCTGCCGCGGCGCGCGGGATCGAGCGCCGAAGTCGGCTCATCGAGGAGCAACAGCGTCGGATCGGGTGCGAGCGCGCGCGCGATCGCCACGCGCTGCGCCTCGCCGCCGGAGAGCTGGCGCGGAAACGCCGATGCGCGTGCCGCAACGCCGAGCGTGGTGAGCAGCACCATCGCTTCGGTGTTCGCACGCTCCCGCGTCCAGCCGAGCGCCTGCACTAGCGCAAGAGTGACATTCTCGATCGCGGTCAGATGCTCGAAGAGCGACTGCGACTGGAACACCATCCCGACGCTGCGCCTGAGCACGCGCAGCTTCGATTCCGGTGGCACATGACCGGGCTTCAGCGCGAATCCGTCGACGACGATCGAGCCCGAGTCGAAGGGTCCGAGCGCGGCGATCGCGCGGAGCATCGTCGTCTTCCCCGCTCCCGATGTTCCCATGAGCGCGCAGATCTCGCCGGGCGCGACGGCGATGGTGACGCCGCGCAGCACCTCGTGCGGCCCGCGCGATGCGTGCACGTCGCGCACATCGAGCGCGTGCGTCACGCCGCCCTCCACTGTTTTTCGAGGCGCCGCGCGAGTCGCGACAGCGGCAGCGACATCGCGAGATAGATCGCGGCGCACAGCATCCCGGGCACGACCCAGCTGCCGAGGTTCGTCGCATAGATCGCGGTCTG
>DATCPC010000012.1:0-14787 GCA_036564355.1 Gemmatimonadaceae bacterium | reverse complement strand
TGAGCAGGATCTGGCGAAGCTTGGTGAAATCCGTGCGGCATTCGCACGTTCCCGGCGGAATGCTCGTCACCAGCGCGAGCCCCTTCAGTGCCGCCATTGGCTCGGCGAGGCCGGCCATCTCGCGCGCAACGAGGTACGCATCGCCGGTCTCCAGGTGAACGTCCTCGCGCCCCGCCTCGAGTCGCGTCAGCGAGAGAATCTCATCGATGAGCGAAAGAAGGTGCTGTCCGCCGCTCCGGATTCGCGTGAGTTGGGTGTGCTGTCGCTCGGTGATCGGTGCCGTGATCTCGTCGATGAGGAGGCTCGAGAAGCCGAGAATGGCGTTGAGCGGGGTCGCAGCTCGTGCGACATCACCGCGAGGAAGTCGCTCTTCGCCTGGCTCGCGGCCACCGCTTCACGCCGCGCGGATTCCGCCTCGACGCGCTGCTGCTCGATCGCCGCGCGCGACTCCGACACGCGCGCGGCCATCAGATTGAACGCATCGCCGAGCTGTCCCATCTCGTCGCCGCGCGCTATGTGCACGCGGCGCTCGTAGTCGCCCGCAGACAGGTCGTGCGTTGCTGCGGTGAGCTCGGCCAGCGGCCGCGTAACCTGGCGACTGAGCGCCAGTGCCAAGAGGGCACCGAGGACGAGCGTGATGAGAGCGACGATGCTCATCCGCCGCAGGAACGCGAGCGGCCGCGCGTACACGACCGCGCGCGGCATGGCTATCTGGACCAGCCACGGCGTCAGGGGAATCGCGGCCTTGGCGCCCAGCATCTCACCCGTCACCGGATCGCGATATTCGACGGGCCCTCGAGCCGACTTCAGCGCCGGCGGCTGCACGGAGAGCTGTCCGGTAGTCGTGGTCCGCAACTCGTTCCCGGTATTGGCGAGGTAGAGATCGACGCCCGGACCCATGATCTCCCGTAGCCCGCGCTGGGCCGATGTAGATGCGGCGTTCCTGGCCAGGCGGACGCGCTGCGCCACGAACCCGGTCGTCAGGCCTCCGTACACCACGGGTTGGACGTACCACGTGTAGACGGTGTCCCGGCGCGCGTAGAATGGGGCCGTGCGCACCGAGTCGAGCGCGCCGGGCTGGGACTCGCTGGAAACGAGCATCGTGCGCTGCGGATCTTCCGCGTCATCCTGCGCAGTCATCAGACTGTCGGCGAAACGGGCACGCGGGTGGCCGGACTGATCCCAAATCTCGATCAGTCCATCGGAATCAGTCGGGACGACGAGTCGTTCGAGCGCGGAATTGACGCCAGGCGACGCGTCCAGTCTGCCGGTGTCCGCCGATCGCAGGAGGCGCCGGACGGCGGAATCGCCGGCGACGCGCCGCATCATCGCTCCGCGCGACACGACACTCACGCGCACCATCTCAGCGAGCTGCTGCGCGAGGCTCGTCACGCGATCGTTCGCCGTCGTCGTCGAGGAGCGCTCGACCTCGAGGTATGCGGCGCTCGAGGAGGCGAGGAGGACGAGCAGGATCAGCCCGGAGATCAGTAGCGGCAGCTTGCGTCCGAGGGGTAATGCCACGACTGGCTCCACCTAAGAATTGGAAAGCCGCCACCGCTACGCGGCTGTGCAGGATGATTGCTGGCGTCAAACAGCTCCGGGAACCATGAAACGCGCACTCGGTCGCTGCAAGGTCCGGTCCCATGCACGTGGCGGAGCGCGCGTGCGCGCCCTGGGCGGGCATGGTCGTGACAAGGAAAAGGGAGCGGTGCAAAGCACCACTCCCTCGATCGCCGAAGCCCTTACCGATCGCCTTCGCGCGTTCTCACCCGCACTCGCTGAATCCGCACACGTGGCACTTCACGCATCCCTCGGCGAACTCCAGCTGCGAGCTGCAGTCGGGACAGGTGCCGATGAACGACTCGCTGCCGCCGCCGTTCGCGGACTCGAACGTCATCTGAATCTGGTTGGCCGGCGGGCCGCTGACGGTGATCTGCTCGAGCGCGGGAATGCTTCCGCCAATGCCCGACGTGTGATCGACGAGCAGCTCCTGCTGTACCCCCTGCTTGTCGCGAAACCACTCCTCGAGCGCCAGGCCGATCGCGTCCGGCATCGAGAGCACCTTGTTCGGCCCGAGGCCCACGGCGCGATCCGAGCTGATGCCGCGGAGCTGACGGTGGATCTGCATGAGCGGTATTCCCGAGCGAAGCGCGAGCGAGATCAGGCGTCCCACTGCCTCCGCATCGGCCATCGCCGCGCCACCCGCCTTGCCGAGCGTCACGAACACCTCGAACGGCTGCCCGCGATCATCCTCGGTGATGTGAACGAACATCACGCCGAGCGGCGTCTCCTTGCGAATCGACGTCGAGCGGAGCTTGTCCGGGCGCGACCGCTTGGCGCGACGCTGCAGATTCTCCGCCTCGGACTCGTAGAGCGCGCGCTTGAGCCGCTCGATCTCGGCATTCGATTCCGCGAGTGTGCCGTGCAGCTCGCCGAGCTCACGCTTCGAGTCGGAGGAGCCATCGCGAACCGAGGCCGCGTGCTCCGTGGCACCCGTCGACAGCACCTGGTTGTCGCGCGAGCCATCGCGGTACACGGTGACACCCTTGCACCCGAGCTCGTACGCGAGCTCGTAGATGGTGCGGACGTCTTCCTTCGTGGCCGTGTGCGCGAAGTTCGTGGTTTTCGAGATGGCCGAGTCGCAATGCTTCTGAAACGCCGCCTGCATGCGGATGTGCCACTCGGGCGCAATCTGATTGGCGGTGACGAACACGCGCTGCCAGCGAGCCGGGATCTCGTTGTGCTCGACCGTGCCCGTGCGCGCGATTTTTTCGACGAGCGCGTCGCTGTACCACCCTTCGCGCTTCGCGATCTCGACGAAGTCTTCGTTCACGTCCGGCATCATGACGCCAGCCTGATTGCGCATGAACGCAACGGCAAACAGCGGCTCGAGCCCCGAGGAGCATCCAGCGATGATCGAGATGGTGCCCGTGGGCGCAACGGTGGTGACGTTGCAGTTGCGAAGCATCTGCATCGGACGCACTCGCGTGCCGTCCGCATCACGGGCGCACGTTTCGTCGGGACCCCAGATCGAGCGCGCCCACTCGGGGAACGGCCCGCGAGCATTGGCGAGCCGCTCGCTCTCGCGCTTCGACTCGGCGTCGAGGAATTCCATCACCTTGCGGCCCATCTCGACGCCTTCCGCGGAATCGTACGGAATCGCGAGACGGACGAGCATGTCCGCGAAGCCCATGATACCCAGGCCGACGCGGCGGATGCGCTTGGAGAGCGAATCGATTTCGGCGAGCGGATACTTGTTGACGTCGATGATGTTGTCCAGGAAGTGCGTGGACAGATGGATGTCGCGCTTGAACGCATCCCAGTCCATGCGGCCATCCACGACGTAGTAGCCGACGTTGATGCTGCCGAGGTTGCACACATCGTACGGGAGGAGCGGCTGCTCGCCACACGGATTGGTCGCCTCGTACAGGCCGAGGTGCGGCACCGGGTTGTAGCGGTTCGCCTCGTCGATGTAGAAGCACCCGGGCTCGCCCGTGCGCCACGCGCCCTCGATCATGCGGTCCCACACCATCTTCGCGTCGAGCTGCCCTACCACTTCCTTCGTGACGGGATCGACGAGGTCGTACGACTCACCCGCGCGCAGCGCCGCGATGAACTGCGCGGTGACGGCGACGGAGATGTTGAAGTTCACGACCTGCGTGAGGTCTTCCTTGCAGGTGATGAACTCCATGATGTCCGGATGATCGACCCGGAGAATTCCCATGTTTGCGCCGCGTCGCGTGCCGCCCTGCTTCACCGCGTCCGTGGACGCGTCGTAGAGCTTCATGAACGAGATCGGTCCCGAGGCAACGCCCGTCGTGGAGCGCACCATGGCCCCCTTGGGGCGCAAACGCGAAAAAGAGAACCCCGTGCCGCCGCCCGACTGGTGGATGAGCGCCATCGATCGCAGCGTGTCGTAGATGCCCGTTTGACCGTTGGAAAGCGAGTCGTCGACCGGCAGAACGAAGCAGGCCGAGAGCTGTCCGAGGGGGCGGCCGGCGTTCATGAGCGTGGGCGAGTTGGGCTCGAAGCGCCGCTCCGTCATCAACCGGTAGAACTCATCCGCCACCGCGCCCGTCGCGCCCTCGCTCGCGCCATACCGCCGGTCCGCCTCTGCAACCACCGTCGCGACTCGCCAGAAGAGATCTTCCGGCTGCTCGGTGGGCGCTCCCGTTTTGTCCTTTACCAGGTACCGCTTCTCGAGGACAATCCGTGCATTCTTGCTGAGGGCTGCCGGTGCGGCGGGGCGTGCGGGATGGGGCATGATGGGAGCACTCCTTGTCAAAACGGGACGTCTAAATATAGCGGAATCGGGGGGGATGTCTTGCGAAACAGCGGCGGAGAAAGCCGGGAAAAAATCCGGCGTGATGGCGTGGGGGGAGGAGAATACGGGGGATCGTGATTCCGCGCAAGGCGTTCTGTAAAAGCTTTTAGCACAATGAGTTACGCTATCCACATCACAAATGCGAAGTGTGCGCCAGTCATCAACAATCCCTCCACAATGCCCCGCGCCAGCGCAAGTCTCTCACCGGTTACCTCGCGATTCTGCTCCCATCCGACACCGATCAAAGCTCGACGCTGTATGCGCTTCCGAAGTAACAGTGCTGTGCTCGCCACCTCGATTCCCGACGCCGTTTCCCCTTCCGCGTCACGCCACGCGCGCGTCCGCCTTGCCCGCTTTCACGTGCGGATGAGCGGGTGCCTTCCCGCCCGGTATTCCTCCTGCAGCGACAGATAGCTCTCCATCGTGCGACGGATTCGGGCTGTGATCTCCGACGTCGCATCGCGCGCCACGCGCGCAGGCACTCCCAGCACCACAGATCGCGGCGGGATGCGCATCCCTTCGCGACACACCGCTCCCGCTCCCACGAGCGACCCTGCGCCCACCACGACCCCATTGAGCAGGATCGCTCCCATCGCGATCAGACAGTCATCCTCGACCGTTGCGCCATGCAGCACCGCGCGATGCCCGATCGACACGCGCGCCCCAATCAGCATCGGGTACCCCTTGTCGACATGGAGCACCGCGCCATCCTGAACGTTCGTGTCGGCACCGATCGTGATCGGCGCGCTGTCCGCCCGAATCACCGCCGTCGGCCACACCGACACGTGTGCGCCAAGCGTGACGTTGCCAATCACGGCCGCGAGCGGGTGGATGAAGACGCTGGGATCGATGCTCACGAAAACGCTGCCAGATGAAGGGAAGACTCAGAAGGCGAAGCCGAGACGAACGTACAGGCTGGAGGAGGCCACACTCAGGCCGGAGTGATTCACCACGGGGGCGGCCACGCCGACGCGAAGAAGGTACGGCACATCGTACGGCACCGCGAGATTGATGCCGAGCTCCGCTCCGGCGGACGCGATCCAGTGATCCGCGATGGTGCCCGGTACGCCGAAGCCGCCGCTCGCGCTCCCCGCGTCGCCGAACACCGAGAGCGACGTTCGATCGAGGAACACCGGCCACATTCCGAGCCCGCGCTCCGGTCGCGTGAACGGCAATCGGTACTCGAGCGCGCCCGCCACGATGTGCGTGCCGCTCTCTATCCCCACCGGAAACCCCCGCACACCAAAAGTTCGGCGCGAGCCGAGCGAGACGCCAGGCAGCGTGGCGATGTTCGCGCCGCTCGCGCCTCCCAGGTCGAACTCGTTCTGCTCGGTGCCATCCGAAATACCGGCGGCCGCACGCGCGGCGATCACGTGATGCGCGAATGCCCCCACGTCGATCGACTTGTACGCCGCCAGCGATGCCGAGACGTTCTTCGCCGCCGCGGGTCCGCTCCCCTCGAGCCACTTTACCCGCCCTGTCGCGGAGATCGACACGCCATCCTCGGCTGAGATCGAGAGCGTGGGCTGCTGGATGTTGGTCCAACCGGCCGAGCACGACGCGATCCAGTAGCGACGCGAGGGATCCTCTAGCCCTACGATGTGGCCGATCAGCGGCGCGGGGTCCGTCGTGTAGTCGCGCTGTTCGAAAGTGCCGAACAGCGACAGAAACGCGTTCGTGCGCACGCGCGGCCGGCTGAACGTGAGCCCGACATCGAAGTCGCGCGTGCGACGAAAGAGATCGCCCGCGAACGCGCCACTGCTGTCCAGCGCGCGATACGCATCCCAGTACTGGTTCACATCGGCATGAATCACGGGCTGCCCGAGCCCCGCGTAGCGGTACGATGCCTGCGCCGTGTGCTGGCCGTGCACGAAGTCGATCAACAGCTGGGCGTCGTACACGTGTCGTCCGACGATGTCGCTTCCGGTGGTGTACGCACCCGCGGTGTAGTTGCCGAAATCGTTCTGGCCGATGAGCGGAAGCCAGAAGCGCGGGAGGAGCGAGCGCCACGGCGAGTAGTCGTGCGCCGCGGCGGTGCTCGCGTCGGCTGGCGGAGGCGCCGGCGTGGTATCCGCCCTCGCGACGCGCACCACTCCACCCGTCCGCCCCTCCAGCGCTCGGCCGAGCGGTGCGACGCCGACGTGAAATCCATCGTGCTCCCATCGCACGGCCGCAAGCGAGTGACCATCGGGCGAGATCGTCGGCCAGAATACGCCCGTGGTCGCGTCCGTGAGGCGCACGCTCGCGCCGCCCTCCGCGCGAACCGCGTACAGCTGCGACACGCCCGTGCGATCGGACGCGTACACGACCGCCGCGTCCTCGAGCGCCCACTCGGCCTGCGAGTTCGAGGCGTGATCGCGCGCGAGCGATCGCAGCACGTGCCCGAGGGTGTCGAGCACCACGATCTCGGTGATTCCGCCGCGCGTCCATCGCGTCGCCGCGATGCGGTCGCCATGTCGTGACCATCTCGGCTCCGCCCACTGCGTATCCGGCGAGGCGCTCGTGAGCACCCGTATCGAGGACCCCTCCGGGCGCACGCGCACGAGCACCGTCGTCGAAGGCGACGACTGCACGGCGACGAGCTCACCATCGGCGCGCGCATCGACTTCGCCGAGCCGCGCGCCGTGCGTCAGCCGGGTGACGCGCCCGTCTTTTTCGAGATACAGATCGGAGAAGTCTCGATACGAATCGACGAGATCGAGCTGCGAGTAGACCACCGAGCCGTCGCGCAGCGGCGCGTTCGGCGACACGCCGTTGCGCCGCGACAGCCGCTCGATCGCGCCGTTCGCGCGCATCCGCTGCAGCGCCGGAGTCTGCTTACCGTTCGACGCCACGTAGAGCAGCGATCCATCGTTCGCCCAGCGCGGATAGCCGACGAAATAGCCATCGGTGGTCACGTCGTGCCAGCCATCCATCGGCACTCGCTCCGCGGCGGCTGCCGCCACCACGCTGTCGCGCCACTCGCGCCACGCATCGCTGAACGAGATTCCGAAGCCCTGCCTCGCCATGTGATTCAGGCGGAACGGGATCGTGGCGCCGCTGGATGTTTCGATGAACTTTCCAATCGACTCCGCGCCGCGCGTGCGCGCGAGATAATCCAGAAACAGCGCGCCCTCGCCGTACGCGATGTCGCCGTTCGGGTAGCGCGTGGTGGCGAGACTCCACTTGTCGATGCCGAGCATCCCGGTCGTGCGCGCCGTCGACGCGACGATCATCTGCTCGTACGTGCCATCGACACGACCGAAGCCCGTGAGGTCGCTTTCGAAATAGACGGCGAGGCCTTCGATCACCCATCCCGGTTCGAACTGATTCGGAAACAGCGCCGGCGATCGTCCGAACACATGCTGCGCGACTCTCCACCATCCGCGCGTGCGATCGAGATGGAAGACGTGCGTGAGCTCGTGCGTGATGACGAGCGACAGCCAGTCATCGTAGTAGCGAAGCGACACGTCGTCGAGCGGCGGATGTGCGTACACGATGACGCGATTCGTCGGGAAGGGCGTCGTGAGCCCGTTCGCGTAGTCGACGTTGTCCGCGATCACGAGATCGATCGGCCCGCGCGGGGGATGCAGCTGCGCGGCGAGCTTCGCGTACGCGCGCTCCGCGCTCGTTGCGGCGCGCCGCGCCGCCGGCTCGAGCTCGCGAGTGAAGTGGATGTGAAAGTGTTTCGTGTCGATCGTGCGCCAGTGCGCGTTCGGAATCACCTGCGCCGAGCCGCGCGCGGCCGCGCAGGTGAGCGCCACTGCGAGCGCGGCAAGCGCGCGCCCAACGCTCATCGCGCGGGCAGCGACCGGAAGTAGCTCTCGAGCCCGTCGACGATGGCGGTTGCATACACCTTCTGAAATTCCGGCGTCCGCAGCGCGTTCTCCTGCTCGGGGATCATGAGGAACGCCCCCTCGCAGAGGACCGCGGGCATCCACGTGGGCCGCGCGAGCCGCAGGTTGTCGTAGTTGATGCCGAGGTTGCGAAGTCCCATGCGCGCGACCATCGCGCGCTGCAGCTCGCGCGCGAGCGGCAGCGATTGCGATCGGAAGTAGTAGGCGCCCGTTCCGTTCGACGTGAACGGGTTGATGCCATCCGGCAGCGCATTCAGGTGGATCGACACGAGCGCGTTCGCGTTCGCCTTTCGCGCGATGATCGGACGATCGCCGAGCGCGACGGGATCCGCGGTGGTGCGCGTCATCACGACCTTCGCGCCGCGCGCCTCGAGCATCTGCCGCACCAGTAGTCCGACGGCCAGCGTCGGCACGGGCTCGTACAACCCGGTGGGGCCCGTGGCGCCGATGGGCGGATGGCCCGGGTCGATCGCGATCGTGAGCCCCTTGAGCGGCGAGCCGGAATCGATGCGCGGTGGACGGCGCACGCGCAGTATGAACGCGCCATTCTGCCAGAACGCGAGATAGCCGTACGCGGGCGACGAGAGCTGCAGCGTGAAGTGGCCACGGTCGCTCGCGTCCTGCGTCCACTTTGCCTCGCGCACCAGCGAGTCGTTGCCGCCATAGTTCACGATGTCGGTATTGATCATCGTGCCGTAGAGCGTGACGGTGAGCTCGTGCGCGCCCTCATCCACATAGTACGGCGGCCGGCCAGCCATCGGCACCACGAGGTCCACCCACTCCGGTTGCGAGACGAGCCTCGCGTTCCCCGCGACGCGCTTCGTCGGCAGCCACCAGCTGGGCAGCGGGTGCAGATCCGACGTGGACACCCAGACCTCGAGCTGCGAGTCGAGCCGCACGCGCGAGTAGTCGCCGTTACGCCCCGTCACCTCGAGCGCGGTGCCGGGGAGAAGAAACCACTTGTACGTGCCCGACGGAATCGGGCGCCCGATCAACTCCTCGTCCGTCGCGTCGGGTCCGACGCTGTCGGGGCCGAGCATCTCCCACTGGTTCGAGAGGGCGACGCCAACTGGCGGCAGCGCGACGTGGATCGTGTCACCGCGTCGCATGAGGACGAGCTCCGTGCGCGCGCGCAGCATTCGCGCGGGCAGGTCGACGGAGAACAGTGTTCCCGACGCCGAGAGTGCCTGCGTCGCACCCAGGTCGCTTCGCCACACCACGCTCGCGTTGGGCGCGCTGCGCACGGTCACGCGCACCGTGTCGTCGTCGCGAAGTGCGAGCCGGCTACCCGGCGACAGCGATGCGGTGTCGTACGCGAGCGGTCCATCGGTCGCGAGCTTCAACACCGGCGGCCGCAGCCGCACGGGGTGCTCGAGCCGCGCCGTGTCCGTGCCCGCCACCGCGACGATCTCGTAGCGCGGGCTGTCCACCGCCGGTACCGGGAGCCACGCGAGGAATGCGCCGTTCGGCGAAACAGGCACCGCCGCGCCGTTGATCCAGAGCTGCGCGCGACCGTTGCCCACGGATCCGAAGATGAAATTCGAGTCGCGCGCCTCCACGAACGAATTGGCAACCGGATAGACGACGGTCGGCTTGAGCGCGCCAGTGACGAGCGGGATTGGCGGAAGCATCGAGGTGACTTCGGCGCGCGATGCGGGAGCCGGGGCGGGAGCGGTTTTCGTGGCGGGCGTGGCGGTTGCGCAGGCGGCGAGCAGCACTGAAACGCCAACGAGAGATGAACGCATTGAGTCCAACCTAACCGACCGCCCCGCGAGGAGGGAGCCGCACGGCTCGCGCGCCGCTGCGATGGTGATCTGTTAAGTCGTTCTGGGAGCGCGCTTTCATTGCCCTTCGTATTGACCTCGCCGTATATTCACGCGTCTTACCGGGGTACTCCCTGGAGGTTCACGCTTGATCGACTGCGCATTTTGTGGACGCTCGAATACGGCCGATTCGCTGTATTGCATCGACTGCGGAAAACCGGTCGGGGCGGCAGCCGAATCCGCGTCCGCGATTGCGGCAACACCTCCCTTCGTCTCCAAGCCGTCCGGGGGAGCACGGCCCGCGCATTTGCATCGCCTCTCGCCGAGTATCGGCCGGCGCGCCTCGAGTGCCGCGCGCGCACTGGACTTTTCACTCACGCCCCACGCGTCCGTGCCCGAAGGAGACACCGTGAGCTGCGGATGGTGTGGCAGCATCATCGAGGCGGCACTTCCGTTTTGCGCGCACTGCGGACGGCGCACGGACGCGAAACTCGCCGCGGCCCAGAGCTGCGCCTCATGCGGCTCCCTCATCAGCCCCGAGCACGACACATTCTGTGCGTCGTGCGGCGCGCCGCTCGACGAGGCGCCCGGCGCGCCGGACACAGCGAAGGTCGAGTCGAAGACACTCCCCTTCACAGCCAAGCGCCCCGTCGCCACCACGCGCATCTCGGTGCTGGACGAGCATGACGATAGCAAGCGCTCCGTAGCCATGAACGAGCCGGAGCTCACGGTCGGGCGCGGCGCCTGCGATCTGGCGTTCGAGAACGATCAGTACCTCTCGCCGATCCATGCGCGATTCGTCCTCCGCGAGGGCACCCTCTTCGTGTGCGACCTCGGATCGAGCAATCGCACGTGGGTGTTCATCGATGGCCCGTATTCGCTCGCCGACACCGACGTCCTCCTCATCGGGTCGCAGATTCTCGAGTTCCAGCGCCTCGGCACTCCCCCGGCGCCGCGCGCGGATGCGGACGGCACGCGTCGCGTCGGCTCGCTGACGCCCGCGCCCGACATTGCGCGGCTCTCGCAACTCCGCGCCGATGGCAGCGTGCGCGACAGCAAGTATCTCGCGCAGGGCCGCTCGATCACGATCGGGCGCGATGTCGGCGACTGGACCTTTCCATACGATCAGACGATGAGCGGCCGCCACGCGGATCTGCGCGAGCTCGACGGGTCGTTCGTCATCAACGACCTCGTCAGCCGCAACGGCATTGGCGTCGCGGTGCGCGGCGAGCGTGCCCTCAAGGTCGGGCAGCGCGTGCTTCTGGGCGACCAGGTGCTCCGCGTGGAGCGTGTGTGAGGACACTCCCAAAGTGCAAAGAGTGCACGTGAGCGCCTTTTTGCATACCTTGCATCCGTGACCAGCGCGAATCCGCAACCTGACGCCGTGCCCGGTGACGTGATCGTGAACGTGTTCGGCCGAACCGACGTCGGCCGCGTGCGCGATCATAACGAGGACGCGTTTCTCGTTGCCGATCTCACCGCGGACAACGCGTCGCTGCAACCAGAGGTTCGCACGCACCTCGTTGGCAGCCACGGCTCACTGTTCATGGTGGCGGACGGACTCGGCGGTGCCGCAGCCGGCGAGATCGCGAGCGAGCTGGCGATCCTCACCGTGCAGTCCGAGCTCCGCGCCCAATGGCGTTCGGCCCCCGAGCGCAACGCCGATGTGTTCGCACGCGCCCTCAAGTCGGCGGCCGAGGCTGCCAACGCGAAGATTTTCGCGTACGCGGTGGAGCATCCGGAGTCGCGCGGGCTCGGTACCACGGCGACGATCGCCGGGCTGCTTGGCGACACGCTCTATCTCGCGCAGGTGGGAGACAGCCGCGCGTATCTCGTGCGCAATGGCGTCGCGCTGCAGATCACGAAGGATCAGTCGCTCATGCAGCGTCTGATCGAGGCTGGCGAGCTCACCCCGGAGGAGGCGGAGCGCAGCGAGCGCCGCAACATCATCCTCCAGGCGCTCGGTCCCGAGCCGACGGTGAAGATCGATCTCACCTACCAGAAGGTGCGGAAGGGCGACACGCTGGTGCTGTGCACGGATGGACTCTCGGGGCTCGTCCGCAAGGATGAGATCGCCGAGATTCTTCAGGAGAGCAACGATGACCTGCTGTCGGCGTGCAGGGAGCTCATCGATCGCGCGAACGAGAATGGCGGGCCGGACAACATCACCGTCATCGTGGCGCGATTCGAAGGCGACGGGCTGACGACTCCGGAAGACGAAGAGTCGGTAGGCCACGCTGTGTTTCCGCTGCCGGGCTCGCAGACGCCGGCGACGCCTCGCCAGCGCTACGTCGACGGACCCACCGCGCCGTTTCGGCGGCGGAACACCGAAGCCGTGGCAGCGGAGCCGGAGCCCACGTCGGTGAACGCGTCCGTTCCAACCGCGGCGCCGCGTCCCATGAGTGCGAAGGGACGCTCGTTCCTCTTCCTGGTTGCGGGCGCGCTACTCGTGATCGCCGCGCTGCTCGTTTACCGGATCGTCAAGACGGGGGTCATTCACACCAAACAGCCCGAGCCCACGCATCCGACGGCCTCGGACAGCGGCATTCGCGCGTAACTCTCGCTAGTCCGCGAGCAACGTTCGCGCGCGGCGCAAGTAGAGGACGCCGCCGATCGCGACGACCGCAGCTGCCAGCGCAACGCTCCACTGCTGAAGCAGGAGCGTGCCGATCGTGATGTTCACGCCGAGCAGCGCGGCGACTCCGGCGAAGACGCGGCGCACGTCGCTCGCGAGATGCTGGCGCGGCGCGATTCCCGTGCGCGCGCGAACCGGCCCCCATGCGCCGCCCGGACGCGCGCGGGCATAAAATGCATCCAGCGTCTCGTCGCTTTCGGGCGGCGTCAGCCACATCACCGTGAGCCAGAGCGCGGTGACGACGGCCGCCATCGCGGTCTCTCGAATCCCGAACTCGAGCGCGCGCAGCGACGGCACGGAGTAGATCAGCGACGCCACGAGCACGCTGCCCACGAGCGCCGCGATCTCGGCCCATACATTGATGCGCCACCAGAACCACCGCAGGATCAGAACGGCGCCGGTACCGGTGCCGAGCGCGATGAGAAGCCGGAACGTCTCGCCGATGCTGTGGAGATTGAACGCGACGGCGGATGCGACGGCCGTGATGATGAGCGACGCGACGCGCCCCGCCCACACGAGCGAACGATCGGACGCATTCGGCGCGACGAAGCGACGATACACATCGTTCACGAGATAGCTCGCGCCCCAGTTCACCTGCGCCGACACCGAGGACATGAACGCGGCTACGAGCGATGCGAAGACGAGTCCGAGCATTCCGGCCGGCAGGTAGCGCTTCATCAGCGTCGGATATGCCATCTCGCGATCGGCGAGCGAGGGGAGCACCACCATCGCGACGAGTGCGGCGATGATCCACGGCCAGCAGCGCACGACGTAGTTGATGATGTTGAACAGCCACGCCGCCTTTTCCGCGTCCTTTTCCGACGGGACGGAGACCAGACGCTGTACGAACTGTCCGCCGCCATCGGCCCCCTTGTACGCCCACCACTGGATGGAGATGTAGGCGAGGAAGGTCGGCAGCGGCAGGAGCGCGCTTCCGAGCGAGGGGAAGAAAGCGAGATGATCGCTTTTCCCCGCGGCGGCGAGCTTCGCGGGGAGCACCGCAATGCCGCCGATCTCGTGCAGCGCGTACCTGGCAACGACGATCGCACCGATCAACGCGAGCGCGAGCTGGAAGAAGTCGGTGGTGACCACGCCCCACAGGCCGCTGAACGCCGCGTAGAGCAGCACGATCGCCGCGATGAGCACGACGGCCTGTACCTTCTGCCTGTCGCCATCGAGACCGAGCTGCGACCAGATGCCGAGCGCGTCCGCCACCTTTCGCATCGCGAGCATCCCGTACGCGATGCTGATGGCGTTGATCGGGAGCGCGAACAGGAAGGCGCCGGTACCGCGCAGCACGGCGGCCGCCTTGCGCCCGTAGCGCAGCTCCGTGAGCTCGTAGTCGGTGAGAATTCCGGCGCGCCGCCACAGGCGCGCGAATAGGTAGATCATCGACACGTGCGCGACGACGAACGACCACCACTCCCAATTCCCCGCGATGCCGCGTCCGATGACGAGGCCGCTGACGTACAGTGGCGTGTCGACGCTGAAGGTGATCGCCGCCATGGACGCGCCGGCGAGCCACCACGGGATCGTACGTCCGCCGACGAAAAAATCCTCGAGTGACCGCGAGGCACGCCGTGCAAGCCACAGCCCAATCGCGAGCGTCGCGGTCATGTAGACCGCGACTACCGTCCAGTCGATTGGGCGCACGCTAGCGCGCGCGCATGATCCAGCGGGCGGCGGCGCATTGCATCGCCGCCTCCCCGCCCCACGCGCTCACCACGCACCGTGCGAGGGAGAGCTGCGAGGCAAGTCGCGGATGACCGAACTGGATGACGGTCGCGTTCGGCCGCGCCGCGCACGCCGCGCGCAACGCCCGCATTGCGGCCTGACTGTAGCCGACGCGCTGCTTCCAGGCGCGCGTTTCGCCGAAGAGCGCGATCACGGCATTGTTCTTCGAGGATGGATCGAACTGCTCGAGACGGCGTGCCTTCCAGCCGGCATCGAAGAGTGTGTCGAGAAGTGAATCGCGGGTGGACGGCGGGTACGGGCCGCCGAGGTCGTCGTCGACGACCACGACGTCGAGCGGGGCCTGCAGCCTCTCAGGCACTCCGTGCACCACGTGCACCACGCGGTCCGCGAGCTGCGCGCCCCAGAGCACATCGGTTCCGGACGGGCGGCGATACTCGTTGGGCGGCGAGGACCACTGCGCCCACTTGAGCCGCCGGCGCAACGAGGCCTGGATGCGCCCCGTATCGAGCCGGTGGGCAGCGACCGCGCGATCGA
>DATCPC010000239.1:0-4497 GCA_036564355.1 Gemmatimonadaceae bacterium | reverse complement strand
CGCGACGCCGACGAAGGCGCCGCGCACGGGCGTGCTTGGCGCCGACTACACGATCGAGAACGGGCGCTGGAAGTTCGCCAAGGTGTACACGGGCGAGAGCTGGAACCCGGAGTTCCGCGCTCCGCTCACGCAGCCGGGCGTCAACGTGCGGGCGGGTGAATACCTGCTCGCCGCGAACGGACAGGCGCTCACGTCGAACGAGGACGTGGACCACGCGCTCGAGGGGACTGCCGAGAAATCGGTGGTGCTGCGCGTTGGCCCGAGCGCAAATGGTATCGGCGCCCGCGACGTCACCGTGGTGCCGCTGGCCAGCGACGCGATGCTGAGGCACCTCGCATGGGTCGATCAGAATCGGCGCAAGGTGGACGCGCTCTCCGGCGGCAAGCTTGCCTACATCTACGTGCCCAACACCTCCAACGAAGGGTACACACGCTTCAACCGCTACTTCTTCGCGCAACAGGACAAGCGAGGAGCCGTGGTGGACGAGCGATTCAACCAGGGTGGCAACATCGCCGATTACATGGTGGAGTATCTCAACCGCAACGCGCCGTTCAACTACATCACCACGCGGAATGGCGTCGACATCCCCGTGCCCGCCGGCGCGATCTACGGCCCCAAGGTGCTCCTCGTGAATGAATACGCGGGCTCCGGAGGCGATGAATTTCCGTGGCTCTTCCGTCGCCTCAAGGCTGGCAGGATCGTTGGGAAGCGCACGTGGGGAGGGCTCGTAGGCATCGGAGGTTATCCGCGATTCATGGATGGGGGTTTCGTCACTGCTCCGCGCGGCGCGCTCTGGACGGCGGAGGGGGACTATGCGGTAGAGAACGTTGGGGTGCCGCCGGACGAGGACGTGGAGCTCGACCCCGCGGCGTGGCGCGCGGGACACGACACGCAGCTGGAGCGCGCGGTCGCCATCCTGATGGACGAGATGGCGAAAGCGCCACGGGTGCAGGCGAAGCGACCGGCGTTTCCGACTCCGGTGAAATCGCCGTCGATCACGGGCAGGTCACACTAGCTGAGCGAGTGGGTGCGACCGGCTTGGGATGGTTGCCGGGAAGCTCCCGATTCAGCGCGCCGCTTCGGGCGCGCTGACGCGAATGATGCCGTGCAGGCGCCGCTTCACCCGGACGCGCCACAGCCAATACAGCATGGTGAGCAGCACCGCCAGCACCGGAAGCGCGAGCAGCGCAGGGATGCGGATCGGCTTCGGGATCACCTTCGCCTGGCCGAGAAAGAATGACATCGTCGCGATGAACAGCGCGAAGCACATGCGCCACAGATGCCGCGCCAGCCGCGGCGCGCCCCGCAGGCTCGCGAGTCCGCCCGATCGAATCATCCGACGATCGCCAGCGCTCGCCAACACCGCCACAACGGCGAACATTCAATCGCATGATCTAATTCCTCTCGCTACGACCGCATGCTGATCGCCGGATCGATGCGCGCCGCACGCAATGCCGGAATCCAGCACGCGGCAATCCCGACCGCCGCCATCATCGTGGTCACACCGATCAGCGTGACCGGATCGCTCGGCGCGACACCGTAGAGAAGACCGCGGATGATGCGCGCGGCGAAGAACGCGCCTACGACCCCCAGCGCGAGGCCGATCGCCAGCAGCACGCTCCCCTCGCGCAGGATCATCCGCTGCACCCGGCCGCGGTCGGCCCCGAGACTCATGCGGATTCCGATCTCGTTCGTCCGCGCGCTCACCGAGAACGCGAGCACACCGGCGATCCCCACGGCCGCGATGATCACCGCCAATGTGCCGAACAAGGAGATGAGCGCCGCATTCAGCCGCCGCGGTGACACACTTGCATCCTTGATCTGCGCCACGGTGCGCACGTGCTCGATCGGAACCGTCGGCGCGATGCGTCGCACGATGCGCGTCGCCGATGCCTCGAGTCCCGACGCATTGCTGTCGGCGCGAATCACGAGACCGCCGAGCATCGCGAGCTCCTGCGCGAAGGGCGTGAACGCCACGGCCCGGGGCGCCGCGTCCTGCCCACCGTCGCGCGTGTTGCCGACGACGCCGACGATCGTGCGCCAATCGCCGCTGATTGGTGTGAATTGGAGCACGTCACCGGTGAAGGCGATCCGCTTCCCCAGCGGGTCCTCACCGGGGAAGAACCTGTCAGCGAGGGTCTTGTTGACGATCACGACTCGTTCGGCGCCAGGCCGATCGGTGATCGCAAAGTCCCGCCCCTTCAGCAGCGGAATCCCCGCCGCGCCCAGGTACTCGGGGCTCGCGGTTCGAAAGTCGGCGTGCGGTGTCGCGTCGCCCGCGGCGAGTGTCTTGCCCTCCGCCTTGACGTCGAAGTCGAGCGGTGTGACACTCAGCGGCATCGTAGATCCGAGCCCAACCTCGATCACGCCGGGAAGCGCCGCGATCTCGCTCCGCATGCGATCGTAGAGCTGCTTGTTCGCGGCGTCGGACTCGGGATTGACGTGTGCCGGATTCAGGAGGGGTACAGGCATCGTCAGCACCTCTTCGGTTCGCAGCCCGGTATTCACCTCCGAGAGCTGGATCATGGTGCGCGTGAGCAACCCGGCGCCCGCGAGCAGTACGACGGACACCGCTATCTGCGCCACCACGAGTGCGCGCTGCAGGCGCTGCTTGCGCAGCCCTCCGCTCAATCGCCGCGCGCCCGCCGCAATCCATGCTGCGAAGGTGCCCTCCTTTGGCAGCGACGCCACGAACGAGAGCAGAAGCGCGAGCGCCACCGAAAGCGCGAGCGTAAAGCCAAGGACCACGACATCCAGTCGGATCTCACTCGCGCGCGGCGAGTACCGCTCGGCCAGCGAGATGAGCAGCCCCACACCGGCGATCGCGATGATCACGCCGAGGAGGGCGCCCATGAGCGTGAGCGCGAGATTCTCGACCAGCATCAGCCGCCGCAGCCGCGACACGCCGGCGCCGAGCGACGCGCGCACGACGAGCTCGTGCTCCCGGCGCACGCCGCGCATGAGCGTCAGGTTGACGACGTTGGCGGCGGAGATGATCATCACGAACGCCGCCGCTGCCATGAGCAGCCAGAGCGTGAGGCGCGCGCGCTCCCCCAGCGCTTCCTTGAACGGGATGACGGCGACGCGATAGTGCGATCCCGGATTGTACGCCTCCCGGAATTCGTTCTCCGCGCGCGCGTGCACCGCGGCGACCTCGGCCCGCGCCTGCTCCACGGTGGCGCGCGGCGCCAACCGCGCGATCATCTCGGTCATGCGGTGTGAGCGGCCCTCGACCATCGTCGCACTCACGTGATGCGGGCTGATCACCATGTTGCACAGCGCATCCATATGATCCGGAAAGTACGGCGCGGGTTGAACCACGCCGATCACCGTCACGGTCGTGCCATCCATCTGCAGCTGCTTGCCGACGATGCTCGAGTCTCCGCCGAAGCGCTTCGTCCAGAATTCGTGTGTCAGCACCATCACCGGTGGCACACCACCTCCATCGTCGCTCGGCAGCGTGAGCCGTCCGAGCACCGGCGAGAGCCCGAGCACAGCGAAGAAGTTGCCGGTGACGAGCCCCACGTCGATGTGCACCGCATTCTGGCTGCCCCGCATTGTCAGGGACCACGGGGAGTATTCCGCGATGCCGCCCAGTGCGCTCGCGCCGTTGCGAAAGTCGCGCACCTCGGGAACGGAGAAGAGAACGTTCTCTCCCCCGGGCGCGTCGGTCGATTGACGCAGATAGACGAGCCGGTCGCCATCACGGTGGGGAAGGGGCTTGAGCAGCACGCCCCGAACGACGCTGAAGATCGCGGTGTTGGCGCCGATGCCGAGCGCCAGGGTGATCACGACGATGGCGGTGAACGCGGGGCTGTGACGCAGCGCGCGCAGCGCGTACTTGATGTCGGCGGCGATGCTCTCGAGCCACGGGAGTCCGCGCTGCGCGCGCACGGACTCGGCGGCGACCGTGAGGCCGCCGGACGCGAGCAGCGCCTTGCGCCGCGCATCGTCCGGAGCCATGCCACGGCGAACGTTCTCGGCGATTTCCATGTCGAGATGAGATTGGAGCTCGTCGCGGAGGTCGTCATCCGAGCGGTGCTTGGTGAAGACACCGGCGAGGCGAGCGAGCGCGGCGCGAATGTGTCTCATGGTGTCTCCCGCCGCGGCGCGAGAAAGTCGGCGATGAGATCCGCGGTGCGATGCCATTCGCGGGCCTCGCGTGCGAGCTGCTTGCGCCCCGAGGCGGTGAGCGAATAGAACTTCGCGCGACGATTGTTCTCGGACTGGCGCCACTCCGCGCTGATGAACCCCTCCTGCTCGAGCTTGAGGAGTGCGGGGTAGAGCGTGCCATAGTTGAGCGTGAGGCGGTTGCGGCTCGTCTCCTCGATGCGGCGCGCGACGCCATAGCCGTGCAGCGGGCCGAGCACTTCGAGGGTCTTGAGAATCATCAGGGCGAGTGTGCCCTGCTTCACATCCAGCTTCTCCGCCATGTGCCCGTCCTATGGGATTCCCATATGACGGGAATGGCGCGGGCCGGATCGCGCAATAGGGGCG
>DATCPC010000237.1:0-7716 GCA_036564355.1 Gemmatimonadaceae bacterium | reverse complement strand
GGGCTGGAAGGGCACCTCGAGCCACAGCGCGACGACCAAGCAGTGCTACGCCGGCTTCGGTAGCCAGGCCGCTGCGACAACGCTCGACGGTATCATTACCTGCGATCCGTGACCTGATCGGCGCACGTAAGTTTCTCCATGTTCGGGTCAGGCTGATGCCTGACCCGAACGTGTTTCCCCCCTCGAGAGTGTGATGAACTCCGCACCATCGCCGTCTTCCAGCCCGATCACGGGCTGGCGCCGCATCTTCACTGCCGAGCGCGTTGCGCTCTTTCTGCTGATTCTGGCGGCGGCGCTGCCGTATCTCTCCTCACTGACCTTCGGCTTCGTCTACGACGATCTCGGCGTCATCGTGGAGGTGCCGTCGCGGCACACATGGCTGGGCGTGGCCCAGGCGTGGGTGCAGAGCTACTGGGGGAATCCGGAGACGGGGCTCTACCGTCCGGTCGCGCAGTTCATGTACGCGCTGCTGTGGAATCTCGGCAGCGGGAAGCCGTGGCCCTTCCATCTGTACGCGATCGTCTCCCACGTCGCGACCACGCTCGGCCTCTGGTGGCTGGTCGCTCGCGCGACCAACCGCTGGGCGGCGTTCTTTGCCGCTCTGCTGTTCGCGGTGGATCCCGTGCACGTGGAGGCCGTGGCGAACATAGTCAACTCGTCGGAAGTGCTGGTGTCGCTCTTCGGCATCGCGTGCATCGGTATTGTGCTGCGCGCGTCGATGCGCAGCGATGGCGGCACGCGCATCGGATGGGGGCCGTCGCTGCTCGCCGCCGGTGCGTACGCGCTCGCGATCGGTGCCAAGGAGAGTGGCGCGGGGATTCCCGCGATCGCCTTTCTCTGCCTCTGGGGCTGGCGCGCCGCGGACTCGGGACGGCGTCCGACGTTTCGCGAGGTGCTCGTGGGCGGGTGGCGCGTGTGGGCGCTGTGCACCGTTGCGCTGATCGGCGTCGTGACCGCGCGCTACTTCGTGCTCGGAGGGCTCACGGTGAGCCAGCATTGGGTGACGCACGAGGTGCGCAACTTCACCTTCGCGCCGCGCTTCTGGACGATGACGGCGGCGTGGCCGCTCGTCGGGCGCCTGCTGATCTGGCCGAGCAGGCTGCGCATGCACTACGGATCGGACATCGTGATCCCGCACGCGGGGCCCACGACCTGGGCGGTGCTCTCGCTCGCGACGGCGGCGCTCATCGTGCTGGCGGCGGCTCTGCTCGCGCGGCGTGGCGACCGTCGCCCGCTGGTCGCGATCGCCTGGATCGCGATCTCGTTCCTTCCGGCGTCGAATCTGTTGGTGCCTACGGGACAGCTGCTGGCGGAGCGGACGCTGTATTTGCCGAGCGTGGGAGTGGCGCTGCTCGTGGCGTGGGGGATCAACCAGCTCTACGTGGCGACGCGGGAGCTCGGCGGGAGCTTCGCGGCGCGGCTCGTGACCGGCCTGCCGCTGACGGCGATCGCCGTGGGCGGGCTGCTCGTGACGTACCCCGAAGTGATCCCGTGGCAGACGAACTACACGCTCTTTCTGCACGGCATCGAACAGGCGCCGCGCGCGTCTCGTCCCTGGCAGTTGATGGGCGACCTGTACGCGAACAAGAACGAGCACCAGAAGGCGATCAGGTATCTCGAGCGCGCGCACAATCTCGAGCCGGCGAACGACAACATCGTGTTCTTCTACGCCGAGCAGCTGCACGCGATCGGCGCGTACGAAGGGGAGCTCGCCCTGCTTCGGGACGCGACGAAGGAAAATCCGGAGTCGGAGCAGACGTGGGTGATGTATCTCGTCGCCCTCGGCACGCGGCGCGGCCCCGACTCGGTGTTGGCCGAGCTCGCGCGCGTGCCCGTGCACGACTCGGCGAGCTTCAACTGGCATGCGGTGATGAAGGGCGAGGCGTTCTTCAACAAGGATCTCCCCGACTCATCGATCGCGACCTATCGCGCCGCGCTCGTGCAGCAGCCGCACAGCGGGAACCTCCACTATCTGCTCGCCAACATGCTGCGGCAGCGCGGAAGGTTGGATGAGGCGGCGGCGGAGCTGGCGATCACGGACTCGCTCAAGGGCGCGCGCCCCGAGGCGTTGCTGCGGATGCATTCGGAGATCGCGCTCGCGCGCGGAGACACCGCGGGCGCGCGGAAGGCGATCAGCCGGGCGATCCGAATCGCGCCGCTGGACAGTTCGCTCGTGGTCTTTCAGAAGACGCTGGGGCGGGCGAGCTAGCGCTCGTCGCGCATCTGTCTACGGCGCCCCTGCGTGGCGCGCCGTGAGCACGTTCTCCACCCGCTCCGCCAGCACCTCGCGTGGCGTGACGTGGATCGCGATGAGATTCCCCGAGATGATGTAGCGCGGGCGCTGTCCGGACGGCTGCGCCGGATTCGGCATCGTGTCGAGCGTCGCCGAATCCTTCTTGCGCGCTGCTGCCGTCGGATAGACGTAGATCTCGAGCGGGCTCCCGCTCACATCCAGCAGGTCGCCCGCGAGCTTCATCCCCGCGTGATGGACGACGCGGCCGCTGTCGGTGATGATGAGCCCGGCCTCGCCGAGTCGCTTCACGATCTCCGCGCGGTTCCATTCGTCGGTGGCGGCGGCGAGGTTCTCTTCGGCCTTCGCCGTGACGGCGGAATCGGCGCGCGCGCGCGGCGGCGGCGCGTCGTGACGTGAGCAGGCGAGCGCCGAGAGCGCCGTCGCGAGCGCGAGGGCGCGCGGCCCGGTCACACCGTCTTCATCTCCGCCACGAGCTTCGACAGCGACGCCTTCGCATCACCGAACAACAGGCTCGTTTTGTCGTTGTAGAACAGCTCGTTCTCGATGCCGGCGAAGCCCGGATTCATGCTGCGCTTGAGCACGATGACGTTCTGCGCCTTGTCGGCGTTGAGGATCGGCATCCCGTAGATCGGGCTCGATGTGTCGTTGCGCGCGGCCGGATTCACGACGTCGTTCGCGCCGATCACGAGCGCGACATCGGCGCGCTCGAACTCACCGTTGATCTCATCCATGTCGTACAGCCGGTCGTATGGCACGTTTGCCTCGGCGAGCAGCACGTTCATGTGCCCGGGCATGCGTCCGGCAACCGGATGGATCGCGTACTTCACCTCGCCGCCCTTCTTCTCGATGAGCTCCGCGAGCTCGCGCACCTGGTGCTGCGCCTGCGCGACCGCCATGCCGTAGCCGGGTACGATGATGACGAGCTTCGCGTACGCGAGCTGGATCGCCGCGTCCTCCGCGCTGATCGAGCGCACGCTGAGCCCTGTGGCCGTTTTCGTCGAGACCGTGGGCGCCGCGCCGAACGCGCCGAAGATCACGTTCTGGAACGAGCGGTTCATCGCCTTGCTCATCACGATCGACAGGATGAATCCCGACGCGCCATCGAGCGCGCCCGCGATGATGAGGACGTTGTTCCCGATCGCGAATCCCGTCGCCGCCGACGCGAGCCCCGCGTATGAATTCAGCAGCGAGATGACGACCGGCATGTCCGCGCCGCCGATCGGCAGCACCATGAACACACCAATCATCAGTGCGAGCGCGATCATGGAATAGAACACGATCGCGTTCTCCGGATGCACGATCAGATAGACGAACATCAGGACCGTGATCCCGAAGAGCGTGATGTTCACCGCGTTCTGCCCCTTGTACGTCACCGCGCGGCCGGTGATGATCTCCTGCAGCTTGCCGAACGCCATGAAGCTGCCGGTGATCGTCAGCGCGCCGAAGAGCACCTCGAATCCCACCGCCGCCATTTTCGCGCTGCCCAGCTCCGCGCCGTGCAGCCAGTACTCGGCAATGCCGACGAGGGTTGCCGCGAGCGCGCCGAACATGTGCGAGATCGCGATCCGCTGGGGCATCGCCGTCATCGGGACCTGCGTGCCGAGCGGAATGCCGATGATGGTGCCGAGAATCAACCCGCCGATGATCCAGTCGTAGCGCACGATCTCGTGCTGCACGAGCGTGCCGACGATCGCGAGCAGCATGCCGATGGCCGCGTAGTGCATTCCCTGTCGCGCGGTATCCGGCTTGGTGAGGCTGCGGAGACCGAGGATGAAGAGAACCGACGCCACTAGGTAGGTGACCTGGGTGAACGTCTCGCGCACTTATTTTGCTCCCGACGCTGGCGCGTCGTTCGCTGCTTTCGGCGTTGCCGCTTTCGCGGCTTCCGCAGCGTTTGGTGCGATCTTTAGTGTTTCCCTGGGAGGCGTGGGCTCGCGACGGAACATCTTGAGCATTCGGTCGGTGATAACGAAGCCGCCGACCATGTTGATCGTTGCGGCAGTCACGGCGACGAAGCCGAGCACCGTGCTGACCGTTCCGCGATCGGAGCCGGCGGCAACGAGCGATCCGACCAGCGAGATCGCGGAGATCGCGTTCGTCGCCGACATGAGCGGCGTGTGCAGCAGCGGCGGGACGCGCGTGATGATCTGGTAGCCGACGAACGCCGCGAGCATGAAGACGTACAGCTGCATGAATCCCGTAACGTTCATACCACCGCTCCGTCGTGAGTTACGACCATCGCCTTGGTGATCTCGTCGGTGAGGTCGATCGTGAGGGCGTTCTCCTTGATCAGATGCTGCAACAGCGTGAGGATGTTCCGGCTCAACATCTGAGACGCGTGGAAGGGCACGGTTGCAGGCAGATTCACCGCGCCGATGATCGTGACGCCGCCCACGTGAATCGTCTCGTTCGGCTTTGTAAGCTCGCAGTTTCCGCCCGCTTCGGCCGCGAGATCGACGATCACGGAGCCCGGCTGCATCGATTCCACCATCGCCTTCGTGATGAGCACCGGCGCCGCGCGCCCCGGGATGAGCGCCGTGGTGATGACGAGGTCCTGATTCACGATGTGCCGCGCGATCGCCGCCAGCGTGCGCTCGCGCTCCTCTTCACCCTGCGCGCGCGCATAGCCGCCCTTCGTCTCGGCATCCGCCGCCACGAGGTCGGACGCGACGAACGTTGCGCCGAGGCTCATCACCTGCTCGGCCGCCGCCGCGCGCACGTCGAACGCCGAGACGATCGCGCCAAGGCGCCGCGCGGTCGCGATCGCCTGGAGTCCCGCGACTCCGGCGCCGAGGACGAAGACGCGCGCGGGTGGAATGGAGCCGGCGGCCGTGGTGAGCGAGGGAAGAAACTTCGGGAGCGCGGCGGCGCCGATGAGCACCGCCTTATAGCCGGACACCGTGCTCTGCGACGAGAGCACGTCCATCGACTGCGCGCGCGTAATGCGCGGCACCTTCTCGAGCGCGAAGGCCGTGACCTTGCGCGCCGCGAGCGCCTTGATCAGGTCACCGCTGGTGGCCGCCGGGAGCGAGGAGATGAGCACACTCCCCTCGGGAAGAAGCGCGATCTCCTCGAGCGTGGGCGGTTGAACGCGCAACACGATCGCGGATGTGGAGCACAGCGCCGCAGCATCGCCGACGACTGTGGCGCCCGCCTTCTCGAATACCGAGTCGGGAAAGCCGGCGGCGGTTCCTGCGCCCCGTTCCACGAAGAGCGCCGCGCCGGCCTTCACGAGCTTGGCGATGCTGTCGGGCGCGAGCGCGACGCGCTGTTCGCCCGCGGTGCGCTCCCTGGCCACACCGATGTTCATCGCGGAGCCATGCGAATTATCACCTCGTTCATAGCCTCATCCTTTTGAGTCGCGACTACGCTACCGCGCGCAGCGACCCCTGACAAGCACCGCCGCCGGGCCGCGAGGGCACGATGCGTGCGAAACACGAAGGTGAACGCGCCTGCGGCTCGTGGGTCGCAGGCGCCATATCCGGGGATTCCAATGGCTCTCAGAACTGGCGAGTTGTACCGCTGTCCGAACGAAAACTGCGGCTGCGAGATTCAGGTGACGCGCGGCGCGAAACAGGGCGGAGGCGGCGACAACAATCCACGGTGCTGCTGCGGCATGGAGATGAAGAAGGTCGACTGACATCGGCAAGCGGACAGGCGGGGTGCGCGCGGGGCATTGAGTCGCCATCATTGGTGAGCCTTTTTCTCCCGCCATGATGACAATCCGTCCGCACGAACCCGTTCACGCTGTAGACGCTTCGCCCGCGCGCTGTGCCAGCGCGACCGGACGCATCGCGCTCGTGCACGTGCCGGCGACTGGATGACCGGAGCCTCGCCGCCAGCCACCGACGCTCCCTATTTTCCCGTCGCGCGACAGAAGCTCATCGTGATGTCAGTGACGACGCTGTCGCTCTACCAGATCTATTGGTTCTACAGGAATTTGCAGCGGATGAACGCGCGCTCGGGAAGCGGCGCCTCTCCGTTCTGGCGCGCCATCGCGGCACCGCTCACCGCCCACGGGCTGTTCGCAGTTGTGCGCACCGATGCGCAGTCGCGTTTCATCGCGGCGAATTGGAGCTCGGCGGGCCTCGCCGCGATCTACTTCTTCCTCACGCTCTGCTGTTTCCTCGACTATCCGTGGTGGACCATCGCGCTCTGTTCCGTCTTCGCGCTCGTGCCCGTGCACGCCACCATGGAACAGGTAAATCGGAAGGTTGCGCCCGCCGCGCTGCGAAACGACCGCTATTCCGCGATCGACGGCGTCGCCATCGCGGTCGGAATCGCGCTCACGATTCTCGGGCTCTATCTCACACGCGAGGCGAAGCTCTTTTTCGACCAGGTGTTCGACCAACTGTGATGCGCCACGCATGGGTAGCGGGGCTGCTTGCGCTCGCGGTGGCGGCGTCGTGCACGCGCGCGCGACATGATTACGCGGACATCGTGTTTCGCGGTGGCCCCGTGTACACGGTCGATTCGGCGAAGCCGCACGCGACCGCGGTCACGGGCACGCGCATCGTGTTCGTGGGCGACGATTCGGGGGCCGCGATGTTCGTCGGACCGCGCACCCGCGTGATCGAGTTGAAGGGACGCATGCTCCTCCCCGCGTTTCACGACTCCCACGTGCACCCAGTCACCGCCGGCCTGCGCCTGAGCGAGTGCGCGCTCGATGAGCTCACGACGCCAGCCCAGATCGCCGACTCGATCGCCAGGTGCGCGAAGGCGCACCCGAGCGACGCGTGGTTCCTCGGCCACGGGTGGCAGCTCCCGGTCTTTCCTCACGCGAATCCTGGCCGCGCGCTGCTCGACAGGCTCATCCCCGATCGGCCGGCGTACGTGGGTGCGGCCGACGGACACTCCGCGTGGGTGAACTCGCGCGCCCTCGCGCTCGCGCACGTGACCGCGCGCACGCCCGACCCCCCCGACGGCCGCATCGAGCGTGACGCCGCCGGAAATCCGTCCGGCACGCTGCGCGAAGGGGCGACAGATCTCGTCGAGAAATTCCTCCCGAGCGTTACGGCCGAGCAGCGCGTGGATGGACTCGCGCGTGCGATTCGGTACGCCAACTCGCTCGGCATCGTCGCGCTGCAGGAGGCGAGCGCCGACAGCGAGATTCTCGTCGCCTACCAGACGCTCGACAGGCGCGATTCGCTGAACGCGCGCGTGGTGGTGTCGATTTACGTCGATCCCGCCGCCGGCGTGTCGCAGCTCCCGCGGATGATTCGCCTCCGCGATCAGTTTGCGGGCAATCGCGATCGCGCCACCGGCGCGAAGATTTTCGCCGATGGCGTGATCGAGTCGCACACGTCCGCGCATCTCGAGATGATCGACACGCTCGACCTGCCCCGGTTCAAGTCGCTCGGCGCGTTCGCGAACTTCCAGGCGCTCTGGGCCTTCCGCGACAGCTACATCAGGGAGCTGACCGAGCCCGTGCTCGGCCCCGAGCGCTCGAGTCGCCTCTACCC
>DATCPC010000228.1:0-16357 GCA_036564355.1 Gemmatimonadaceae bacterium | reverse complement strand
CGGTAGATGGCGATCAAGGGGAGTCTGCGCGAGGCGAGCCTGCCCGACGTGCTGCAGCTGCTGGCGATGGGACAGAAGACCGGCTGTCTCAGCGTCACCGACCGCAACAACTTCGGCTACATCTACTTCGATCGCGGGCGCATCTCTTACGCGTCGATCGTCAACCGTCGCGACCGGCTCGGCGACACGCTCGTCAAGAACAACGTCATCACGCAGCGCGAGCTCGACGCCGCGATCGACGCGCAGGCGACGCAGCAGCGCAACAAGCGGCTCGGCGAGATCCTCATCGAGCAGCACATCCTCACGCGCGAGGAGCTGCATCGCTACATCCGCGTGCAGATCGAAGAGGCCGTGTACTATCTCTTCACGTGGGTGCAGGGGACGTTCAGCTTCGAGGCGGACATGCGCCCCGAGGATCACGACGTCCTCGTTTCGATCAATCCGGAATCGCTGCTGCTCGAAGGTGCGCGGCGGGTCGATGAGTGGAGCCTCATCGAGAAGAAGGTGCCGAGCTTCGATCTCATCTTCGAGCTCGACGCGGGACGCCTCGCCGCGAGCGAGGCGCAGCTGACGCCGGCGCAGCACCAGCTCACGCCGCTCATCGATGGTCGTCGCGACGTGACCGCGCTCATTGAGGCGTCGGGGATCGGGGACTTCGAGGTCGGCAAGGCGCTCTACGGGCTCGCAACGGCGGGCTTCATCCAGCGCGTCGGCAAGTCGAGGCCGCAGGACGATGTGGTGCGCGAGGCGCGCGTGGAGGAGCACCGCAATCTCGGCGTCGCCTTCTACCGCACCGCGATGTTCGAGGAGGCGACGCGCGAGTTTCGTCGCGTGGTGGAGCTACACGACAGCGACGTCCAGGCGCGCTTCTTCCTGAGCCTCGTCTCGATGCGCGAAGGGCGATGGTCCGAAGCCGTGCTCACGCTCCGCGAGGCCGCGGCGCAGCCGACGGCCCGACCGTCGATCTTCCATAATCTCGCCTACGCGCTCGAGCGGCTCGGGCATCTCGATGAAGCGCGCGAGATGCTGCACGAGGCCATCGCCCGCGGAGGGGGCGACGACCCGCGCATCCGGACATCGTTCGGAGTACTGGCGCTGCGCACTGGGGAGGTCGAGGAGGCGAACGCATCGCTCGGCGCCGCGCGCGCGCTGCTCGGCCAGCGGCTTCCGTCGCCAGCGTGGTTCCACTACGCATCGCTCGCCGCCGGTCTCGCGGGCGATCTCGACCGCGCACTCGCGCTCATCACCGAGGGCGTGAAGGCCCACCCGCATGCCGGGGTGCTCGGGAATACGCTGGCGGCGGTGCACGAGAGGCGCGGCGATTACTCCGCCGCGGCGCTCGCGGCCGAGGCGGCGATGAGCGACGGGAGCGCGATTCCGCAGCTCCACAAGAATCTCGGCGACTACTTCTACCGCGCGCTCCGCTACGAAGAGGCGCTCGACCAATACCAGCGTGCGATCAAGATCAACCCCGCGCTGGGCGACGACGTGTACTTCAAACTCGGCAACATCCGCTTCAAATGGCAGGAGAAGGAACAGGCGCTCGCATACTGGGAGCGGTCGCTGGCGCTCAATCCCGACAACGAGATCCTGCGCACGAATCTCCAGCTGGCGCGGAGCGGAGCCTCATGACCAACGCGCTTCCGGAGGACGACGGATACGTCACGCTCACGGACAAGATCACTCGCGAGCGCGGATTCGGATGCGCGAGCTACAAGGAGAAATGTGTTCGGCGCCGCATCGCCGTGCGCATGCGGGCACGCGGCGTTCACACCTTCGCGGAATACGCCCACGTGCTCGACCGCGATGCGCACGAGTACGAGCTGCTCCTCGATGCGCTGACCATCAACGTCACGAAGTTCTTCCGCAACCCGGAGACGTTCGCCGCCATCGATCGCGAGCTCGTTCCGGCGCTGTACGCGCGCGTGGAGCCGCAGCTGCGCATCTGGAGCGCGGGATGCGCATCGGGAGAAGAGCCCTACTCGCTCGCGATGCTGATGCATCGCTACGCGGCCGCCGAGGGAAGGCGCTTCGACCGCGTCGAGGTGCTCGGCACGGACCTCGACCGCGCGAGCCTCGCGGCCGCGGAGCGCGCCGTCTACCTCGAGTCGACGCTCTCGGACACGTCACCGGACATTCGGCAGATGTACTTCTCGATGCAGTCGCCGTACCGGATTCACAGCGACGTGCGCGCACGCGTGCACTTCCGCCGGCACGACCTCCTGCGCGAGCCGTTCCCGGAGCCGCAGCATCTCATCGTGTGCCGCAACGTCATCATCTATTTCGACCGCGCCACGCAGGAGGCGCTCTTCGAGCGCTTCGCGGCATCGCTGCTGCCAGGCGGCTTCCTCGTGCTGGGCCGCGTCGAGACGCTGTTCGGACCCGCGCGTACACTCTTCGCGCCCGTCGACAGTCGCGAACGCCTCTTCAGGCGCCTGTGAAGGAGATCAGCGTGCGCGTCGCGGATGCCGCCGTGGGACGAGGCGACGTGCTCCTGTCCACGCTCGGACTCGGCTCGTGCATCGCGATCGCGCTCTACGATCCGCGCGCGCAGGTCGCCGGGCTCGCGCACATTCTGCTGCCTAACGAAGCGTTGGCGCGCGACCGCGAAAACCGCGCGAAGTTCGCGGCGACCGCGGTGCCGCTTCTGCTCGAGCGCATGCGCGCGCTCGGCGCGCGCGACACGCATGTCGTGGCCAAGCTCGCCGGCGGCGCGAGCATGTTCACGTCGCTCCTCACGCAGGGAGGACCGGCCATCGGTGAGCGCAACCTCATCGCCACGCGCATCGCGCTCGCGAGCCACGGGATTCGCGTGCTGGGGGAAGACGTGGGCGGCGGTCACGGTCGCAGCGTGTTCCTCCACGGCTGCGACGGACGATTCGAGGTGAAGGCGATGGGGAGGGACTGTGTCGTCCTCTAGCCGCCTCCCGTCCGTGCTCGTGGTGGACGACAGTGCGTTCATGCGCAAGCTCGTCTCGGAGCTCATCGACGGCTCCGGCGAGTTTCGCGTCATTGGCACCGCGCGCCACGGCCTCGATGCGCTGCGGAGAGTCCAGACGCTGCAGCCCGACATCGTCACGCTCGACATCGAGATGCCGGAGCTCGACGGGCTCGGCGCACTCGACCGGATCATGCGCGAGTCGCCGCGGCCGGTGGTGATGCTCACGGCGGCGTCGGGTGCCGGCGACGAGATGGCGCTCCGCGCGCTCGAGCGTGGCGCGGTCGAGTTCGTGCGCAAGCCCTCGGGTCCGATCAGCCTCGACCTCGTCACGATTCGCGACCAGCTGATGGCCGCACTGCGCGCCGCGGCAGAAGTGAATCTCGCGGGGGTCCATGGTTCCATCCTTTCCGCGTCGCACGAGCCGGCGCCGGAACGCCCACCCGGCGGAACCGCGCGCTTCGTGATCGCCATCGCCGCTTCGACGGGTGGTCCGCGCGCGCTCGCCGAGCTCGTGCCCGCGCTGCCGGCGCAGCTCGACGCGTCCGTGCTCATCGTGCAGCACATGCCGCCCGGCTTCACGACGACGCTGGCCGCGCGTTTGAATTCGCTCAGCGCGCTCACGGTGCGCGAGGCCGCGCACGGTGAGACCATCGAGCCGGGGCACGCCTATCTCGCGCCCGGCGGCAAACACATGCGCGCGCAGAACGTCGGCCACACGCGCGTCATCATGCTCGACGACACGCCTCCGGTGTGGGGTGTTCGTCCGTCGGCCGATCCGCTGTTCCGATCGGTCGCCGAGTGCGCCGGCCCCTCGGCGATCGGCGTGGTGCTCACGGGAATGGGGCGCGATGGCGCAGCCGGGCTGCGCGTGATTCGCGATGCGGGGGGCGCCGGGATCGCTCAGGATCGCGAGAGCTCGATCATCTTCGGCATGCCCCAGGCCGCGGCGGGGGCGGGTGGCGCGTCAATGGTTCTCCCACTCGCCTCGATCGCAGCCGCGCTCGCGGACATGGTTCGCGCGGGCTGCGATGTGACCGGAGCCGGAGGCGACCTGTCCATGTACGGGGGCGGGAGCGACCGATGATCGCCGACGCGCTGCTCACGGAGCTCCTCCTCCTGCGTCACGGCGCCGAGTACTTCGCGCTGGAGCTCACTGCGGCGGTGGAGGCGATGGAGCTGCCCGTGCTTGCGCCGCTCCCCGACGCTCCCGCATTACTGCTCGGAATGTTGCCGGAGCGCGGCTCCGCGATTCCGGTATTTTCCGCGAGTCGCATCCTCGAAGTCGAGGGGCGCGGGCAGGGCAGTGAAGTGCTCCTCATCGTTCGCGATGGCGATCGGGAGGTTGGCCTGGTGGTGGATGAAGTCGAGGACGTGATCATGGCAAATCTTTCGGCGATGCAGCAACCGATCGACTCGATGCGCGGACAGGGAGTCGTGCGCGGCCTCGTGCGCGACGGCGCCCGGCTCGTCGCGGTGCTCGATGCGCGCGCCATCGTCCGCATGGGCGCGCGCGCGCTCCCGGAGCTCGCATGACCGCCGCCTCCGTGCAGCAGCTCGTCATCTTTCGGCTCGGCGAGGACCAGTTCGCGGTGGACATCTTCGCCGTGGAGCGCGTGCTGCGGTACAGCGCGCCCGCGATCGTTCCGAATCTTCCCCCGTGGATCGACGGTGTGATCGAGCACGGCGACCGAGTCGTCCCCCTCATCGATCTCCGCACGCGCTTCGGCATGCCGCGCTTGTCGCCGCGCCCGGAGCATCGCATTCTCGTGCTCGCAGTCGGTGAGGATCTGCTCGGCGTCACCGTGGACTCGGTGCACGAAGTGATGTCCGTCGCGCCCGAGGACATCGCCGCGCCGCCTCCGCTCTTTCGAGGACTGAATGCCGCTTACCTGCGGGGGCTCGTGTACGGGGAGGGCTCGCTCATCATCTTTCTCGACGTGGCGCGCGTTCTGACATCCTCCGAGCTCCTCGAGTTGACCCAGGCGACGGCGTCGCATGGCTGAGACGGAGGCGGCGGCATTTCGCGCGCGCTACGCCGCGATCGAGGCGCGCCTCGAAGGGGCGACCGCCGCGAGCGATCGCGACGACATCAAGGGCGACATCATCTCGCTCTTCAAGCAGGTCGAGGCCGAGGTCACCCAGCTCGGCGCGCTGCGCGAGGACATCAAGAAGCTCGTCGAGAAGTGGAAGCAGGTGCAGCAGAGCTCCGCGCCCTCGATCGCGCCGGAGTTCGGTGGAGACCGGCCCGTCGTGGTCGCGGACCACATCGGCGCGTCGACGTTCGTCGAGAAGGGATGGAGCCTCATCTCGCTCGGCGATCACGAGGGCGCCGAGCGCGCGCTCAAACGCGCGCTCGAGCTCTCGCCGAACGATCCACAAACCGAATCGCTGCTCGGTTGGGCCCAGATGCTTCAGGAGAAATACGACGAAGCGCTACTCAACTTCCAGAAAGTGCTGATGCGCCAGCCGACGAACTCGCTGGCGCGCATCAATCTCGGCTATATCTGTCTCAAGAAGCGCATCTTTGGCGAAGCGATCGAGCATCTGTCGAAGGCGATCAGGCTGGACAACGACCGCAAGGCGACGCTGTACGCGCACTTCTATCTTGGTCTCGTGTACGGCGAGCGCGAGATGTACGAGGATGCGCAGACCTTCTTCCGAAAGACGCTCGCGCTCGGACCCAACCTCATCGAAGCGTACTACGAGCTGGGCCGCTCGCTCTGGTTCGATGGGAAGCGCGAAGAGGCGAAGCAAGTGTGGCGTGACGGGCTCGCCGCCAACAAGTTCAATCCATGGGGCAAGCGCTGCGGGGAGATGCTGAAGCACGTCGACGCGGGCGGGGCTCCCGCACGAAACGCCTAGCGCGACTCGCACGCGCCACGTTGGTCCTCCTGCTCGCGTCCACGCGGGCGCCCGCACAATCGAACGAAGCGCAACGGCTCGACCGCGGCCGCTTCACGATCGTCGCCTTTGCCGCGGATCTCGCGCTCGCGCGCTCGCTTCTCGACGAGGCGCAGCGCAACGACACCTTCCCCGGTCTGCCGCGCCCGCGCGAGCATGTGCTGATCGCGATCGCTCCGGACTCGCGCCGCTTCCGCGAGTGGACGGGCGCCGGTGCGCCCGACTGGGGCGCGGCGATCGCGATCCCCGACGAGCGTCGCATCGTCATGCAGGGAAGCGGCGCCGGCTCCGGCGCGGGTGACCCGCGAGCGGTGCTGCGGCACGAGCTCGCGCACCTCGCGCTGCACGAACGCCTCGGCGCGCTCCCGCCACGCTGGTTCGACGAGGGCTATGCCGGCTACTCCGCAGGCGAGTGGTCGCGAGACGAGGTGCTCTCGGCCAACGTCGGGCTCGTGCTTCACGGCATTCCCGCGTCGCTCGATTCGCTCGAGGACGGCTTTCATGGCGGCGCGTCGCGCGCGTCGGGCGCGTACGCACTCGCCTATCGCGCGGTGAGCGACATGGCGGCGCTCGACTCGGGCCGCGGCCTGTCGCTCTTCTTCGACTACTGGAAGCAGAGCGGGTCGATGGATGTGGCGATGCGCAAGGCGTTCGGGCTCACGCAGAGTGGATTCGAGGCGGAGTGGCGGGCGCGCACGATGCGGCGATACGGTGCACTCGCGATCATCGCCAATCTCTCGCTGTTGTTCGCATTGCTCGCACTGCTGTTGGTGCCGCTTCTTTGGTCGCGCCGCCGGCGCGATCGGCGCCGGATGACCGTGCTCCGTGTGGCCGAGGCGGCGAGCGAACGCGATGCGCGCGCGAGCGCGCTCGATGCGTTGCTGGCGGCCGCCCTAACGGCGCCACCGCCTGCACCTGAACCGTCGGCTAGTGATGGTACTACGCACACCGACCAAAGCCCGTGACTTTCTTGACACCATGTAGCGGTCACCCTACACTACACCGAATGCCCCCTGAGGAATCCAACGTTACCTCGCGCGCGCGTCCGTACCTGTGGTGGGGACTCGCGTTGCTTGCGCTGGTCGCCGGGTACGCGGATCTGATCCGCGGAGGCGAAACGCTCGCCCCGATCCTGCTTGTGCTCGGTTATTGCGTGCTGGTACCAGTCGCCATACTGAAGTAAGTCGTCGCTTCATCTCGCCAACCCGCGTGCGGCAGCATCGCGAACGCATGGCGCGCTCGTTGGTAGCCGCTCGTCGTGTTGGCGTTGATGTGGGGCGAATAGCTCAGTTGGTTAGAGCGCCTGCCTTACACGCAGGATGTCGGGGGTTCGAGTCCCTCTTCGCCCATCGAATCATGGCGGACCCTGGCGGTCCGGATTGGGGTATATCTGTTTACCGCATTGGAGGTAAGGATCGAAATGAGAGTGACTTGTCAGCCGAGGCTCATTCTGGGTCTCATCGCCGTGACCCTGGGCGCTATCGCACCAGTTCGCTTGCTCGCGCAGACCCGCACGAAAACCACCCTTCCAGACGAAACGCCCCGGGCGCTCGTCGTGGCGTTTCGTTCGCCGGAGAAGGGAGCTGGGCCGCAGCTGGGCGAGAACATTCGCACCAAGCTTCAGGCGGATATCCCGATCAAGCAGATGTACGTCATACCCAAGGCGACCATCTGCGCGAATCTCGAAGCGTCGGGCTTTCCGTGCGACAGCATGCCGGATGCGATCACATCGCGCCTGCTCGCCACGTCGCTTCGCGCCGACTTCTACGTCGATGGCATCGTGACCAAGACGGCCACCGGGTACAAGTCCGATGCCCGGCTCGTGCTCGCGCGCGACAACAGCATGGTGCAGCCGCTCCCCACCGCGAGCGGCAGCAAGCTCGGCGACATCGCTTCCATGATCTCCAAGGCGATTCTCGACGCTCGCAAGGAGCTGCCTGACGAGCGCGCGTGCGAGACGAAGCTTGCTGCCGGGGATGCTGCCGGTGCGATCGCTGCCGCGAAGACCGCTATTGCCACCTATCCGCAGTCCACGCTCGGTCGCGTGTGCCTGGCGAACGCGCTCCTGAAGCAGAATGCGTCCCCCGACTCGGTGATTGCGGTTGCCACTCAGGTGACGGCGATCGATCCGCGCAGCCGCCCCGCACTCATCATGCTCGGCGACGCCTACGCGAAGAAGAACGACCTCAATCACGCCGTAGAAGCGTGGACGAAGCTGATCGCCGCGTACCCGAAGGATGTGGCGCTCGTGTCGACCGTCGTCAACAAGATCGGACAGAGCGGCCAGGCTGCCGCGGCCAAGCCGATCATCGTGGCGGCTGTCGATTCGAATCCCGGCGACCCCGATCTCGTGCACCTCAAGTGGCTCATTCTGCTCGCCACCAAGGAATGCGGAGAGGCCACTGCCGCAGGCGAACAGATGATCAAGACGGACACGGCTTCCGCCGACACCACCTTTTTCCTTCGCCAGTCGGCGTGCTATGCGTCGGCGAACGATCCGCAAAAGGCGGCGGCGACCGCCGCGCAGGGCGTTGCCAAGTTCAAGAACAACGCGGCCCTCTGGTCGCTGTACGCGCAGACGCTCCGTCTGGCTGGCCAGCTGCCGCAGTCGCTCGCTGCCGCGCAGACCTCGGTGAAGCTCGATCCGAAGACCGAGCATGGCTACCTGCGCATCGCGCAGGCGCAGATCGATCTGAATCAGCCGGACAGCGCGATCGCCACGCTCAAACAGGCGGTGGCGTCCGGAGAGGATAAGGCGACGGTCGGCCAGTTCCTGCTCGTGCTGGGGAACAAGGCGTACAAGGACGCATCCGCTGCCGTCATTACGACGCCGGACAGTCTCAAGCAGAGGCGCGAGGCGTTTCAGCGCGCGGAGATAATTCTCGCCGCCTCCGACAGCGCCTCGCCGAGTCCGGCGGCCAAGTTCGTGCTCGGCGTGTCGGCCTTCAAGGTGGGCGACGCCGCGGTGCGCGAAAACCAGTCGCAGAAGCAGTGCGAGCTCGCGAAGCTTGCGGAAGCGTCGTTTCTGACGGCGCAGATCAACATCGCCGCGGGCGGCTCGATCGATCCGAAGACGGCGCAGCAACTGCTGTCCGCGCTGGAGCAGTATCGACCGGCGGTGCAGGGTCAGCTCAAGAAGTTCTGCAAATAGGAGTCACCAGCTCGACCGTTGCACTCGAGGGGCTCGCCGCTGGCGGGCCCTTCGTTGTTTTCGGGCTCTCGCATGAAGCGCCAGCGCTCTCCGGATGGTAAAATCCTTCCATGATTTCGCTCGCGCCAGACGCGTACCACATCCCCGTTCTGGCCGCCGAAGTGGCGGCACTGCTCGCGGGTGCGTCATCGGTGCTGGACGGTACGCTCGGCGGTGGGGGACATTCGCAGCTTCTACTGGCGCAGGGAGCCAGAGTCGCCGCGATCGATCGCGATCCGCGCGCGATCGCCGCGGCGCGCGTGATACTCGCAGACTTCGAGCGCTCCGGAAGATTCCGCCCCTTCCTCGGTAACTTCGCTGCGATCGATTCCATCGAGGAGCTGCGCGACGAGCTGTTCGACGGCGTGCTGCTCGATCTCGGAGTGTCATCACACCAGCTCGACGATCAGGCCCGCGGCTTCTCATTCCGGGAGGGCGCACCGCTCGACATGCGCATGGGAAATGACGCGCGACAGAGCGCGGCCGAGCTGCTGAACGAGGCGCCGGACCAGCAGCTGATGCAGCTCTTTCGCGAGTACGCGGACGAGCGAAAGGCGCCGCGTCTCGCACGCGAGATCGTAAAGCGCCGCGCGACCGTCCCCTTCGCGACGAGCGACCATCTCGTGAATGCGATTCGCGGCGCGCTCGGACCTCGCAGCGGGCCCGGCGACTTCGCGCGCATCTTCCAGGCGATCCGCATCGAGGTGAATGACGAGCTGGGAGCGCTCGAACGCGCACTGCCGGCGCTGCGCGACCGCCTCACCCCGGGCGGCACGATCGTGGTGATCGCCTACCACTCCGGCGAGGATCGCGTCGCGAAGCACGCGTTCCGCGACTGGAGTAATCCGTGCACGTGTCCTCCGCGCCAACCGCTGTGCATCTGCGGCGCCGTGTCGCTCGGTGAGAGCGTGCACCGCAAGGCGGTCACGGCGAGCGAGCACGAGCTGGCCGCGAATCCACGCGCTCGCAGTGCGCGACTCCGGGCGTGGCGGCGCGCCGCGTAGCGGCACGCGGGCGCGGTCGCGCCTGGGTGGCGTTGGCACTCTTGGCGTTCGTGCTGATCGGCGCGGGCGTGATCTGGCGGCGCGCGGAAGGTCACGCCCAGGCGAAGGCGCTGCTCGCGCTCGAGCAGCAGCGACTCCAGCTGCAGTCGCAGCGCGCGCAGCTGCGCAGCGAGATTCGGGACCTCGTCAGCCGCAGCTCGCTCGCCACGGTCGTTGAGAAGCGGCTCGACATGCACGTGCCGAACGATTCGCAGCTCGTGATCCTTCCGCGACCGCACGCGCGATAGATGACGCGCCCCAGCCGTCTCCAGCTCGTGCACGGATCGCTCGCGCTCTTTGCGGTCGCGCTCATCGTGCGGGCGGCGCAGGTGCAGCTGTGGCAGGGCGATCTCTGGCGTCACAGGGCGAAGCGGCAACAGTTCGCCGCGGCCGATGTCCCGGCTCCCCGCGGCGACATCTTCGACGTCGGCGAGGTGCCGGTGGCGCAGAGCCGTCCGACGGTGCGGCTCCGCGTCGCGCCGAGGGAGCTCAAGGATCGCGCCCTTACCGCGCGCGCTCTCTCGAAGCTCGGAGTGCCTCGCGCGTGGGTGGCGCGCGCCACCGATCAGCAACGCGCATGGGTGGTGATCCCGGGCGCCTATCAGCCGGGTGACGCGGCGGCCGTCACCCACATGCGGGGCGTATACGCGGATGCCGGCGTGGAGCGCGTCTACACGCAGCGCGAGGCGATGCGCCGCCTCGTTGGGGTGGTCGACGCGCGCGGCGTTGCCATCGACGGGCTCGAGCTCACGCTCGACTCGCTGCTTCGGGGCGAGGAGCGCGTGGCCCACCTGGCGCGCGACTCGCGCGGCGCGCGCATCGATGCGCCGGAGGATGACGCACCCGAGGCCGGCGATGCGGTGGTGCTCACGATCAATCAGGCGCTCCAGGAAATCTCCGAGCGCGCACTCGCCGATGCGCTCGTCGGCACTGGCGCGGACGGAGGCGACATCGTCATTCTCGATCCGCACGACGGCGAGATTCGCGCGATGGCGAGCCGCCGCACCGATCCAGGTTCGTCCGGCAGCCCCGCCGTGAGCGAGCCGTTCGAGCCGGGGTCGACGCTCAAGCCGCTGTTGGTGTCACGGCTCCTCCAGCTCGGACGCGCGAAGCCGGACGAGATCGTGAACACCGAGAGCGGCACCTACGTGCTCGACGGCCGCACGATCACGGACGAGCACAAGAAGCCCGAGATGTCACTGGCGGACGTCATCCGTTACTCGAGCAACATCGGTATCGTCAAGTTCACCTCACGCTTTTCGTCGCGGGAGAAGTACAAGGCGCTGCGCGATTTCGGATTCGGGATGCCCACCGGCCTCCCGTATCCGGCCGAAGCGGCGGGAACGCTGCGGGTGCCGAAGGAGTGGTCGAAGCTGTCGCCGGCCTCGCTCGCGATGGGCTACGAGATCGCGGTCACGCCACTCCAGCTCGCGGCTGCGTACGTGCCGATTGCGAATGGCGGTCTGCTGCTGGAGCCGGCGCTCATCCGCGAGATTCGGGCACCGGATGGCAAGGTGCGCTATCATCATGAGCCGCGAGTGCTTCGCCGTGTGATGGACGCGGCGATCGCGGCGGAAGTGCGGCAAATGCTCGTGGGCGTGGTGACCGGCGGCACGAGCAAGGAGGCGGCGATGCTCAACTTCGATGTGGGAGGCAAGAGTGGCACGTCTCGACGCACGGTCGGCAAACACGGCTACCGCGCCGGCGCATACACGGCGTCGTTCGTCTCGCTCTTTCCTGCCGAGTCGCCGCAATACGTGATCCTCGTGAAGCTCAACAATCCCAAGGGCGACATTTTCGGCGGGTCGACGGCGGCGCCGGTGTCCAAGATCGTGCTACAGGCGGCGCTCGCGGCGAGCGACGCGTCGCTGGACCGCCGCCCGCTCGCCTCGCGCGACTCGCTCGCGCCCGTGGCCGATAGCGGCGCGCATCCGCTCATCGCGGAGGACGACGACACGCTCCCTCCCGTCCTGCTCGACCTCGGCCGCGCGCGGCGGGTGTCCGTACCCGCAGCGCCGCCGCGCTCGATCCCCGACGTGCACGGACTGTCCGTGCGCCAGGCGGCGTTCGCCCTTCACCGCGCCGGCTTCAACGTGCAGCTCGACGGCTACGGATCCGCGAGCACGACCGCGCCCGCCGCGGGAACCATGGCCCCAGCCGGCACCCTCGTCCGAGTGATCACCACGCAATGACGCCAATCCCGCTCGAGCGCATCGTCGCCGCGCTGAAACACGCCGGCCTTCTCGCGGAGGTGACGGGCACGCTCCCCGAACAGGTTGCCGATCTCACGGACGACAGCCGGCACGTCGCGGCGAACGGGCTCTTTCTCGCGGTCCGCGGCTCGGCGCGCAACGGCCACGAGTTCCTGCCGCAGGCCGAAGCCGCTGGTGCCGTCGCGACGATCGTCGAGGACGTCGGACGCACGAGCCTTCCGGCGATCGTGGTGCGCGAGGGTCGGCGCGCAGCCGCCATCGCGGCGGCGGCCGCATTCGACGAGCCCGCGAAGCAGCTGCGGCTGGCTGCCGTCACCGGCACCAACGGGAAGACGACGGTCGTCGGCATCCTTCGTCATCTGCTCGACAAGCCCGACGCGCGCAGCGCATCGATCGGGACGCTCGGCATCCTCCTGGGGAGCGAAGGCGTTCCGATCGCCGGCGGGGCGTCGCTGACCACGCCCGGACCCGTCGAGTTGCAGCGCGCGCTGCGGGCGCTCGTCGATCGGGGCGTGCGCACGGTCGCCATGGAGCTTTCCTCGCACAGCCTCGACCAGCGGCGCGCCGAGACGCTCGTGTTCGAGGCGGGCGTGTTCACGAATCTCACGCGCGATCATCTCGACTATCACGAGACGATGGAGGCATACCTGTTGGCCAAGGCGCGCCTCGTCGCGCAGCTCGGCTCGCGGGGCGCGGCGGTCGTGAACATCGATGACAGCGCGTGGGAGCGCCTGCCGCCGGCGAATACGCTCATCACCTTTGGACGCAATCCCGATGCGATGGTCCGCGCGGAGTCGGTGCTCTTTCATCCCCGGGGGAGCGAGTGGCTGCTGGTGGCCGACAATCAGCGTCACGCGCTGCAGCTGCCGCTCATCGGCGACTTCAACGTCAGCAACGCGCTCGGCGCCGCCGGCGCGGCGTGGCATCTCGGGATGACGCTGTCGGCGATCGCGGCGCGGCTGCGCACGGTGCCGCAGGTGGCGGGGCGCCTCGAGGTGATCCACGAGCGGCCGACGGTGCTCCGCGACTACGCGCACACCCCGGATGCGCTCGAGCGCGCGCTCGCGGCGGTGCGACCGTTCGCGCGCAAGAAGCTGTTCGTCATCTTCGGCGCGGGCGGCGATCGCGATCGCGGCAAGCGGCCGCTCATGGGCGCGATTGCGGAGCAGGGCGCGGACTTCGCGATCGTCACGAGCGACAACCCGCGCACGGAGGAGCCGACGGTGATTCTCGAGGACATCGAGCGCGGCATGCGCCTCACCAATCACGAGATCATCGAAGATCGCCGCCGTGCAATCGAGCGCGCGCTCGCACTCGCGGGGGCCGAGGATGTCGTGCTGCTCGCGGGGAAGGGACACGAGACGTATCAGATTCGCGGCACGACATCGCATCCGTTCGATGAGAAGGCGATCGTGGCCGAGCTGATGGCGTGATGACGGGACGAGCGTTCTGGACGGTGGCGCGCATGGCGGACGCGCTGCGCGAGGAGTGCACAGGCGCGATCCCGCGCGACGATCGCCCGATTGCGCGCATCGCCACCGACACGCGCCACATCGCTCCCGGTGACTGCTTTCTCGCGCTGGCCGGCGAGAGGTTCGACGCGCACGATTTTCTCCGCGAGGCCATCGATCGCGGCGCGACGTCTGTCGTAGTCTCGCGATCGGGGCGCACTGCGGGTCTCGGTGTGCCGGTATTCACGGTGCGAGATACGCTGGTCGCGCTTGGCGCCCTGGCGCGCTATCGTCGTCGCGCCTGGAATGGGACCGTCGTTGGCGTGGGAGGCTCGAACGGAAAGACGACTGCGAAGGAACTCCTTCGCGCGGCGCTGGGCTCGTGCCTCACTGTGCACGCGACGACGGGGAATCTGAACAATCTCATCGGCGTCCCCCTCACGCTGCTCGCGCTGCCCGATGAAGCGGACGTGGCGGTGATCGAGATGGGGATCAACGTCCCTGGTGAGATGGCGCGGCTTCGCGGCATCGTCGAGGCGGATCTCGTGGTGATGACGTCGGTGACCGAAGAGCATCTCGAGGGGCTGGGAAGCCTCGACGGTGTGATGCGTGAGGAGTCCGAGCTGTTCGATGGCGCCAAGGTGGCGGTGGTCCCCGCGTCGCAGCCGGAAATCGTGCTCGCAGCGAAGGGGCGCGCGGCTCGCATCGTCACCGCCGGCCTCGAGGCAGGCGACGTGCACGCCTCTCGATGGAGCATTGGCCCCGACGGCCTGGGCGAACTTGAAATCGAAGGGGTGACCGTGCGCCCGCCTGCGCGGGGTGCGCACAACCTTCGCAACGCGATGCTCGCGCTCGCGGTCGCGCGCGAGCTCGGGCTCTCGATGGCCGACGCCGCGCGCGGCATCGCACGCGCCACCTTCCCATCGATGCGCGTGGAGTTAGTGCCGATCGGAAAGAAAGGCGCGACGCTCATCAACGATGCGTACAACGCCAGCCCCGCCTCGATGCGCGCAGCCATCGACGTGCTCGCCGGCAGCGGTTCCGGGCGTCAGCGCGTCGCTGTGCTCGGGACGATGCGCGAGCTCGGCGAGCACGCGGCGCGGCTGCACGAGGAGGTCGCGCGTGCGGCGCTAGCGTCGCCAGTGGAGATCGTTGCCGGAATGGGCGAGATTGGCGAGGCGCTCCGCGCGCTCGGCCCGGGCGATCCGCGCGTGGTCGTCGCGACGGATGTCGATGAGCTCTGGAAGGCGCTCGAGCCCCGATTGGCCTCGGATGCTGTCATCCTTCTCAAGGCTTCGCGCGGCGTGAAGATCGAGCGGCTCGTACCACCTCTCACCGAGTGGGCAAATCGTTAGTGCTCTACCACCTGTTCACGCCGCTCGTCGGCAGCTGTCGACTCTGCATTATCTTCAACGTCTTTAACTACATCACCTTTCGCTCCGCCGGCGCGGCAGTGACGGGGTTGCTGATGGCGTTCGTCGTCGGACCGTTCATCATCCGCCGGCTGCGCTCGATGAAGGTGCGCCAGGTGATCCGCTCCGGAACGCCCGACAGCCACCAGGAAAAGGCGAGCACGCCCACGATGGGCGGCATCATCTTTCTCATCGCGGGACTCGTGGCCACAATCCTCTGGACGCGGCTCAACAACCGCTACGTCTGGATCGCGGTCGTCGCTACGGCATGGATGGGGTGCATCGGCTTCGTCGATGACTACCTCAAGCTCAAGCAGCAGCGGGAGGGGAAGAAGAACGAGGGGCTCGTCGAGCGCTACAAGCTCGTCGGGCAGGTCACCCTTGGCGTGGCGCTCGGAGTCGCCCTCTGGCTCGCCCCTCTCTCCAATCTTCCCGGCGCCTCGACGACGCTGCCGTTCTACAAGTACGTGCTCGTCGTGCCCGTGTTCGCGTGGCTGTACGTGCCCTGGGTGGCGTTCGTGCTCACTGGCACGAGCAACGCCGTGAATCTCTCCGATGGTCTCGATGGGCTCGCCACCGGCCTCTCGGCAATCGCCTTCGCGACCTTCGCAATCTTCGCGTATCTCATCGGACGCTTCGACGCGAGCCAGTATCTCCAGATCTATTACCTCCGCGGCTCCGGAGAGTTGACCGTCTTCTGCAGCGCGCTGGTCGGCTCGCTCATCGGATTTCTCTGGTACAACACGCATCCAGCGGAAGTCTTCATGGGCGACACCGGCTCGCTCGCCCTCGGCGGCGCACTCGGTGCGGTCGCGATTCTCTTGAAGTCGGAGTTTCTCCTGCTGCTCGTCGGCGCGGTGTTCGCGGCCGAGACCGTGTCGGTGATCATCCAGCGCACAGTGTTCAAGTATCGGCGGTCGCGCTACGGCGTCGACTACGCGAAGGCACACCGAATCTTTCTGCGCGCGCCGCTGCACCACCACTTCGAGCTCAAGGGATGGCAGGAGTCGCAGGTCGTCGTGCGCTTCTGGATCCTCGGTATTCTGTCGGCGCTCGTCGCGCTCAGTACGCTCAAGCTGCGATGATCCCGGTGGAGTGGAAGACGGGCGAGGCGGCGGTCATTGGGCTCGGGCGAAGCGGCGTCGCCGCTTCGCTGCTCCTCGCGCGCGAGGGCGTGCGCGTGTACGCCTCGGATGGCGGTGACGG
>DATCPC010000211.1:0-23703 GCA_036564355.1 Gemmatimonadaceae bacterium | reverse complement strand
CTTCTCGCTCATCAGGCGCCCCGTGATCTTCGGATAGAACATGTAGAGGCCGGCGAACAGCCCCATCATCGATCCGCCGAAGAGCACGTAGTGGAAGTGCGCGACGATGAAATAGCTGTCGGTCTGCTGCAGATCCGACGGCGGGGACGAGTGCATGACTCCGGAGATGCCGCCGATGGTGAACAGCGCAACGAGGCCGATCGCGAATTTCATCGCCGTCGTGAAGCGCAGCGAGCCGCCCCACATCGTGCCGAGCCAGTTGAAGACCTTCACGCCCGTCGGAATCGCGATCAGCATGGTGGTGATAGCGAAGAACGAATCGGCAATCGGGCCCATGCCCACCGCGAACATGTGGTGCGCCCACACGCCGAAGCCGAGGAAGGCGATCAGGATGCCCGAGTACACCATCACCGGATATCCGAACAACGGCTTGCGCGAGAACACCGGCAGCACTTCGGACACCAGACCGAAGGCCGGGAGGATCAGGATGTAGACCTCGGGATGCCCGAAGAGCCAGAACAGATGCTGCCAGAGAAGCGGATCGGCGCCAGCCGAGACTTCATAGAAGTTCGTGCCGAAGAAGCGGTCGAGCATGAGGAAGGTCAGCGCGACCGTGATGATCGGGAATGCCAGGACGATCAGGAACTGCGTGATGAACGCCATCCACGAGAAGATCGGCATGCGCATAAAATGCATGCCGGGGGCGCGCATGTTGATGATCGTCGTGATGAAGTTGAAGCCGGCCGCCAGCGAGGAGATGCCGAGGATCTGCAGGCCCATCACCCAGAAGTCGATGTTGAGACCGGGCGAGTACGGCCGCGTGGTGAGCGGCGCGTAGCCAAACCATCCAGCGTTCGGAGCGGCATGGAAGAACCACGACGCGTTGATGAACAGGCCGCCGAACAGGAACACCCAATAGCTGAAGGCGTTGAGGCGGGGGAAAGCGACGTCCCGCGCGCCGATCTGCAGCGGGATCAGATAATTGAAGAAGGCCGCGGACAGCGGCATGATGACGAGGAAGATCATCGTCGTGCCGTGCATCGTGAACAGCTCGTTGTACGTCTGCGCCGTGACGACGTGTCCGTTCGGGCCGTAGAGCTGCACGCGGATGATCGCGGCCTCGATGCCTCCGACGAGGAACCAGAACAGCGACGTATACAGGTACAGCTGACCGATGCGCTTGTGGTCAGTCGTCGCGAGCCAGCTCCAGAGCCCCGACTCGTATTTGTGCGACGGTTGCTGTTGGGGAGTTTCGGGCAGTGAAACGGTCGTAGCCATGTCGATCTCCGATTACTTCAGGGACGAGAGATACGCGGCGAGATCCGCGATCTGCTGGTCAGTATAGACTCCCGGCGTTTCGCCCTTCTCGGCCCTCCCGAAGAGCGGCATCAAGCTGCCCGGCTTCATCGCCGGCGCGTTCTTGATCCAGAGCTCGAGATGCTCGAGGTCATTCGGGTAGAGCCCGCCCGCGATCGTCGTGCGGCTGCCGACGTGCGTCAGATTCGGGGCGAGAATCCCCTGTGCGGTTGGAACACCTCGAATCGTGTGGCACGCGATGCAGGGTGCGCCCTTGAAGAGCGCAGCGCCGCGTGCCGCGTCACCCGTGACGGAGGCGTCGAACGTAAGGCCAACGGGCGGCGGCGTCTTCGGGACCACCCATTCGGGGAGCCGCGCGCGCGGATACGTGGCGGAGGCCGTGTCCGCGACGGTCATCACCGGCGTCGCGACCGGCGGCTGAGCGTGCCCACCGGCGGGCGTCGTGGTGCCAGTGGAGGTCGCGATCTGCGTCACGGGGGGCGCCGCAGGCTTCTTCCCGCTGTCTGCCGGCGCTCCCGGCGCCACCGGTGGCGCCGAGCCTGCGGCGGTGGTCTTTTGATGCGTGATCCACGCGCCGAACTCCGCCGGCGTGACCGTGAATACCTTGAACCGCATGTTCGCGTGCGACGTGCCGCAATACTCGGCGCAGAACCCGTTCCAGGCGAACGCCGAGTCCGGTGTGAACCAGATGTAATTCGTGTGGTTCGAGATCAGGTCGCGCTTGCCGTTGAGCTGCGGAATCCAGAAGGAGTGCAGCACATCCTTCGTGGTGAGCGCGAAATTCGCCGTGCGCCCGACCGGCAGGTAGAGCTCGTTCGCCGTGACGACGCCGTACTGCGGGTACCGGAACTCCCACCACCACTGGTGCCCGATCACCTCGACCTGGAGCGCGTTCGGGACCGCCTTTGCCTGCGTCTCGAAGATCGTCTTGATCGTCGGCACGGCGATGAACGCCAGAATGATCGCCGGGACCAGGGTCCAGCTCACCTCGAGCGTCGTATTGCCGTGAATCTGCTTCGCCTCGCGATTGCCTTCCCTGTCGCGGAACTTCACGAGGATCAGAACGAGCATCCCCTCGACGAGAATGAAGACGAGAATGCCGAGATACAGCAGCCTGCGCGTGAGCACATCGACAGAATGCCCGAATTCTGAATGCGCACCAAAAATGGTGTTCGGAGTGAAGGAGTTGCACGCGGAGAGCGATACGGCGATTAGCAGCGCGAGTGCCGGCGTCAGCCAGCGCATGCGGAGATCACGGGTCATCCCGAATCCTTGCTATGTATATGAGCGGGCGCCAAAAGAGCGCACCTGGTGAGCGACGGAGTGAAAATATGCCGGTACGAGGCGCATTTCAAGCAAAACCATGTCAGTATGAGGCTATTCGACGAGTTCGAGACGCGGATTCGGCATCGCGCGACGCCCCGCTTTCGACTGTGGCGCGCCATTCAGCGACACGATGTCCGCGGTAAAGTCGAATCGCCCGGAGAACAGCGACGAGCCGATGCCGTAGGAATTCACGGGGACGCCAGCTTCCTCGAACGCGCGGATCTTCTCCACGGTGAATCCGCCGGAGACCATGATCTGTACCTCGGGGAAACCGGCCCCATCGAGTGCGTGTCGTACGTTCCAGACGAGCTGCGGGTTCACGCCCGTGGGCCGAAAGCTCCCCATCTGCGGGATGATCGAGTTGTCGACGAGATTCTCGGAGGTATCGAGTCGTACGGCCCACAGCCGCCCGCGCATGGCGCGAGCCACCTCGAGACTCGTCCGCACGCAGTCGTTCTCGTAGTCGACCAGCGCGATGATCTGCACCGCGGGATCGATGTACTCGGCGAACTTTCTCGTCGCGAGCACCGTGTCGCCATCGTACGCGGCGATGAGTGCGTGCGGGACGGTGCCGATGCCTGTGGAGCCCCACCAGCTCGCCTGCGCATCGGTCGAGACTCCGATCGCGCCCGCGATGTGCGCCGCGTAGCCATCACCGGTCTGCACGAGCCAGTGATCGTGGCGCGCAGGGAAGAACATCACCGTTTTCGGGTGCGCCGCTTCGACCACCGCGCGCGTGTTCGTCCCGACCCGCGTGCGGCGCGCGAGAACGCCGAGGTAGAGGGTCTCGAGATGCGCGAACATCTCGTACGGACCCTCGATCGTCATCACGGTCTCCCAGGGCTCGACCTGCTCTCCGTCGTAGAGCGCGCGCACGGTGAGAGCGGTCCAATCGTCGGCGCACAGCTTGAGGATTGCGATCGCCTCATCCATGCCGCCGAGGTAGGCGTGCGATTTGCCAAAGACCTGCATGGTGACGCGCGAGGTCTGATGATCGGCGAGCAATATCTCACGGGCGCGCACGAAATACTTGTCCGAGTAATAGCCCTCGCGCATTCGCTCGACAGGGAGATGAAAGACGGATGGATCGAGGCGAGTGCGACGAGAAGTGACCATCAGTGATGCAAGCTATCCGAGACCGCTCACTGGCGGCAACCGGCGCGCGTAGGGTATCCTCACCGTGATGCCCATCCTTGAAGCGCACCTCATCTGTTGTCTGCTCGTCGCGATTGATCTGGTTACCCGGGCGCTGCGCTTCCAATGGATTCTCGCGGGGCTTCGAACCCCTGTGTCGTTTGGAGATGCGTTCGTCATGACGACGGTGGGCGATGCGGCCGCCGCGGTGACACCCAACCGAATCGCCGCCGAGCCGACTCGCTTGGCGGCCGCCGCGTTCGCTGGAGTGCCGGTGACGGCCGCATTCGTCGCCGTCACTTACGAGCTGCTCGTCTCGGTTCCGGTGACGTGCGCGGCGGCGGGGTGGCTCGCCCTCATCTATGCACCGCGGTGGTGGCACAACGCGTCGCCGCTGCTGGCGGCGACGGTGCGTCACGCGTGGCCCGTGCTCGTCGTGCTGGTCGTCGCCGGGATCGTGGGATGGATCCTGGTGCGGCGCGCGATGCCGAAGACGTCGCACGTGCTCCGGCGCAACACACGGCGCGCGTGGGCGTACGCGCGTCGAATGCCAGCGTGGCCGCTGCTGGCGAGCGCGCCGCTCACCCTGCTCGGGCTGGGGGCGCGAGTGGCGATCCTTCCGGTGCTGGCGATGACGCTGCCGTTTCCACCGCCCATGGGGCCGCTCACCTTCGGCTCGTTCGCGCTGCTCTACGCGCAAGTCCTCGTGCCGACGCCGTCCGGCGCGGGGGTGATCGACCTTGGATTCGTCGGCGGCGCCGTCGGCGACCTGGGCGAGCACCACAGGCACCTGCTACTGATCTGGCGCGTGTACACGACGGCGGCGGTGGTGGGGATCGGCGTCATCGTGGCGCTGAAGGCCTACGGCGTGGCCGCGGTGTCGGCGCTGACGAAGTGGCGGAAAAAGAAGCGCGAGGGCGCCCCGATTTAACCGCGAATCGGCACTAATACGGCCGATCGCCCAATTTCGCAGCTTCCGAGTATCGCAGCGTACATCATACGCGTCTAATGAGCGGCGGATGTCGTACCCGCCGACGCCACGGCATCCGCATGGGTGCACTCACGATATCGACGAGGTTGGTATGCGCAGTGTCTTGTTCGCCGGGGCGTTCCTGGCACTCATGTCTTCGCCGCTCGCGGCGCAAGAAGCCAGAACCGACGCGCCGCGCCCCGATTCGTCCGGGCACTGGGAGCTCGGACTCTACCCGACCGTCCGCAAGCTCACCTACGACCTCGCCGCCAAGCACGAGTGGGGCGGCGGCGGCACGATCGGCGTCGGCTACCGGTTCTCGCGCGTGGTGTCGTTGAACGCCGAGTTCGTGGCCGCGTGGATTCCGCAGCTCAACACCGTGACGCAGGGACAGGCGAACGAGCTGCTCCCCACGCTGGCACTGCAGCTCCAGATTCCCGGGAACACCTTTCGCCCCTACGTCGTACTCGGCGGCGGGCACGAGAGCTTTCACTTCCAGGCTCCGCTCGTTCCGGGCACGAACAATCTGAAGTACTGGACGGGGCACACCGGCGTCGGATTCCGGCTGAAGCTCGCCAACTGGGCCGCGCTCCGGACGGAAGGAAACGCGCAGGTCAGCAAACATCGCCCGTCATGGGGCGCGTTCAGCGGCGTTTCGTTCTATCCGGGAGGGCGGAAGTCCGCGCCGGTGGTCGTGCCGGCACCGCCGGTGGCGGAGAGAGTGACGGACACCATCACGGTGCGCACCGTGGACACGCTGCTGAGGGTCGACACCGTACGAGTGACGAATCGTGAGCGCGTGACGATCAGGGACACGGTCACGCAGACGGTGAAGGGGCACGACGTGATTCTCGTGCTGCGCGACGCGAACTTCGACGTCGGAAAGTCGGTGCTGCGTCCCGCTGCTCGCGCCACGCTCGACTCGCTCGCGCGTACGCTCAACCGGCCGGCGGCGCGCTCGGTCAACATCACGATCACCGGCTACACGGACAGCGTCGGCAGCGAAGAGTACAACATGAAGCTCGGCATGGCGCGAGCGCTGAGCGTTCAGTCGTACCTCGCCGCGCATGGCGTCGACGCCTCGCGGATGACGGCGGACAGCAAGGGCAAGGCGGATCCGGTGGCACCGAACGAAACCGCGGCAGGGCGGCAGCTCAACCGCCGCGTGGTGATCGGAAAGCAGCCGCAATAGGTCGAGCCCGGGCGCGCTTGCGCCCGAGCAGCAGGCTTCACAAACGGCGCGGACGTTCTTCAGTCCGCGCCGTTTTGCATTCTACCGCGCGAGGGTCTCGCCGCTAACTTTGCGTGCTCGCCCACCACGCAGTCACGGGGGAGCAGGTGGCGCGGCGCGCGCGCTGACTTGCGCACGACGTCAATTCGCGGAGCAATGAGATGAGGCGTCCGGTGATTTTCTGGGATGTCGACACGCAACACGACTTCATGGATCCGGATGGGAAGCTGTACGTGAAGGGCGCGGAGCTCATCAAGCCGAAGCTGGCGCAGCTGACGACGTACGCGCACGCGCACGGAATTCCGATCGTGGCATCGTCCGACGACCACGAGCTGGAGCACCCCGAAATCTCGGCCACCCCCGACTTCGCGACGACGTTTCCGCCGCACTGCATGCGCGGAACGAAGGGCGCGGAAAAGATACCGGAGACGGCGCTCGTGTCGCCGCTGGTGATCGAGCCGGACGCTATTCCGCACGAGACGCTGGTGCGCACGCTGTCGTCGCACCGGGGCGATGTGCTGTTGCGGAAGCATCGCTTCGACGTCTTCTCGAACCCGAACACGACGACGGTGATCGAAGCCTGGGATCCGACGGAAATCGTGTTGTACGGCGTCACGCTCGACTATTGCGTGCGCTATGCGCTCGATGGGCTGATCGATATCGGCATTCCCACGATCCACCTCGTGCTCGATGCGACCAAGCCGATCGTGGAGTCGTCGGCGGAGGCGCTGGTGTCGGGGTGGAAGAAACAGGACGTGCGGATCGTGACAACCGACGACGTGGTGTGCGGACGGATCGTGTAGGCGCGCGATTCTTCGTTCCGGGCCCCACGGCGGTGCGCCCGGCGATACTCCGCGCAATGGCGCGGCCGATGATCGCGCATCGGAGCCCCGAGATGCGCGAGCTCCTGAGGCGCGTCTACGCGGCACTCCCGCCCCTCTTCGGCACCAATCGCCCCGTGTACGTGGCCTCCGGCGCGGCGACCGGGATGATGGAGTCCGCCATCCGGTGCGGCAGCATGAGCCGCGTGCTGTCCCTCGTATGCGGCGCGTTCGGCGAGCGGTTCGCGCGCATCGCCGAGTCGTGCGGGCGCGCCGTGACGCGACTCGTCGCGCCGCCGGGCGACACGGTGAGCGCGGAGGCGCTGGCCGATGCGCTCGAGCACGGCGACTACGACGCCGTGACCGCCGTGCACGTGGAGACGTCGACCGGGGCCATGGCGGACATCGCGCAATATGGGCGCGCGGTAGCTGCGCAGGATGATGTGCTGCTGCTCATCGACGCGGTGTCATCCGTCGGCGGCGCTGAGGTCGGGATGGACGATGCGGGGGCGGACATCGTGCTCGCGGCGTCGCAGAAAGCGCTCGCGCTCCCGCCCGGACTCTCGTTCATCTCCTGCTCGGCGCGCGCGATGGAGCGCGCGCGCGGGCTCGCGGACCGCGGCGTGTATCTCGACGTCGTGCGGATGGAGGAGTTCTGGAGACTGGGCGAAACGGCGGGGACGCCGGCTATCCCGCAGCTCTTCGCGCTCGACGCGCAGCTCGCGGCGATCGCGCGCGAGGGACTGACCGCGCGCTACGCCCGGCACGAGGCGATGGCCGCCGCGGTTCGCGCGTGGGTGGTCGACGCCGCGTCACAGGGAAGGGGCGTCGGGCTGCTCGCGCGCGCGAACGTGCGCGCGCCAACGGTGTCGTGTCTCGCCCTCGACGGCGATGCGGCGCGGCTGGCGCATCTGCTTCGCGGGCTCGGCTTCGAAGTCGGCGCGGGATACGGCTCGCTCGCCGCGAGCACGATACGGATCGGGCACATGGGCGACCACACGGTGCGCGAGGTGAAGCAGCTGCTCGCCGCGCTCGATCACGCGTTGGTTGATCTCGCCGCTTGAGCGGGCGGGGTGAAGCGACGTAGCTTCGCTCAACACTCCTCTCGGGAATCCTGCATGCTCCGACGCCTCTGCTGCGCCCTCGCCCTCGCCGCACCCTGCGCACTCGCGCAGAGCCAGCCACGCGCCCGCGACCTCGGCGTCCCATTCGATGGCACGCCCGGACGGTTCAACGCCATCACCGATGTCGCGGGCGTGGAGGTCGGCGAGGTTACGCTCATCAGCGGGAGCGGAAAGCGCGTCGTCGGAAGGGGGCCGGTTCGCACGGGCGTGACGGCCATCATGCCGCGGGGGCATCTGCGCGGCGACACCGTATTCGCCGGCTGGTTCACGCTCAACGGCAACGGCGAGATGACCGGCACGACGTGGGTCGACGAATCGGGGATGCTCGAGGGGCCGGTGCTCATCACGAATACCTTCAGCGTCGGCACCGTTCGCGATGCCACGCTCGAATGGTCCATCACCAAGGGGCGCACCTACGACTACGAGCTTCCGGTCGTCGGCGAGACGCTCGACAACTCGCTCAACGACGTCGCCGGCTTTCACGTCACGAAGGAGAACGTGTTCGCGGCGTTGGACAATGCGCGCGGCGGGTACGTTCCGGAAGGGAACGTGGGCGGCGGCACGGGGATGATCTGCGGCGAGTTCAAGGGTGGCACCGGCACCGCCTCGCGGAAGCTCAAAGCCGCGGATGGCGGCTACACCGTGGGCGTGCTCGTGCAGTGCAACTACGGCATGCGGCGGCTGCTGCACATCGCCGGCGTACCGGTGGGGCAGGAGATCCCCGATCTGCTCCCGTGCTACGACACGCGCGACTCGCTGCCCAGCGGCGAGCGCTGGGGCCGGTGCGCCAATCCGCACGGCGCCACCAGGGATCAGGGGTCGATCATCATCGTCGTCGCTACCGACGCCCCGCTTCTGCCACACCAGCTCAAGCGCATCGCGAAACGCGCATCGCTCGGCATCGCACGCAATGGCGGCATCGGGGCCAACACATCGGGCGACATCTTCATCGCCTTCTCGACCGCGAACGCGACCTTCCGCCCCGACTCGGTATCGACGGTGGCGATGCTATCGAATGACCTGATCTCGCCGCTCTTTGAGGCAACTGCGCAGAGCGTCGAGGAGGCGATCGTCAACGCACTCGTCGCGGCGCGGACCATGGATGGGGCGGACAACCTGCACGTGACCGCGCTCCCACACGACCGGCTGCGCGCGATCCTCGCGAAGTACAACCGGCTGGCGAAGCCCTAACGCACGTCGGCGCGGTCGCCGAGGTACTCGACGAGAAGCTCGCGAATTCCCTGGAGTCGTTCCGGCCACTGAATCGCGCGCTTGGGCAGGTAGTACGCGGACTTGCGGGTGAAGAAGAGGAAGAACTCGTTCGTCTCCCGCACCGCGATCAGCTGCGCCCAGTTCAGCTCGACGTTGAAGCTCTCGCCGTCGACTCGGAATCCCGCCGAATCGAGGGTGTACGTGCGCTCCTGCTGCGTGCTGGGATCGTCGTCGAGCTGGCGTTTTACGGCATGCTTCATCGCCGCCGGTCGCGTCGCGCTGTAGATGCCGAGGGCCACGAGCGGCACGCCGAACACCCACAGATAGGCAATTGGCACCTGGTGGATTTCGCGCCAGCGCCGCGCGATGACCGCGATGGCGATGCAGATGAAGGCGCCGAGCGACACGATGCGCAGCTCGCGCCAGATGCGGCGCTCGTGCCGCGCGTGCTCGCTGCGCAGCGCCTTGATCGCGCGAAAGTGTTCGTCCGCCTGCACGCGCCAGCGAAACATCGAAGCAGGTCGTGACACGATTAGCCCCCGCTCACACGAAAGGCGGACACGCGGGCCTGCAGTCCCTGCGACGCACTCGCGAGCGCCGCCGAGGCCGCGGCGATCTCCTGCGCGCCGGCACTCTGCTGTTGCGATCCCGCGGCGACCTGTTGCATCGCGGACGCGAACGACTCGGTGCCGTGCGCCAGCTCAGCGAGGCGCGCGTTGTTGTGCGCGAGGAGCGCCCCGGACTCCGTTGCGGCATCGCTGATCGCGCGCAGCCAGACTTCGCTCTCATCGAGCGCGCGCTCGATTCCGCCGAAGCTGCCGTGCGCCTCTCGCTGCGCATGCTGCACGACACCGAGCGTCGTCACGGTTTCTCGGCTGCTCTGTCGCGCCTGCTGCACGCGCTCTAGCACGAGTTTCACCGCCGCCTCCGTGCGCTCGGCCGCCTCCGCCGCGGTGCCAGCGAGCGAGCGGAGCTCCGAGGCGACGACGCCGAAGCCCTGTCCGTGCTCGCCGGCGCGCGCCGCCTCCATCGAGGCGTTTAGGGAGAGCAGCTTGGCGCGGCGGGCGATGCGGCGCACGAGCGTGACGAACGAGCCGATCTCGTGCGCGGCGTGGCTCACGGCCTCCGCGGAAGTCGCGCTGGATTCCGCGACGGCGGCGAGGGTGGCCACCGCGCTCGCGCTCTCATCGAGCCTCGCGCGGCTGTGGCGCGCGAGCGCCGCCAGCGAGTCGTTGCGCACGACGCCGTCCCGCGCGCCCGCGTCGAGCCGGGCAGAGACGAGCATCAGCTTGTCCGAGTCGGCAGCGGTGAGCGTGATCGCCGACGACATCCGCGACGCCTCCTCACTCAGCTCGCCCGCCGTGCGCGCGAACTCGGATGCCGTGGCGGACATTTGCTTGGTGCCGGCGGTGATCTGCGCGGACATCGTCGCCGTCTCGTCGGAGGCCGCGCGCATCGCGTGGACCAGGCGGCGCAGCGCACCGATCATCTCGTCGAGAGCGCGGTGCAGGCGACGCACCTGCTCGCTGCCGGGCGCCGGCTCGAAGCCGACGGTGAGGTCACCGGCGGCAACGCGCTCGGCCGCGTGCGCGAGCCGCGACACCGGAGCGCCGGCCTGCCTCGCCACCGATTCGGCGACGACGAGCAGCGTGAGCACGACCATCGCGGCGAGGCCGGCGGCGGCGATGGTCACGTCGCGGAGCGCGGCCGCGTGCCGCGCAGGAAGCTCGTACAACGCCGCATCGAGCCAGCGGCCGCCCGCCCACGCGATGAGCGCGATCGCAATGAGCACGGGCGCGCTCGCCGCAAGCGCGACGCGCCACGGTGCATGGCGCTTCGCCCTCGCGTGCTTGTCCGGCATGTGTGGAACGCTAGATTTCATCACTGCCCCGCCGCTTCCCGTGGGGAGCGCGCATCCAATTCAACAACACTGTGTCCATTTCGCATCCGGTTCCCGATGAGGGACCCATCTACGATCCGTCCGCACTCGAGCTCAAGTGGCAGCGCCGCTGGCAGGAGCGTCGCACGAACGAGCCCAACCTGAGGGCGGCGACATCCCCGTTCTACCAGCTGATGATGTTTCCGTACCCGTCCGCCGAAGGGCTGCACGTCGGCAACGTCTTTGCGTTCACGGGCGCTGACATCCATGGACGATTTCAGCGGCTGCAGGGGAACAGTGTGTTCGAGCCGATGGGATTCGACGCCTTCGGCATCCACTCCGAAAACTACGCCCTGAAGGTCGGCGGGCACCCGATGCGGCTGATTCCTCAGAACATCGAGAACTTCCGCCGCCAGCTGCGCCGCATCGGGCTCATGGTCGACTGGACGCACGAGCTGTCGACCACCGACCCCCGTTACTACAAGTGGACGCAGTGGATCTTCCTCCAGCTGTTCAAGCAGGGGCTGGCCTACAAGAAGAAGGCGGCGGTGAACTGGTGCCCCAACGACAAGACGGTGCTCGCGAACGAGCAGGTCGAGAACGGGCTATGTGAGCGCTGCGGCGCGCGCGTCGAGCAGCGGCTGCTCGAGCAGTGGTTCTTTCACATCACCGACTACGCCGAGCGGCTGCTCCACAACCTCGAATGGATCGACTGGTCCGAATCCACCAAGAGCGCCCAGCGCAACTGGATCGGCCGCTCCGAAGGCGCGGAGATCTCGTTCGCCATCGCGGAGATCGATGCACCACCGATCATGGTGTTCACCACGCGTCCCGACACGATCTTCGGCGCGACCTACCTCGTGCTCGCACCCGAGCATCCGCAGGTCGCCGCTCTCACTACCGCCGCTCAGCGCGTTGAGATCGAAGCGTATCGCGCACGCACGGCGAAGCAGGACGTCGTCTCGCGCAAGATGGGTGAGAGCGGGGAGAAGACCGGCGCCTTCACCGGCTCGTACGCGACGAATCCGGCCACGGGCGAGCGCATCCCGATCTGGGTCGCCGACTACGTGCTCATGGAGTACGGCACCGGCGCGATCATGGCCGTGCCGGGCCACGACGAGCGCGATTTCGCGTTCGCGCAGGCGTACGGGCTCCCGATCGTCCGCGTCGTTGCGCCGGACGACGTGGATGCCAGCGCGCCGCTGGCCGAGGCGTACGCGGGTGCGGGACGGCTAATGAACTCGGGGATGTTCGACGGTGTGCCGGCGGACGAGGCGAAGCCACGGATGACGGAGTGGCTGGTCGGGCTCGCGGCGGCCAGGCCAGTAGTGAACTTCCGGCTCCACGACTGGACGATCTCGCGGCAACGGTACTGGGGCCCTCCAATCCCGATCATCTACTGCGACGAGTGCGGCGCGCAGCCCGTACCCGAAGACCAGCTGCCGGTGATTCTGCCGGAGATCGAGGACTTCCGCCCCGATGACACGGGGATCTCTCCGCTCGCGCGCCACGAGGAGTGGTACCGCGTACCGTGCCCGAAGTGCGGCAGGCTCGCGCGCCGTGAGACCGACGTGTCGGACACCTTCCTCGACAGCGCCTGGTATTTCCTGCGCTATCCCAGCGCAGACCTCGATGATGTGCCATTCGACCGGGCACTCACGAGGAAGTGGCTGCCGGTGCACTCGTACATCGGCGGAAACGAGCACGCGGTGCTGCATCTGCTGTACTCGCGGTTCATCACGATGGTGCTCCATGACATGGGGCACCTGAGCTTCGAGGAGCCGTACACTCGCTTCCGCGCGCACGGGCTGATCATCCGCGATGGTGCGAAGATGTCGAAGTCGAAGGGAAACGTCGTGAACCCCGATGAGTTCATCGAGCGATGGGGCGCGGACACATTCCGCACATACCTCATGTTCCTCGGCCCGTTCGAGGAGGGTGGCGACTTCCGCGACGCGGGCATCTCCGGCGTACGGCGCTTCCTCGACCGACTGTGGAAATCGGCGCACGACGCGCGCACCACGGGCGCGCCTGACCTGGGCGTGATGCGCAAGCTGCACCAGACCATCCGCAAGGTCGGCGAGGACACGGCGCGGCTGAGCTACAATACCGCCATCGCCGCGATGATGGAGTACATGAACGTGCTCCGCGCGTCGGAGCGCGAGGCGCATCGCGCCGAGGTCGAGCCGCTGGTGCAGCTCGTCGCGCCGTTCGCGCCGCACATCGCCGAGGAGCTGTGGGAGCTCTTCGGCCATACTCGCGGCGTGTTCGAGTCACGCTGGCCCGAGTACGATCCCACGCTGGCGACGGTCGACGAGATCGAGCTCGTCGTGCAGGTGAACGGCAAGGTGCGCGGAAAAATTCACGCCGCGCGAGACATCACACAGGAGGCCGCGATGTCGCTCGCGCAGGCCGATGCGGGGATCGCGCGCTTTCTCACCGGCGCGCCCAGGAAGATCATCTTCGTGCCCGGCCGGCTGCTCAACATCGTGGTCTAGCGTTCGGGCCGAGACTTACTCGGCGTTACGCTTGGCGACGAGGAGCTTTTCGATGAGCTTCAAATCGATCTGCTCGGGTTTCGTAAAATTGATGCACCCTTTGCCGACCTTTGCGCCATCGAGCTTGGCACCCGTCTCGACGACCTGCTTTCGCAAACCGTATATCGAGACGTAGTTCTTCTGGCTGGCGACTCCGACGGGTGCCTGCCTTGCTCTGCATGCCAGGGCTGCTGAAAAGACGCCAAAAGTCCGCGCTTACTTCCCCGCCACCACCACCCGTTTGAGCACGCGCCCCGGACGCGCGTCCGTGGTGTGCTCGCTCTCGTACACCGTTGCGCCATTCACCCACACGCGGCGAACTCCCGTGCTCGTCAGATGCGGCTCGGCAGGCGTCGCACGGTCGATGATCGTCTCCGGATCGAAGAGGACGAGGTCCGCGTAGCTGCCCACGGTGATCCGACCGCGGTCGGCGATCCCGACGTTCGCCGCCGCGAGCGATGTCGCCTTTCGAATGGCTTCCTCGAGCGTCATGATGCGCTGGTCGCGCACGTAGCGTCCGAGAATGCGCGGGAAGGTGCCGTAACCGCGCGGATGCGTGCCATCGAGCTCGCCATCGGTGCAGAAGTTCGCCCACATCCACGCGAGCAGCTTCGTGATGTCGCGCTCGTCCATGCTGGTCGCGATGACGTCGTTCGCCTCGTGCGCCGTGTCGCCCTTCGCTGCCGCCGCCTCCGAGTCTCGCAGCAACGAGATGAGCGCCGTGGTATCGTCCACGCGCATCATCTTCGCGAGCTCGCTCACGGTCTTCCCCGAGTACGCTGCATTCGGGCCATAGTTCGCCACGATGATCCCCTCGGCCGGCGCCACCTGATCGAGCGCGAACGCGGCCGATGCCCGATTGTCGAAGTCGCGCTTGGGGAAGAGCACCGACATCCCCGAATGCCAGTAGGCATACGGATAGATGTCCGCGGTCACCTGCACGCCGCTCGCACGCGCGCGCTCGAGCACGTGGACGAGGCTGTCGCCCATTCCCCACGACGCCTTCATCGCGAGCTTGATGTGCGACACCTGTACGGGCATGTGATTCTCGCGCCCGATGGTGATGAGCTCATCGAGCGCGGGCCAGAATGCGCGATCCTCGCTCCGGATATGGCTGATGTACCGCCCGCCCATCGATCCCGCGGTCTTTGCGAGCGCGAGCACTTCGCTCGGATCCGAGTAGATGCCCGGATCGTATTCGAGCCCGCTTGAAAGACCGAGCGCGCCGGCGCGCATCTCCTGCGCCACGAGCTCCTGCATCTTCAGCACCTCGGCCGGCGTCGCCACGCGCTTGAAGTCCTTGCCGAGCACGATGTCGCGAACCGTGCCGTGTCCGACGTAGGATGCAACGTTGAGCGCAGACGGCTCCCGCTGCGCATGGGCGAAGAATTCCGCGAGAGGATACGGGGATCCGCCGTCCTGCCCCACGACGACGGTGGTGATTCCCTGGCTCACATCCGCCAGCGCATCGCGATGCTCGAACAGCGCGCCATCCGCGTGGCTGTGGGTGTCGATGAATCCCGGAGCGAGCACGAGCCCCCTGCCCGAGACGATCGTCTCGCCGGGGCGCTGACGCAGATCGCCAACGTCCGCGATGCGGTCGCCGATCAGGCGCACGCTCGCCACGCGGCCCGGTGCTCCCGTGCCATCGATCACGCGCGCGTCGACGATGAGCACTCCCTTCGCAGCCGTCTCGACGGGTGGGGGAGCAGCCGGCTTCGCGCACGCGGTCGCGAGCGAGAGCGCAGCGAGTGAGACGTTGCGGGCGATCCGGTTCATGGAGGGCGTGGGTTCGAGACGCGCGACGGGGTCGGAGAACGTAGCACCTGGAACGGCCTTACAGCAGAGTCGCCACCCACGAGCCCACGTAATACCCGATCACTGCGACACCGAGTCCGACGACGAACATGTCCAGCCCCGACCGGAAGACGCCGCGTCCCGTGAACACCGAGCGCGCCGCACCGACCATGAAATGCGACGCCATCGCCAGCGTGAACGACGTGACCATCGCCGACGTGCCGCTGAGAAAGAAGAACGGAAAGACCGGGATCAGCGCGCCCACCGCCGTCGCGAGGCCGGTGAGCCACGCCTCGCGAAGCGGCGAGGTGTGCGTGTCGCCGATCTTGAGCTCCTCCTGCACCTGCTCCTCGAGCATGCGCTGCGGATCGGCCATGACCTCGCTCGCGAGTGCGTGCGCCGCGTCGCGGTGCATCCCCTTCGCCTCGTAGATGAGGGCGAGCTCGTCGCGCTCCACCTCGGGCATCAGCTCGATCTCGGTGCGCTCCATCGCGATCTCGTTCTCGTACACCTCCTGCTCGCTCTTGGCAGCGAGATAGCCGCTCGAGCCCATCGACAGCGCGTCGGCGATCAGCCCCGCGACACCCGCGAGCACGATGGTCTGATGCGCGGCGACCGCGCTTGCTCCGATCATGCCTGCGACGAGCCCGAAATTCGCCGTCAGCCCGTCGTTGAAGCCGTAGACGACGTTGCGCAGGAAGCCGCCGCTCTCCGTCCGATGCCACGGCTCGATGCCCTTGCCGGAAATCTCGCCGAGGGTACTCGCATGCTCTGCCGACTCGCGCGCGAGGAGCAGCGCCTCGCCGCGTCCGGCGACACCCTCGGGCGTCGCGCGATGCATCGTGAGATATCCGCGCACCTCGCGCCCCTCCTCCGCCAGCAACATCGGGAGCAGAAGCTTGGGTCCGAACCACTTTCCGAGGATCGCGAACAGGCGCGCACGGCCGCTTGGGCGAAATGGCCTCGGCGGACGCCCGCCATCGGTGAGCAGCTTTCCCCAGATCTCGAGATGCCGGTCCTCGACCACCGCGAGACGCCGATAGATGTCGCTCTTCGCCTCATCCGCCTCGGCCTTGGCGAGGATGCGGTAGAGAAACGCGGCGTCCGCCTCGTCCTGCCAGTGATGCTCGAAGGTGTCGAGGTCGGGCGCGCTCGTGCCGATGTTGGTCGTGGCCATGCTGATTGAATTGATGCAGGAAAGGGGGCTGCTGCGGCGTGCGGGCGGCGTCGACGGAGATGAAGACGCGAATGGAAATTTACAAAGAGATGGAGCGGCCGACGTGGCGCTCGCGGATTCCCCCGCCGGCCCGGCGCGCCGCTACAACTTCCCGAAGTTCCAGGTAAGGCCCGCGTACAGCGCGTGCGGCTGCGCTCCCGCGAGCGGAAAGATCGCGCCCGCATCGAGCACCAGCCACTTCTCGATCTCCACGGTGGGGCCCGTGAGAAAGGCGACAATGCCCGCCTCACCCGCAGGCCCTGTGGTTCGCGGGAAGCCATAGAACTCCGCCACCCAGCCCAATTTCCGGTAGACAGGTCCGCCGCTCGAGACCGTCCACAGCGTGGCGTCCTTCGGCGCCCTGCCGGCATCGCCGCTCCGGCGCGTGTAGCCCGCGTTGATGTCGAGCGCGTAGCCGCCCCAGTCGTGGCTCGAGATCAAAAGCAGTCCGATATCGGTGGTTCCCGTGCCCGTGCCGTGCACCGAGGATCCGGTGGGGAGCTTGAGCGAGGGCTGGAGCGAGAAGTCGCCGAGCACCGGTGCGTGCTCGAGCGCGCGCCACTTGAGCGCCGCGCCGATGTCGCCGATTCCGGAATAGTCCGGAAGCGTTCCGGAGAGATGCTGGAATGAGCCAATGAGCTCGATCTGCACGCGCGGAGCGACTCCAAACTTGAGCACCGTCGGTGTGAGCGCCACGTGCGCGCCGTCGAGATGATCGCGCTCCACGCCGGCTTCGATCTCCACCCACCCGGGCGCCACGGTACCCGCGTGCGTCGCGACGGTCGGGCGCTCCGGTTGCGCGGCATGCGGATCCGCCGGTGCAGCCGCGCTATCGGTATTTTGGGAATGCGCGATGGACGGAACAGCGGAAAGAAGGATCGCTCCCCAAGTGAGAACGCTCGTCCGCATCAGAATTCGATCTGCGCTCCGAGCTCGACTACCCGGTTGGGCGGGAGTCCAAAGAACTGCGTCGCCGACTGCGCGTTTCGCGACATGATGACGAACAGCTTCTTGCGCCAGCGCGACATCTGCGAACGCCCCGTCGGGATGAGCTGCTCGCGCCCCAGAAAGTACGAGGTGTCATTGGGGCGCAGCTTGACGCCGAGCGGGGCGCACTGGGGGAAGATCGACGGCACGTTTGGCTGCTGCATGAAGCCGTAGCGCGCGATGACGCGGTAGAACCCCTCGCCCAGCGGCTCGACGTTCACGCGCTCTCCGGCCGCGACCTCGGGCACGTCGTCGGTGACTACCGAGAGCAGGATCACCTGATCGTGGAGCACCTTGTTGTGCTTGAGATGATGCAGCAGCACGACCGGCGCACCGCTCTCGTCGCTCGTCATGAAAACCGCCGTACCCGGGACGCGCGGAGGCTGGCGGCGCTTCACGTCGTCGAGGAAAAGCCCGATCGGCAGGCTCCCCTCACGCAGAAGCGTGTGCAGCGCGCGTCGTCCGTGATTCCACGTGGTCATCATGACATAGACGGCCAGCGCGGCGACCAGCGGGAACCATCCGCCCGATTCGATCTTGATCACGTTCGCGAAGAGGAACGCGCCATCGATCGTGAGAAAGGCCGCCAGGAACGCGATGGCCTTGAGGCGCGACCATCCCCAGTGCCTGCGCGCAATCTGCGTGAACAGAATCGTGGTGATGACCATCGTGCCGGTGACGGCGATGCCGTATGCCGAGGCGAGAGCGCTCGACGACCGGAAGTAAAGCACGAGCGCGATGCTGCCGACCATGAGCGCGCGGTTCACCTGCGGAATGAAAATCTGCCCGGCCTCGAGCTTCGACGTGTGCGTCACCGTCAGCCTCGGCGAGTAGCCGAGCTGAATCGCCTGGTGCGTGAGCGAGAAGGCGCCGGAGATGAGCGCCTGCGAGGCAATCACCGCCGCGGTGGTCGCCAGCACCAGCATCGGGAAGATGACGCTGGTCGGAATGAGGCGGTAGAACGGATTGAGCGATGCCGTCGGGTCGCGCAGCAGCAGCGCCCCCTGTCCGAAATAGTTGAGCAGCAGCGACGGGAAGACGTATACCGCCCACGCGAGCCGAATGGGAAGCCGCCCGAAGTGTCCCATGTCCGCGTACAGCGCTTCCGCACCCGTGACCGCCAGAACGACGGAGCCGAGGATGAAGATGCCGCGCCAGCCGTGATTGACGAAGAACTGCACCGCGTAGTACGGATTCACGGCCGCCAGGATGGACGGCTCCTTCGCGATCTCCATCAGCCCGAAGAGCGCGATGCTCCCGAACCAGAGGAGCATCACGGGGCCGAACACCCGACCGATCCTCGTCGTTCCTCCGCGCTGCACGAGAAACAGGGCGAAGAGCACCAGGACGCTGATCGGCACGACGAGATGCCGGAGCGCCGGCGTGGCCACATCGATGCCCTCGACCGCGCCAAGGACGGAGATGGCGGGCGTGATGACGCCGTCGCCATAGAGCAGCGCGGCGCCAAAGATTCCGAGGGCGCCGAGCACCATCAGCCGGACCTCGTCGTGGTCCTTATGGAGCCGCTGCTGGATGAGCGCGAGAAGCGCGAGAATTCCGCCCTCCCCGTCGTTGTCCGCCCGCATGATGAAGAAGATGTACTTGACCGTGACGACCATCGTGAGCGCCCACACGATGAGCGACAGCACGCCGAACACGTTCTCGGGCGTCGGAAGCACGCTCGACCCCGCCGAGCCGCCGGGAGTCACGCGGAAGCACTCCTTCATCGCGTAGAGCGGGCTCGTACCGATGTCGCCGTAGACGACGCCAAGCGCCGTGAGTGAGAGCACGGCGAGGCGCTTTCCCGACGGATTCGCCTCGACGGTCGGCCTCTCGCGGGCGGCTGGGAAGCTGACGGTCACGTGGGGCGGGCGCGCGAGAAGGGCGCGGAGCTACGAGAGGGAAGGATTTAGCGCTCCGGGTGCAACCGTGAGTCGAGAAACGCCAGGGTTTCCATCCAACTCTCGTGCGCCTGTTTGGTATCCACCCGAGAAAACTGATGCCCACCGGGGGGATTGTGCCACTCCCGATAGGTGTAGAGTCCTGCGGTGTCCTTGCCCGCGACCACCATCGAGTCGCGCAGATGCCGGTTCTCGGGGATGAAGACGTCGCTGTCGTTGTCCGCGGCGTGCACGAGCAGTGGCACCTTCAGCTCGCGCGCGTGCGTGATCGGGGATCGCTCGAGATACGGCTTGGGATTCTGCTCGAAGGTGCCCCCGTACGCCTTCTGCGTCGCGAAGAGGCGCCGGTAATCGGCTGAATGGGTTTGCATGCGCGTTGGCAGGTCCGCCACCGGAACGATCGCCACAGCGGCCTTGAACAGCTCGGGGCGACGGAAGATCGCGTGCAGCGTGATGAAGCCGCCGTGGCTCCAGCCCATGATGCCGAGGCGGCCGAGGTCCGCCGATGGCACCAGCGCTTCCAGAAAATCATGAGCCTGAATCACGTCCTCGACTTCCTCTCCTCCGTAATCGATCGCTTGGTAGTGCTCGCGTCCGTAGCCCGTGCTTCCCCGATACTCCGGTGCAATCACGATGTACCCGCGCTCCACGAGAGCGCGAAGCTCCGGCACGTAGAGCGTCTTGAAATCGCCGTGCAGGTCCTCGTGGACCATGACGATCGTCGCATGTCGGCGCGCCGTGTCCCGCGGCATGAAGAGATACGCGGGGATGATCATGTCGTCGGCGCCGGCGTACTGCACTTTCCGCACGATCATCTCGCCGGCGAGCTGGAGCTGAAAATCGATATCGGTGAATCGCTTGAGCACTATCTGCTGTGCGAAGTCGTCCGCTCGTCCCGGATTTCTGCCCGAGGCGCCGCCGGCCGTGGCGCATGCCGCGGTGAGCAGGAGCGCGAATCCGATCGTCGTGGCCTTCACATGTGCGCTACCGAGGTACGACAATCGAGGCATGAGGAGCGTTGGGGGGATTCGGGGCGCGGTTCGTTCGCCCGCTGAAGTCTAGCAGACGATAAAAGCGGCATTCGAAAGTTGCGGCCCGGCGGCATTCTTGGCGAGGCCTGGCCGGCTGACTGGGCCGCTGTCCGCGCGATGGTTATGCGCGTCCGCAGGCGCACAACGTGAGGCATGTGGCTTGCCTCTGGATCACGCAACGGCCCGCCGGCAGGCTGGCGAGCCGGACGTAAACGTCTTACCGCATGAGGTGCAGCATGGACAAGAACAACAACATGAACGACAAGGGGCTGGCCAACGAGATCAAGGGCAGCGTGAAGGAAACCGTTGGCAAGGTCCGCGGTGATATTGGCGACGCGGTCGACAACGAGAGCGAGCACATTAAGGGCCGCGCGCAGCAGGCCGAGGGGAATATCCAGAAAAATTTCGGCAAGGCCGAGCAGAAGATCGACGACAAGCTGAAGCGAAACAACACCGATTACACGGACGACGGCGCGAAGAAGTAGTAGACGCAGCCGCACGATGATGAAGCCGGCCCCGGGCGATTGCCCGGGGCCGGCTTTTCACTTCGCATTAGCAGCTCCGAACCATCAATTGTGTCGCGGAGGTTACTGCTGCTTGGCCTCTTCCTTTTTCGATTCGTCCACCCAGTCCTGGAACCGCTGCTGCTGGCCGGGATCGAGCAGGCGTTTGATCTGCACGCGGGTCGCCTCGCGCACGGAATCGAGCTGCGGGCGGACGGGCGCGACGATCTTGCTGAGCTCACGATGCCGAATGTCGAGCAGGCTATCCACCTGCGCGCGCTGTAAGGGGCTCAGCTGCAGCTTCGAGGCCATGTAGGCGCGCACGGCCTGCCGGTCTGTGTTCGCATCGCACGCAGGCCGCGTCAGCACACGATCGAGCGAAAAGCCGAGCGCCCCTCCAGCCACCAGTGTGCCGAGCAAGAAGCCCAGCGCAAGCGATTTCGATTTTCTCATCGCCAACTCCCGCTCATGGACCCATCACGTAGCGCAGCGTGACGTCACGCGAGGCCTCGCGCTCGGTCTCGCTCGCCACCTGCACCGGAACGACTCGGCTGGACTCAATCTCCTGGTACGCCGCGATCGAGCGCAGGTGATTCGAGTGGCGCGCGACCACTGCGGCGATGACGATCGCCGCGGCGCCGGCAACCGCCAGCCCGCGGCGCCAGCGCGCCAGCTGGCGCCACCACATGTCGTCATCCGAGATGGCGACGCGGGCAAGGATGCGGCGCTCCAGCCCCTCCCAGAATGCCTCGCCTCCAGGTGGCGCCTGCAAACCGCGCAGGGCGCGGGTCAATTCGTCGTCCCGTCCTTCCGGGCCGATACGCGGTTCCATCCTCATCGCTGACTCCAGAGATCGCGCAGTCGCTCGCGGAGTGATGCGCGCGCATGGTGAAGGTCCGATCGTGCCGTCCCTTCGGGAATACCCAACATCCTTCCAATCTCGCCGTGCGTGTAGCCCTCGACGTCGTGCAATACCAGTACGGAACGCTGGCGCGCGGGCAGCACACCCAGCGCCAATCCAAGGCGCCCGCGCAGCTCCGAACGCTCGGATGGGTCGAAGTGCGGCACGGATAGCGTCTCCGGCAGCGATTCGGCATCCCGTACCTTCCTTCGACGACCGATGTCCAGCGCCGCGTTCGCGACGATCCGGTTCAACCAGGCGGCGAACGCCTGCTCGGGCCGAAAACGCTCCAGCGCCTTGTACGCGTGCAGAAAGCCATCCTGCACCGCATCCTCCGCGTCCTCGTGCGTGGCGCAGATGGCCCGCGCCACCGCGTACGCCCGACGCATGTGCGTGTGCACGAGCATCGCGAACGCCGGCTCGCTGCCCGACTGGGCCTCGCGAACCAGCTCGCGCTCCGCGTCCGGCTGGGTCGACTCAGCCTGCGGGGCGGAAATGGGGTGATTCGGGATGTGAAGCGGAACTGCGGTCATGTCGGATGATCGTGGCGTCTCCATCATAACGCGCCGCAACTGCACAGCGTTGGCCGGCCGGGCTCACCCGGCGGCAGCTGTGCCCCTAAGGCCCAGGGAATCGGCCACCGGCCGCATGGCGTCGATCACGAACTGGATGTGCTCGTCGAGATCCACCCCGAGCTCGGCCGCGCCCTGTACCACGTCCTCGCGGTTGACGCCGCGGGCAAACCCCTTGTCCTTCATCTTCTTCCGTACCGATCGACCATCCAGATCGAGCACGCTGCGCGACGGCCGGACGAGCGCGGACGCAGTGACCAGCCCCGTGAGCTCGTCCACCGCGAACAGCGTGTGCGCCATCTTCGTCTCGCGCGGAACCGCGCAGTAGGTCGCATGGCCCAGAATCGCCTGCAGCACATCCTCCGGATAGCCGCGCGCGCGAAGCACGCGCACGCCCTCCGCCGGATGCTCTTCGGTGGGGGAGTGCGCGTTGTTCGGAAAGCGCTCGTAGTCGAAGTCGTGCACCAGCCCGGTGAGCCCCCACCGCTCGGGATCTTCCCCGAACTTCACCGCGTACGCCCGCATCGCCGCCTCCACCGACAGCATGTGCGCGCGAAGCGATTCGCTCGCGGTATACTCGCGCACCAGCGCGAGCGCGTCTTCGCGCGATGGCAGCGGGGCGTCGGAGCTCACGGAGATCGTCTCACTCCTTCTTGGTATCGACGTGGGCGACGACGGACATGCCGGGGCGAAGCGGGCGGTTCGATCCGCATCCCTTCGTGACGGCGATGCGCACCGGAAGGCGCTGCACCACCTTCGTGAAGTTGCCGGTCGCATTGTCCGGTGGCAACAGCGCGAACCTGGCGCCGGTCGCGCCGCTCAAACTCTGGATCTTCCCCTCGGCCTCGCACCCCGGGTAGGCATCCACTTCGAACGAGACCGGCTGCCCGACGACCATCTTGTTGAGTTGCGTCTCCTTGAAGTTCGCCGTGACCCACGTGCCCGTGTCGGCGACAATCGACATCATCGTCTGTCCTGGCTGCACGAGCTGGCCGATCTCGACCTGCTTCTTCGAGATCGTTCCCGTTTCGGGGGCGGTGACGTCGGTGTAGCTGAGCTGCAGCTTCGCGTTGTCGAGCGCCGCCTGCTCCGCCTGCAGCTTCGCCTGCGCGAGGCGCACGCCGGCCTGCGCGTTCTGCACAGCGCCGCCGGCGGCCGCGGCCTGCCGCTGCAGCGCCTCCACATCCGCGGCGGCACTCGCGGCGGTCGCCTGCGCGGCATCCAGCTGCTGCGCCGACACGATC
>DATCPC010000205.1:0-21077 GCA_036564355.1 Gemmatimonadaceae bacterium | reverse complement strand
ATGGTGATGCCGGGGGACAACATCCAGATGGAGATCGAGCTGATCACGCCGATTGCGATGGACGAGGGGCTGCGCTTCGCGATCCGCGAAGGGGGCCGCACCGTCGGCGCCGGCGTCGTCACCAAGATCGTCAAGTAGTAGCTCGCGGAGGGCGCCGTCCGGCGCTCTCCGGTTCGCAACTGTCTTTCTTGTCAACGGTATCGCTCATGGCTGGAAGAATTCGAATTCGACTCAAGGCGTTCGATCACGCGGTGATCGATCAGGCGTCCGCAGACATCGTTCGCACGGCCGAGAAGACGGGCGCGCAGGTGTCGGGCCCGATTCCGCTGCCCACGAAAACGCAGCGGTGGACGGTGCTCCGTTCGCCCCACGTCGACAAGAAGTCGCGCGAGCAGTTCGAGCTGAAGACGCACAAGCGTGTGATCGACATTCTCGATTCGCGCGCGCAAACGGTGGACGCGCTCACGAAGCTCGATCTGCCGGCCGGCGTCGACGTCGAGATCAAGGTCGAGTAGTTTCCGCGCCCTGCATTGGCGGGGGCGGCATAGTCCAACTGGCGCACGGATCGCTTCGGCGATTCGCCAGTGACTCTAGAGAGGAATCATGATCGGCATTATCGGCACGAAGATGGGGATGACCCAGATATTCAATGAGATCGGACAACAGATTCCGTGCACGGTGATCGTGGCCGAGCCGAATCCCGTGGTTCAGATCACCGAGACCAGCAAGGCCGGCTTCGCGTCGGTGCAGCTCGGTCACGGCACGCAGCGCCTGCGCCGCGTGTCGAAGGGGAAGGAGCGCACGCCGCGCGGCCGTCGCGCGACGAAGGCCGAAGTCGGTCACGCGAAGAAGGCAGGGCTCGATGCGCCGCCGGCTACGCTCCGCAGCTTCCGTCTCGACGACACGCAGGCGCTCGACTACAAGGCGCCCAAGCTCGCGATCGGGCAGACCATCACCGTCGAGATCTTCAAGGTCGGCGAGCGCGTGAAGGTCACGGGCACCACGAAGGGCCGCGGCTTCCAGGGCGTGGTGAAGCGCTGGGGCTTCGCCGGCGGACCGAACACGCACGGCAACACGAAGCATCGCCGGCCTGGCTCCATCGGACCCGGCACCGATCCGTCGCGCGTCATCAAGGGCAAGAAGATGCCCGGTCACTACGGCGCCGAGCGGCACACACAGACGAATCTCCGGATCGAGAAGATCGACGTCGAGCGCAACCTGATCTACGTGCGCGGCGCGGTCGCCGGTCCGACGAACGGTATTCTCCTCGTACGGAAGCAGGGTTAGGTCATGGCCGAGACGACCAATAGCTTCGACGCCGCCGCGTACACGGGCAACGGCACCGCGCGCGAGCGCGTGGCGCTGCCCGTGGACATGTTCGATGGCGTCGTGAACAAGCCGGTGCTGCACCAGGCGGTGAAGGCGTTTCTCGCCAACCAGCGCCAGGGCAACGCGGCCACGAAGACGCGCGGCAAGGTGATCGGCGGCAACCAGAAGCCGTGGAAACAAAAGGGAACCGGACGCGCGCGTCAGGGATCCATTCGTGCCCCGAACTGGGTTGGTGGTGGTACGGTGTTCGGTCCGATCCCGCGCAGCTATGCGCAGTTCGTACCGAAGCAGGTTCGCGCGCTCGCGCGCAGGAGCGCGTTCAACGCGCGTGCCCGCGAAGGCTCCGTCATCCTCATCGACGCCTTCAACTACGATGCGCCCAAGACCTCGCGTCTCGCCGCATTCGTCGAGCGGCTCGGAGTCGCCGATCAGAAGGTTCTGATTCTCACCGACGGCATCAAGTCGAATCTGCATCTCTCCGGCCGCAACCTGCCGACTGTGCACGTGCTCCCGTACTCCGACGTCTCGGCCTATCACATCCTCTGGTCGGATGTGGTGCTGATCGAAGGCAGTGCGATCGGGCAGACGCTCGAGCCGATCGCCGACACGGAGCCGACGCCGCGCGCGAAGGCACCGAAGCGCGAGGCCCCGACCAGGCGCGAGCCCGCGAAGAAGAAGGCCGCCGCGAAAAAGGCAGCCCCGAAGAAGGCCGAGAAGGCTCCCGCGAAGAAGAAGGCCGCGAAGGCCGCGAAGAAGGACGCTGCGAAGAAGAAGCCCGCCACCAAGGCTGCCGCCAAGAAGAAGCCCGCGGCCAAGCCGAAGAAGAAGGGGAAGTAAACGATGCCGACTTTATACGAAACCATCGTGCGCCCGATCGTCACCGAGCAGAGCTCGGCGGCGTACCAGGAGCGCGGCGAGTACACGTTCCAGGTGCATCGTGATGCCACGAAGCCCGACATTCGGCGCGCGGTGGAGCAGCTCTTCGCCGTGCACGTGACGGGTGTGTGGACGTCGAACCAGCGCGGCAAGGCGAAGCGCATGGGGAAGTCGGCCGGTCGCAAGGCGCACTGGAAAAAGGCAGTCGTGACGCTCCGTGAGGGCGAAACGATCGACACGATCGACATCTTCGAGGGCTGAGCGAGTCATGGGCATTCGTCAATTCAAGCCGGTCACGCAGGGCACGCGATTCCGCACGGTCTCGGATTTCAGCGAGATCACGCGGTCGACGCCCGAGAAGTCGCTGCTCGAGCCGATCAAGAAGTCGGGCGGGCGTGACAACCACGGCCACATCTCGATGCGCCGCCGCGGCGGCGGGCACAAGCGCATGTATCGCGTGATCGACTTCAAGCGCGACAAGTTCGCGATCGTCGGCACCGTGCGTGAGATCGAGTACGATCCGAACCGCTCGGCGCGCATCGCGTTGGTCGAGTATGTGGATGGCGAGAAGCGCTACATCCTGCACCCGAAGGGGCTCGCCGTGGGCGACTCGATCGTGTCAGGGAAGGGCTCGGACATCCGGCTCGGCAACGCGCTCCCGCTGCGCGAGATCCCGCTCGGTACGGACGTGCACAACATCGAGCTCAAGATCGGGAAGGGCGGACAGATGGCGCGCTCGGCCGGCATGTCGGCGAACGTCGTCGCGAAGGAAGGCGAGTACGTCACGCTGCGCCTGGGCTCGAGCGAGATGCGGATGGTGCACGGCAACTGCCTGGCGACGATCGGCGAGGTCGGGAACTCCGAGCACGAGCTGCTGTCGGCTGGAAAGGCGGGCAAGACGCGGTGGAAGGGACGCCGTCCGAAGGTGCGCGGCGAGGTCATGAACCCGGTGGATCACCCGCACGGCGGACGCACACGCGGCGGACGCAACGTGGTGAGCCCGTGGGGCAAGAAGGAAGGCGTCAAGACGCGCAACAAGAAGAAGTCGTCGCAGCGGCTGATCGTTCGCGGCCGCAAGCGCGGCAAAGCGACCCAGTAAGACTGTCTTCAGTCCTTTCGAGAGCTCAACATGGCGAGAAGCGTAAAAAAAGGTCCGTACGTCCTCGAGGCACTGCAGAAGAAGGTGCGCGCGATGAACGATCGGAATGAGAAGCGGGTGATGAAGACGTGGTCGCGCGCGAGCACGGTGACGCCGGAGTTCGTCGGGCACACCTTCGCGGTGCACAACGGCAACAAGTTCATCCCCGTCTACGTCACCGAGAACATGGTCGGGCACAAGCTCGGCGAGTTCTCACCGACGCGGCTCTTCCGTGGACACACGGGGAACAAGGCGGCGGACAAGAAGGCTTCACCGGCGCCCTCGGCGGGCGGCGGCGGATCAAAGGGAGGCAGGTAGCCATGGCTGATGTGCGCGCATTCCAGCGTACCACGCGTCAGTCGCCGTACAAGATGCGGCTGGTGATCGACCAGGTTCGCGGCAAGTACGTCAACGAGGCGCTGGCGCTGCTGGCGTTCTCGAAGAAGCATGCGGCGAAACAGATCGCGAAGACCCTGAAGTCCGCGGTAGCGAATGCGGAGTTCAAGGCGCGCGAGGCGAATGAATCGCTGGATCCGGACCGTCTCTACATCAAGCTCGCGATCATCAACGAAGGGCCGAAGCTCAAGCGCTTCATGCCGGCTGCGATGGGACGCGGAACGCCAATCTTCAAGCGGACGAGCCACGTCGAAATCGTGGTTGCCGAGAAGGAAGGACGCTAATGGGACAGAAAACGAATCCGATCGGCTTCCGGCTGGGGATCACACGCGAGCATCGCTCGAAGTGGTACGCCAACCGCGACTTTCCGGCGCTGCTCAAGGAAGACGAGCTGCTCCGCAAGTATCTGCACGCGCGCCTCGGGCACGCGGCGATCTCCGATCTCACGATCGAGCGCAAGCCGGGGAAGGTCGTCGTGACCGTCCACACGGGGCGTCCGGGCGTCGTGATCGGGAAGAAGGGCGCGGAGGTCGACAAGCTGCGCGATGAGCTGGCGCAGCTCACGGGCAAGGAAGTCGGGATCAACGTGGAGGAGATCAAGCACCCGGAGCTCGACTCGCAGCTCGTGGCGGACAACATCGCGCACCAGCTCGCGCAGCGGATCTCGTTCCGTCGCGCGATGAAGCGCGCGGTGCAGAGCGCGATGCGCACGGGCGCACAGGGGATCAAGATCAAGTGCGGCGGCCGGCTTGGCGGCGCGGAGATCGCGCGCGTCGAAGGCTATCACGAAGGCCGGGTGCCGCTGCATACGCTGCGGGCGAAGATCGACTACGCCACGAGCACGGCGAAGACGACGTTCGGCACGATCGGCGTAAAGGTGTGGATCTTCCGCGGCGAGGACACCACGAGCCGTCGCGGCAGCACGTACTCGACCGGCGCCTAAGGAGATCGGGAAATGCTGAGTCCAAAGCGCGTCAAGTTTCGGAAGATGTTCAAGGGGCGCACCAGAGGCATCGCGACGCGCGGAGCCACGGTGGCGTTCGGACAGTTCGGGTTGCAGGCGCTGGAGCCGGGGTGGGTGACCAACCGGCAGATCGAGGCGGCTCGAGTGGCGCTCACGCGTCACATCAAGCGCGGCGGCAAGGTGTGGATTCGCATCTTCCCCGACAAGCCGGTCACGAAGAAGCCTGCGGAAACGCGAATGGGAAAGGGAAAGGGATCGCCCGAGAGCTGGGTGGCGGTGGTCAAGCCGGGGCGCGTCATGTTCGAGCTGGAAGGAATCGACCGGAAGACGGCGGAGCGCGCGATGGGACTCGCGGCAGCGAAGCTCGGAGTGAAATCGAAATTCGTTGCGCGCGAGGAGGCGCACACCGATGCGAGCTGAAGAGATTCGGGAGCTGACCGACGAGGAGATCGACACCAGGATCGCGGAGCTGGCGGAGGAGCGCTTTCGCCTCCGGATCCGCGGGGCGACGCAGACGCTGGAGGATCCGCTCCGCCTGCGCGCACTCCGCAAGGATGTCGCACGGTTGAAGACGATTCTTCGTCAGCGGCAACTGGCCGCGACACCACCACGCGCGGCGCGCTAACAGAGAGTGAGAGGCGACATGGCACAGTCAGTGAGCACGGGAGCCGCGGCAAAGCGTGGGGCGCGTAAAACGCGACTCGGCATCGTCGTGAGCGACAAGATGGAAAAGACGGTGGTGGTGGCGATCGAGCGTCGCTTTCCGCACCCGCTTTATGGCAAGATGGTCACGCGCACCAGGCGTTTGAAGGCGCACAGCGAAGACAACTCGGCGAAGACCGGGGATCGCGTGCGCATCATGGAGACCCGGCCGCTGTCGAAGGACAAGCGGTGGCGTGTGGTCGAGATCGTCGAACGCGCGCGTTAACGGAGATCATCAATGATCCAACAGGAATCTGTCGTCAAGGTCGCGGATAATTCGGGCGCCAAGCGTGCGCTCGTGATCCGCGTGCTCGGCGGCACCAGGCGCCGCTACGCGGGGCTGGGCGATACGGTGATCGTGGCCGTGAAGGACGCCCTCCCGAACGGCACGGTGAAGAAGTCGGACGTCGCGCGCGCGGTGGTCGTGCGCACCGTCAAGGAAACCCGACGCAAGGATGGCAGCTACATCCGGTTCGACGAGAACGCCGTCGTGATCATCAACGAAGCGGGAGAGCCGCGCGCCACGCGCATCTTCGGACCCGTCGCGCGCGAGCTGCGCGAGAAGAAGTTCATGAAGATCGTGTCGCTTGCGCCGGAGGTTCTATAAAATGCGCGATCTGAAGTACCGCGAAACGAAGCGCGCGCGCTCGAAGAACGCGCGCCGTCATGCGATGAACGCCGAGCGCGTGAAGATGCCGGTGGTCAAGGGCGACACCGTGCGCGTGATGCGCGGCAACGACAAGGGCAAGGAAGGGAAGATCATCCGCGTGCACACGAAGACGGGCCGCATCGTCGTCGAGGGCGTGGCGATGGTGAAGAAGCACCGGAAGGCGCGCACGGCCGATGAGCAGAGCGGGATCATCGATTTTCCCGCGGCGATTCATCACTCCAACGTGATGCTGCTGGATCCGGGAACGGGCGAGCCGACGCGCACGCGTGCGCGGATCGATGAGGATGGAACGAAGGAGCGCGTCAGCGCGAAGAGCGGGGAGCCGATCCCCAAGATCGTTCCAGAGCGCTGAGGAGATTGAGCAATGGCGACCAAGGAAAAGGTAAAGAAGGAGGGCGGCTCGAGGAAGAAGGGCGGTGACAAGCAGCAGGAGGCGCCGAAGGAGCACACGGGCGTCGGACTGCCGGTCGTCGCGCCGCGCCTCAAGACGTACTACGACGAGACCATTCGGCCCAGGCTGCAGAAGCAGTTCGGGCTGACGAACAGACACGAGATCCCGAAGCTCACGAAGATCGTGCTGAACGTCGGCGCGGGCGAAGCGGTGAAGCAGCCGAAGATCCTCGACGGCATCGTCGCGGAGCTCGAGCTCATCGCGGGCCAGCGCCCGGTGCGCACACGCGCGAAGAAGTCCATCTCGAACTTCGGATTGCGGCAGGGGCAGGAGATCGGCGCGAGCGTCACGCTGCGCGGCGCACGGATGTGGGAGTTCCTCGATCGCTTCATCGCGGTCACGATCCCGCGCATCCGCGACTTCCGCGGGCTGGGCACGCGCTCGTTCGACGGACGTGGCAACTATTCGCTGGGCCTCAAGGAGCAGGTGATCTTCCCGGAGATCAATTACGACCAAGTCGACCAGGTGCACGGCCTGGATCTGACCTTCGTCACCAGCACCAACCGTGACGATGTGGCGTTCGCGCTCCTGCGCGAGCTCGGCATGCCGTTCCGCGGGGACGACAAGCCGATCGTACCACTTCCCCATGAGATGGTCTCGTGAGTACTGCTCACGGATCGTGTCTTCCTTTTTCGAGAGACTGAGCAATGGCCCGTAAAGCCATGATCGAGAAGAGCAAGCGGAAGCCGAAGTTCGCGGTGCGGCAGCACAACCGCTGTCAGCGCTGCGGCCGCTCGCGCGCCTTCCTGCGCAAGTTCGGCTTGTGCCGCATTTGCTTCCGAGACCTATCGCTGAACGGGTTCATCCCGGGCGTGCGTAAGGCGAGCTGGTAACCTTTACCGTCCCACACGTCCGTTTGTAGCGGATACGATGGGAGACAGGAATCACCGATGAGCATGACCGATCCGATCGCCGACATGTTGACGCGAATCCGCAATGCCTGCGGATCGAAGCACCGTCGCGTGGACATTCCGACGTCGAAAGTGAAAGTCGAGATCGCCCGAATCCTCCTGGAGAACAACTACATCCGGGACGTGAAGACGGTGGAGACCGCGGAGGGCTGGAAGGTGCTGCGCCTGTATCTGCGCTACGCCGGCGAGCAGCCCGTGATCCGCGAGATCCGTCGCGTCTCCACTCCGGGACTCCGGAAGTACGTCGGCGTCTCCGAGATCCCGCGCGTGCGCAACGGACTCGGCATGGCGATTCTCAGCACGTCGCAAGGGCTCATGACCGATCGGCAGGCGCGGCAGGCGCGCACCGGCGGTGAGCTTCTCGCTCTCGTCTGGTAAAGGAGCGCCCGACAGATGTCGCGAATTGGGAAGAAGCCGGTGACGATTCCAAAGGGTGTCACAGTGACGCTCGACGGATCGAAGATCACGGTGAAGGGGCCGAAGGGTGAGCTGAGTCGCTCGCTCCCCGGAGCCATGCTCGTGTCGATGGTAGACAACGAAGTCATCATTCAACGGCCGAGTGAGGAGAACGAGCATAAGGCGCTGCACGGCCTGACGCGCACGCTCGTCGCCAACATGGTCGAGGGCGTGACGGCGGGGTTCTCGAAGCAGCTCGAGATCATCGGCGTCGGCTACAAGGCGGAGACGCGGCCGTACGGGCTGCAGCTCGCGCTCGGCTTCTCGCATCCGATCGAATACCGCGCACCCGCGGGGATCAAGCTGACGGCTCCGCAGCCGACGCAGGTCACCATCGAGGGCGCGAACAAGGAGATGGTCGGCCAGGTCGCTGCGGAGATTCGCAGCTTCCGTCCGCCGGAGCCATACAAGGGGAAGGGCATCAAGTACGTCGGCGAGCAGGTTCGTCGCAAGGCCGGCAAGGCGGGGGGCAAGTAAATGAAAGCGATTCATAAGCCGAAGACGCGCGCCGAGAAGCGCTTTCGCCGGCATTTGCGCGTGCGCAAAAAGGTCGAAGGAACGGAAGAGCGTCCGCGCCTCGTCGTGAAGCGCTCGCTGAAGCACATCTACGCCCAGATCGTGGACGATCGCGCGAACCGCACCATCCTCACCGTGTCGGATTTGACGATGGGCGAGGGGAAGAAGGCGGAGCGCGCGACCGCGGTGGGCAAGGCGTTGGCGGAGCGGGCGAAGGCAGCGGGAATCACCCGCGTCGTCTTCGATCGCGCCGGCTACCAGTATCACGGTCGCGTGAAAGCGGTGGCCGACGGTGCCCGCGAGGGCGGATTGGAGTTTTAACTATGGCTGAGAGTCCAGTGATTGGTTCGGCGGGCGACGCGCCTGCTCCTTCGGGAGATCGCGCACCAGGTGGCGGCGGCGGCGCGGGTCGCGGCGGCCCGGGTGGCGGACGTGGTGGACCGGGCGGCGGCGCGGGACGCGGTGGTCCGGGCGGCGCGCGCGGACGCGGCGGCCCAGGCGGCGGCGCGGGACGTGGCGGCCCCGGTGGCAATCGTGGCGGCCCGGGCGGCGGCGCAGGTCGCGGCGGTCCCGGCGGCGGTCGTGGTGGTCCGGGCGGCGAGCGCGGACGCGGCCGCGATGGCGGCGGTCGCGGCGGCGATCGCGAGGGTGGTGATCTCCTCGAGAACGTGATCTCGATCAACCGCGTCGCGAAGGTCGTGAAGGGCGGACGCCGCTTCAGCTTCAATGCACTCGTCGCAGTGGGCGATGGACGCGGCAAGGTTGGCGTGGCCACGGGCAAGGCGAACGAAGTGTCGGAGGCGGTGCGCAAGGCCGTCGACGCCGCGCGTCGCAACATGTCGAGCATCCCGCTCACGGGGAGCACGATTCCGCACGAGATCATCGGCGAGCATGGCGCCGGTCGCGTGCTGATGAAGCCTGCCGCGCCGGGAGCCGGTGTGATCGCGGGCGCCGCGGTTCGCGCGGTGCTCGAGTGCGCGGGTGTCGGCGACATCCTGACGAAGAGCCTCGGCTCGACCAATCCGCACAACATGGTGCGTGCGACGCTGGATGGACTGCATCACCTCACGACCGTCGAGCAGATCGCGCGCGAGCGTGACATCGAGGTCTCGAGCCTGCAGTACAAGTCGCGCGCGAAATCGAAGGAGATGGTGTAATGCCACGGACATTCGTATGGCATCCGGGCCGAGGCCCGGCGACGACTGAAGCGAACACGCTCACGAAGGGCGACGTTCGGATCGAGCAGGTGCGGAGCGGCATTGGCCACACGACCCGGATGAGAGCGACGCTCCGAGCGATCGGGCTGCGCCATCACCAGGACGTCGTGGTGAAGCCCGATTCCCCCTCGCTTCGCGGAGCGATCAAGCGCGTGCGGCACCTGGTCAAGGTGACGCCGGTGAAGGAGTAACTCATGGCGACGAAAGAAGAAAAGCCGGTCGAGAAGCTCGGCCTGCACAATCTCGAGGCGGCTCCCGATTCGCACCGCAACCGCAAGCGCCTCGGGCGCGGACCGGGGTCGGGCACGGGCAAGACGTCCGGCAAGGGACACAAGGGATCGAAGGCGCGCGCGGGGCACCACGGCCCAGGCGGCGGCAAGCCGCACTTCGAGGGCGGACAGATGCCCCTCACGCGCCGGCTTCCGAAGCGCGGATTCACAAACCCGTTCCGGGTGGAGAATCAGATCGTGCGCCTTGATGCATTGAATGATCTCGATGGTGAGGTGACAACCGAGTCGCTCGCGCAGGCCGGGCTGATCCGCAAAAACAAGGGACCGGCCAAGGTGTTGAACAGCGGCGAGCTGACGCGCGCGGTAACGGTGCGCGGCATCAAGGTGAGCGCGTCCGTGCGCGATTCGATCGTCGCGGCGGGAGGCCGTGTCGAAGAGTAAAATGGCACAATCGAATCCAGCTGAAGCGGTAAAGAATCTCTTCCAGACGCCGGAGCTGAAGTCCAAGATCGGCTTCACGCTTCTGGCGCTCGTGGTGTATCGGCTCGGCGCGCACATCACGGCGCCCGGCATCGATGTTCGCGCGCTGATCGACTTCTTCCAGAACCAGAAGGCGGGCGGGCTCGCGGGCCTCTACGATCTGTTCACCGGCGGCGGTCTCTCTCGCGCAACGGTGTTCGCGCTGGGCATCGTGCCGTACATCTCGGCCAGCATCGTCTTCCAGATCATGGCGGCGGTGGTGCCGTCGTTCGAGAAGATGCAGCGCGAGGAAGAGGGGCGAAACAAGATCACGCAGTACACGCGCTACCTCACGGTGGCGATCGCGGTGCTGCAGGCGTGGGGGTACGCGCTGTTCACGGAGTCGCTGCAGGGCGCGGTGACCAATCCGGGCTTCGCGTTCCGCATCCAGATGGCTCTCTTCCTCACCACGGGCGCGATGTTCGTCATGTGGCTGGGTGAGCAGATCACCGAGCGCGGCGTCGGCAACGGCGCGTCGCTCCTGATCTTCTTCTCGATCGTGGAGCGAATCTGGCCCGGCATCGGCCAGACGTTCGCCTACGTACAAACGGGAACGACGGCGCTGCCGAAGCTGCTGCTGCTCGGCGTCATCATGGTATTGGTGGTGGCGGGAACCGTCGCGATCACGGTCGCGGCGCGCCGCGTGCCGATCCAGATCCCGCAGCGGACGATGGCGCGCGGGCGCCAGCGCGAGAGCGCGAAGAACTTCATCCCGCTGCGGATGAACGCGGCGAACGTCATGCCGATCATCTTCGCGCAGACGGTGATCGTCGTGCCCGGCACGCTCGCGCAGTTCAGCAAGTCCGCGCGGATGCAGGAGATCGCGGAGTACGTGCAGCCTGGCACCGGCTGGTACTATCTGCTGTCGGCCGTGCTGATCCTGTTCTTCACGTACTTCTACACGTCGATCATCTTCAATCCGATCGATATCGCGGAGAATCTGAAGAAGCAGGGCGGATTCATTCCGGGCGTGAAGCCGGGCGCGCGGACGGCCGAGTACATCGACCGGGTGGTCACGCGCATCACGCTGCCGGGCGCGCTCTTTCTGACGGTCATCGCGCTCCTGCCGATCCTGATCTCCGACATGATCAACGTGCCGTTCCGATTTGGCGGAACATCGCTCTTGATCGTCGTTGGCGTGGGGCTCGACACGGTTCAGGTCGTGCAACAGCAGCTGCTGATCCGCAAGTACGACGGATTCATGAAGAAGGGTGCCCGCGTGAGGTTCCGCGACCGCGCGTAAGCCGGCGAGCACCTCAACGCGTTGCCGTCGGACACTCACGCCAAGAGGGCTCGCACCATGAATGACGCGTCATGAATATCGTCCTGCTCGGACCGCCCGGCGCCGGCAAGGGCACGCAGGGCGAGCGGATCGCGAGCCGCCTCGGCATTCCCAAGCTGGCGACCGGCGACGTGCTGCGCGCCGCGGTAGCCGCGAAGACGGAGCTCGGGTTGTGCGCGAAGGCGGCCATGGAGCGCGGCGACCTCGTTCCCGATGCCGTGATCCTCGGGATCATGAAGGAAGCGCTGGCCGAGCCCGGGAAGGCCAAAGGCGTGGTGCTCGATGGCGTCGTGCGCACCGTGCCGCAGGCCGAGGGGCTCGCGCGCGTGCTGGGAGAGCTTGGGCGCCAGGTGGACGCCGTGCTACTCTTCGAGGTGGGCGAGGATGAGCTGGTGCGCCGGCTCAGCGCCCGCACGACGTGCGAGGGCTGCCAGACCCCCTACACGGGGCGCGAGCCCGGCACGGCGTGTGACAAGTGCGGTGGCAAGCTCGTTCGCCGAAAGGACGACGAGCCCGAGGCCATCCGCGCGCGCATGAAGGCGTATCGCGAGCAGACGGAGCCGGTCATCGCATGGTACGAGAAGCGCGCGCGGGCGTCCGACGATGCGCGAGCGCGGGAGCACAACGGTCCGCGTGTGGTACGCGTGAATGCACTGGGTGACATCGATGAGATTACCAAAATCGTGAAGAAGGCACTCGAGCAATGATTGCGCTGAAGTCGCCGCGGGAGATCGAGATCATGGCGGAGGGCGGTCGCATTCTGGGCGCGACCGTCTCGCATTTGCGCGCGCAGGCGAGAGCCGGCGTGTCGACGCTCGATCTCGACGAGATGGCGGAGACATTCATCCGGAGCCACGACGGCGCGACCCCGGCGTTCAAGGGCCTCTACGGATTTCCGGGATCGGTGTGCACCTCGATCAACCAGGAGATCGTGCACGGGATTCCGTCGAAGAAGCGCGTGCTGCGCGACGGCGACGTGCTCTCGCTCGACATCGGCGTGGGCTACAAGGGCTACTTCACCGACTCGGCGACCACGGTCGCGATCGGCGAGGTGGATGCGACGTCGCGGCAGCTGCTCGCGGTGACGGAGCAGGCGCTCGCGGCCGGGATCGCGGCGGCGGTGATCGGGAATCACATCGGCGACATCGGTGCGGCGGTGCAGGCGGTGGCCGAGGGCGCGGGATTCAGCGTGGTGCGCGATCTCGTGGGGCATGGCATCGGCACCGAGTTCCACGAGGAGCCGCAGGTGCCGAACTACGGCAAGCCGAAGCGGCTGATGAAGCTGACGCCGGGGCTGACGATCGCGATCGAGCCGATGGTGAGCGTCGGGACGCCGAAGACGCGGACGATGCCGGACCGGTGGACGGTGGTGACGGCGGACGGATCGCGGGCGGCGCACTTCGAGCACACGGTGGCGATTACGGATGCGGGGCCCAGGGTGCTGACGGCGTACGCGGTGAATTAGGGCGGTACTCGCCACGATCGCTCGCAACGTCCATCGCACGCCACGCACCAAGCCAGATGCGCCGACCTTCGAGGTTGTCACCACACCGACGGAGATGAAGAGCGCGCCTTCGAACTGATCCAACAGATCGCATCGTAGGCAGCAGCTGCCACGCGGTGTCACGTCAAGTGCATGTCACCCAACGACAAACTCGCTCTCCGCTGTGCGGAGCCTCGGCCTAGCCACGCCGAACGTGATCGCCGCTTGACGGGTTTCGACCGATTTCTGCGCAATAGATAATCGGATTGAGCCGTCAACCGATGCCAAGGAGAGTGGAACATGCGAGTCAGTCGATGCATGCGGTGGGCTGTCGCCGCCGCCGGGCTCACTGCGGGGCAAATCGTACTGGTGCCCATAATTGGGGCGCAGGCCGGAGCCGTCGCGGCGAGCGCCCCCGCCGCGCCACCGCCCCCTGCCGTGTGCGGCAAGACGTCGAATTGCGCCGAGTCCAATGACTTCGCGGCGATGATCACCAACTTCCGCACCAGCGACCTGCGAGGGTACAAGATGCTCGACGTGGTCGTCCGCTTCCGAAACAAGACGGCGAACCCGCTCGTGCTGGGCTACGTACAGGGTTCCGGCACGGCCGTGGACGAAAAGGGAAACCGCTACAGTGTGTACGGTGGAAACGGCGTGCGCGGAATGGGACAGGTATCCGGCAACAGCTTCGATCCGAAGTTCACGCTGCCCGCCGGTGGCATTGGCGACGCCCAGTTCGAGTTGGCGTGGTACCCGGGCCAGCAGATCTACGGTTTCACCTTCATGCTGGACCTGACCGTCGACGAGATCAATTCGTATGAGGGCAACCAACACTCGCTGGGCGGGGAGTTTCCGCTGCACTTCGAGGGGCTGACCAACGGGATCTCCAGCGGGGCGGCGCTCGCAGCCGGCGCTGTGCCGGGTGCATTGCCTTGCAACAGTCAAGGCGCCGCAGGCACCGCAATGGCGGTCGCCGGCGCCACCGGATCAGGCGTCGTTCAGAACACAGCCGGCCAGGCCACCTCGACAATCGCCACGGCAACCTCCACGGTTTCCGGCATTACGTCCCTCTTTAAGCACAAGAAGGCGCAGCCGCCTTCGGGTGCGCAGAGCGCTGATCCGTGCGCGTCGGCTACGCCAGCCGCAGTGGCGCAATCCGCGCCCACCGGGACGGCCGCGCAACCGGTGATGGCGACGTCGCCCGGTCCTGTGGCCGCGACTGCGACTGCCGCCGGCGCCATCGCGTCGAAAAATCCGACAGCCACGACCACCCGTCCAAGCCCGACTTCAGTGAAGGCAACACCGGTTGTGGCGGCAACGCCTGCCGCCGGGACATCTGCCGCGACCGGCACCACCAAGACCCTGCCAGGCGCATCGCCAACGGCGACCAAGACCCAAGCGGTCACGTCGGCCGCGGCGACGGACAGGACGGTGACGACAGTCAGAACGGTTGCGGCGGCGACACCGGCGAAGAAGGACACAACGAATCATTCCACCACACCCGCCAAGCCGTAGCCTGATCACACGTCGGGACCTCTGCGAACGCGGCGCGGATCTGCAATGGTCCGCGCCGCACTGTCCTTGCTAAACGCCTCACTTGGCGCGATGCCGGTCCGGCAATTCCGCTTCTTCTGTCACGCGCCGCTCATGAATGCGCGAATTGGCACGATACGTCGGGGTTATACATCGCGAAGGTTCCGCTCGAATTCTTTTTTCCAACCCACGCGTGCAGCCCCCACAACTTGAAGTGGTCGATCTTCATGAACGTTTCGCCGAACAGAACGGGTGCGGGTTGATCCGCGCCATGAATGCTGTACGGGATGATGTACTCGACTCCGACGAACTCCATGGAGCCGTCCTTCCGTGGCTCGTAGATCATGATCTCCGGCTTCGTGACGATGACCGTATCATCGACGAGCGCGGTGTTCAGATAGTGCACCCCCATCCCTCCGTCCGGACCGGAGAGGCAGGTGTGTCCGTCCGTCGGATCCCCAACAGCTGTGGAGTAGCCGGACGCCTGCGCGGCGCTCAAATCGTGGAATCCCGCCACGGCTCGCCGGAGCGCTGCCAGATCCTTGTCCCGCGGACTCAGTAGTCCGGATTCGTTCACTCCGAGCGCCACTATGCAGAACATCAGGCTGCATGCGAGTGCCGTGCGTATCGATAAGATGACGTCTACCATGTTTGATTTCCCGTATTGTCCGTGGAGGGCGAGCGAAGGCGATGGCGAAGGTGAAGCGTTGGCGGCTTCACATTCGATCGATCTCCGCGCGAGTGATTACTCTGTAGGCGGGAAAGCGCGCGAAATCGGCTCAGCCGGGGATCTGCTCGCGCTCGGCGCTGCGCTGACGCTACTCAGGGCGTTGCAGGACCGGCGGGCTTGGGTCGCCGATTAGCGTCAGTTGGGCGGAATGAGCAGCGACGATCAGGCCGCGCGAAAACGCTCGAAGCGGTCCGCGAGATAATCGAGCCGGGGTCGGAGCTCCACTGCGCGCGGCAGCTGAATGCGCTGATGTTGCAGCGCCTGGAGGCCGTAGCGGAGCATTGGCCCATCGTGCTCGGCAAGCACGGCTTCTCTGACATGCACCAGATAGTCGGGAGAGATGCCGAGGATATTTGCGTCGTACGCCGAATGGTGAATCTTGCATAGCGCTACGCCGTTGGGCACTTCGGGTCGACCGCGCTCGTCTCGGTCTTCGAGAATGTGCGCAGCGTCGAGGAGAGAGGTGTGACCAAGGCTGCACATCGCGCAGCGCTCCTTATATGCATTCAGCACGAGCTCCCGGAACTTTCGCTGATGCAACCGCTGTTTGACCGCAACGGTGTGATAGCGACGCTCGAGCGCGAACACCGATTCGGCGACGTCACGCGGCTCGTGTACGGTGAGGGGAGCGCCGATCGAGACGTGAGCGGTGAGCGTCGACGGGTCGTCCGCTACGATATACGCGGGGAAAAGCGGGTCGTAGATGCCCGGCCTGATGCCGACGAGATAGAGCAGCGGGCGCTGTAGTTCTCCCGCTCGCCGAAGTGCCATGTTGTCGAACGTCGACGGATCGGTGCCCCGATAACGATAGGCGATCCAGTCATCGTCCTCTCCGATATGATCATCGTAAGGCGCCGGCTTTCCCGGCCTCGGCGCCGTCGTAACGATCGTGAGAGCGGCGCCCGACGGGCCAAGAACCGCAGGCCGATAGATGCCGCGCTGTTGATTCCAAATTGGAATCTGTCGCCCCTCAAACTCGATGTTGACGTTGAGGTCGCGAGCCGACACGAGTCCGCCAGCTGCGCGTCGCAGCTGCTCGACGTGGTCGAAAACCGCCAGTCGGAGTCGTGCGTCGAAATCGAGAGATGCGCTCACATCGCGAATCTGCTTGCAGCGGAGGACACTGGCAACCGTGAGCCGGTGACGCGAACGTGCCTACCCGCGCTGCACCAGCTCCGCCGCGCGCTTCGCCGCGTCGCTCGCCGCGCGCACGAACGTCTCCGCCGCCTCCAGCAATCCGTGCGCAGCCGCCGAGTCGTCGAGCGCATCCACGTTCACCTTCACGTTGAACGCCGCGCCGCGACATCCCGCCTCCGCCAGCAGCGCCGCCACGCCGGCGTCCGCACGCGCGTTTGAGTTGCCCTGCATCGCGGCGATCTCCGCGAGCGACGCGACCACCGCGCACGCGCGCGCCGTTTCGAGCGGGACCTCACTCGCGCCGATGAGCGCGGCGGTGATCGCCGCCTTGCGCATCGTCTCCTGTTCGGGCGTCGCCTTCGGGAGCTTGTAGGCCGTCGACACCGCCTGGTACGACTGCGCGTCGAGATCGACCAGCTCCGCGAGCCGCTGGCCGAGGGAAGCGGCCTGCTGCGCGATGTCCTTGAATACCACCTCGACATCCGCGTACTTCTTCCGGCCCACGGTCAGCCCGGCCACCATCTGCACGAGCGCCGCCGCGATCGAGCCCGCGTGCGCGGACGCGCTCCCGCCGCCGGGTGCCGGGTTCGAGGAGGCGAGGGCGGCGCGGAAGCCGCTCAGACTGATCCCGTCGCTCGCCGCTGCGCGCACCTTGTGCTCGAGCAGCTGCTGGGTCGAGAAGTTGCGCAGCTGCAGATACCGCGCGGCGGCGTCGATGATCGCGCGCTCGGGCACGAGTCCCACGAGCTCCGTCCAGGTGGGCGCCACGCCGTGCGCGGCGGCCTCCATCTTCACCATGTCGTAGGCGCGGAACATCGGCGTTTTCTCGATGTCGACGAGATTCATCGACACCTGCGCCTGCCCGTCGACCTCGATCCCCATCGCCTTGACGTTCCTGAGGCCGCCCGACGATCCGCGCACGGCCTTCGCGACCTCCTTCGCCACGCCGAGGTTCGACGCGTCGCCCAGATACACATTGTAGGCGACGAGAAACGGGCGCGCGCCGATCGCGACCGTGCCGGCGGTCGGGTGCGACTTCGCGGGTCCGAAGTCCGGCGTGCGCACGGGCGACGAACCGATCTCCTCGCGGATCTTCTCGAACTCGCCGCGGCGAATGTCCGCGAGATTCTCGCGCACGGGGCTCGTCGTCGCGCGCTCGTACAGGAACACGGGAATGCCGAGCTCCGTGCCGACGCGCTCGCCGAGCGTGCGCGCGAGGGCGACGCACTGCTCCATCGTCGTGCCCTCGAGCGGGATGAACGGCACGACGTCGGTCGCGCCCATGCGCGGATGCGCGCCGCTGTGCATCGTCAGGTCGATGCTGTCGCGCGCCGTCGCGATTCCGGCGAACGCGGCATCTACCGCGCGCTCCACCGGCGCGACGAAGGTGATCACGGTGCGGTTGTGCGACTCGTCGGACGACACGTCGAGCATGACGACGCCGCTGACGGCGGCGATCGCGTCACGGATCTTCTGGATGATCTCCGGTCGGCGGCCTTCGCTGAAATTCGGAACGCATTCGACGAGCGTCATGGCACGAGGGTCAGAGTGTGGCGCCCGCCGGAGTGGCGTCGGCCAAAGTGCGTGCGAGCCACCGGTGCATGTCCGGATTGCCCGCGAGAAGAGAGCTGTGCGTCAGCGGCACCTCGCCGCCGCCCACCGTCGTCACCACGCCGCCGGCTTCGCGCACGAGGAGCACGCCCGCGGCGAAATCCCAGGGCGCGAGCGACAGCTCCCAGAACGCGTCGAAGTGCCCGCAGGCAACGCTCACGAGATCGAGCGCCGCCGATCCCGCGCGGCGCATTCCCGCCGTCTTCCGCGCGACGGCCGCGAAGTGCCGCAGATACAGCTCGAGCGGCTCGACCTTCTTGAACGGGAAGCCGGTGCCGATGAGCGCTCGCGACGGATCGTCGATCGTCGATACGGTGATCAGCGCGCCATTCCGAAACGCGCCGCCGCCGAGGGTCGCGGTGAAGTGGTCGCCCGCGGGCACGTCGATGATCACGGCGGCAACGAGCTCGCCGCGCACGGCCGCCGCGATCGACACCGCGAACTCGGGATAGCCGTGCAGAAAGTTCGTCGTCCCATCGAGCGGGTCGACGATGAAGGCCACGTGTGCGCTCGTCGGCGAATCGGGAGAGAGCTCCTCGCCCAGAATGAGCGCCTCCGGATACGCAGCCTGCAACGCGGCCCGGATGATCCGCTCGGCGCCCGTGTCGACATCGCTCACGAAATCGGTTGCGGACTTGCTTCGCCACTCGATGTTCGCACGATCGAGTGCCCGCGCGCGAATGAAAGCTGCCGCCGCGATCGCAGCGGCCTCGATGTGTGCGAGCAGCGCCGCTGCGTCGGAGGAACTGTCTTGCACCACTATTTGCGCGCTCGTAGCTTGGTCGGATGTCGACAATCTTCAGCGGGATTCAACCTTCGGGAGAGCTGCACATCGGGAACTACCTCGGCGCCGTCAAGAACTGGGTCGAGCTGCAGAGCAGGTACGAATGCATCTATTGTATCGTCGACTATCACGCGATCACCGGCGCGTACGAGCCCGCCGATCTGCGCCGGCGCACTCGCCAGATGGCGGTGTCGCTCTTCGCCGCCGGCCTCGATCCGAATAAATCTACGTTGTTCGTGCAGTCGATGGTGCCCGAACACACGGAGCTCGCCTGGATCTTCAACTCCGTGACGCCGCTCGGTGAGCTCGAGCGCCAGACGCAGTACAAGGACAAGGCACAGCGCCAGGAGAGCGTCAACGCGGGGATTCTGATCTATCCCGTGCTGCAGGCGGCGGACATCCTGCTCTATCGCGCGGATCTCGTTCCCGTTGGCGAGGACCAGGTGCAGCATCTCGAGCTCGCGCGCGAGGTCGCGCGGCGCTGGAACGCAAAGTTCGAGAGCGATCTCTTTCCGGAGCCCAAGCCGCTACTCACGGCGACGCGCCGCATCATGGGGCTCGATGGCCAGGCGAAAATGTCGAAATCGCTCGGCAACACGATCGGGCTGCTGGAAACGCCTGAGGAAGTGTGGGCGAAACTGCGCCCCGCGATGACGGACCCCGCCCGTGTTCGAAGAACGGATCCAGGCACGCCAGAGGTGTGCAACATCTACAACCTGCACAGGGCATTCAACGACGAAGCGACCGTCGAGCACGTCGCCGCGCAGTGCCGCAGCGCAGGGTGGGGGTGCCTCGACTGCAAAAAGGTTCTATTGGATGGGATAATGCGCGAGCTCACCCCGATTCGCGAGCGCGCGCTCGAGCTGGAGGCGCATCCCGAAATCGTTACCGACGCGCTCGCTGCGGGCGCGGCGAAAAGTGGCGAGATTGCGGAGCGGACGATGATCACGGTGCGCGAAACGATGGGGCTTCGGTGACGATTGCCGCGCGATGCACCGCGGCGATCGACTTGCACTTCACGTCGCCCAAACTACAGGGGGCAGCACAATGGCGAAGTCGGATGGGCCGGAGGGAATGCTCACGCTGATCTGCATCACCTGCGGCAATGAGTTGTTCTTCACCACGAAGCCGCCGGCGAGCGATCCATGCCCGCGCTGCGGCAATACCGTCTTTCGCAGCTACTTCACTCCCACCGTGCGCGATGAGGCGACGGAGTCGATGCTCGAGGAGACGACGCGCTCCATCTCTCTCGACGGCGGCTCCACCGATTCCACCGTCGGTGATCTTCGCGACCTGAACAGCCCCTGACCGCATCCATGACGAAATCGCTGACGGGGATTTTCGGCCCCGTCGTCACGCCGTTTGACGAAACAAACGGAGATCTCGCGAGCGGCGCCTTCCGCGCGAACATCAAGGCGCACATGGCGGCCGGCCTCTCGGGCGTGCTCGTCGCCGGCTCGACGGGCGAGGCGGCGCTGCTCGACGAGGACGAGCGCCTGCGCCTCACCGAGCTCGCGCGTCCGCTCGTTCCCGCGGACCGCTGGCTCTTCACGGGCACCGGCGCCGAATCGACGCGCAAGTGCGTGCGTCGCACGCAGGATGCGGCGGAGCGCGGCGCAGACGCGGTGCTCGTGGTCCCGCCACACTACTACGGCGCATCGATGACGGAGGACGCGCTCTGGGCGCACTTCTCTCGCGTCGCCGACGAGAGTCCGGTACCGGTATTGCTCTACAACATTCCGAAGTACACGCACCTTCAGCTCGGCTCGGAGCTCGTGCACGCGCTCGCCGATCACCCGAACATCGCGGGGATCAAGGACAGTACCGGGGACATGACCCAGCTGCGCGCGTACCTCGATGCGCAGGGCGATCACTTCACGGTGCTCACGGGCCACGGCGGCACGCTCCTCGACGCCATCGGCTACGGCGCGCGGGGCGGCGTGCTCGCGGTCGCGCTCTTCGCCGCGCCACTCATCTTCGATCTCATGGATGCCATCTCGCGGGGCGATGGCGTGACGGCGAGCGAGATTCAGGCGCGCGTGCGCCCGATCGCGCGAGAGATCGTGGCCGAGCTGGGACCGCCGGGGATCAAGGTCGCGATGGATCTCGTTGGCCTCGCCGGCGGCGCACCGCGCCCGCCAC
>DATCPC010000192.1:0-2517 GCA_036564355.1 Gemmatimonadaceae bacterium | reverse complement strand
GCGAGGCGCGAGCGCGCCTGAACGTACGTCGAATCAAGGGCGAGGGTTCGTTTCAGCTGCGCGATCGCATCTTCGTGGCGTCCGGCGCCACCGAGTATCCAGGCCACGTTGGTATTGACGATGAGCGAGAAAGGATCGAGGTCGCGGGCAACGGTCACCTGCTCGACGGCTTCCTTCATCCGCAATCGGGACATCAACAGGTTCGCGTACCAGATGCGCGCCAGCGAATAGCTCGGATTCAACTCGATGGCACGTCGAAATTCCCTCTCGGCATCCGCCCACCGCAATTCGTAGTGCCACACATAGCCGAGCGCCGCGCGCGCTTCGGCCGAATATGGATCTATCTGCAAGGCTTTGATGGCTTCGGCAGCGGCACGAGGTCGGTACTCCCGCGGAGAGCCGGTCCCCACCATCACGGTCCCGAGCTGGTTGAAGCAGTCTGCGAGCGCGGCGTGCGCGGGCGCGTAGGTCGGGTCCAGCTCCACCGCGCGAGTGAAATGCTCGATCGCGAGCTGGAGCGACTTCGGCGTCCGCTTGTTCCACTCGTATCGTCCTTTGAGATACGCCTCGTACACGTCGGGGCTGACGGCGCGAATCGTGGCGAGCCGCTCACGCGCCGCCGGCTTCAGCGTGAGCTGGATGGCGCCCGCGAGCCCGCGAACGACATCGGCCTCGAGCGCTAGCACCTCTCTCGCGTTGCGCTCGTAGGTCTCCGACCAGAGCACGCTTCCGTCCGATGGCCGGACGAGGCGCACGTCGATCGTGATCTGTTCGGAGGAGCGGCGCAGCGCCCCCTGGACGATGACGTCCGCCCCGAGCTGGGCGCCGATATCGGTGACGGTTTTTGCGGTGCGCGCGGCGCGCGTCGTAGATGCGCGCGAGAAGACACGTACGTCACTCGCCGCTCCGAGCTGCGCGATGAGCGCATCCGTGATACCCTCGGCGTAATAGTCCGCGCCGGGATCACCCGTGGCATTCTCGAGTGGCAGCAGCGCCAGTGTCGATATCCGCTTGGAGAAGGTGGCGCCGAACTCGGCGCGCAAGCGACCGCCCGCGATCACGAGCACGGGTAAGAGCAGCGCAGCGGCTGCGGCGGCGTACAGAGTGCGCCGGCGGGCGGAAATGAGAAGCCGTCCGACGACCGGCCACGCGCGCCGCCGCTTGATCGCGTCGAGCGCGTCGGCCACCTGTTGCGCGCGTTGATATCGGCCGGCGGGGTCCTTGATCAAACATCGCTCGATGACGAGCCGCAACGCGAGAGGCACGCGAGGGTTCATTGGCTTGGGCACTTCGCCGAGGATCGAGGAGCTCGTCTCGAACGGCGTTCGCCCCGTGAAGGGCAGCTCGCCCGTGACCAACTCGTACAACAGCACGCCGAGCGCCCACACGTCGCTGCGGATGTCAGCGCGCCCGCCGCGCAAGACTTCCGGCGCCATGTGGCTCAGTGTCCCGGCCAGCGCGTCGGGGCGCGTCACCGTCGGCTCCCGCGACTGGACGCTGGCGTCGTCCGGCAGACGTCGTGCGAGCCCGAAATCGAGCACGATTGCCTTGCCCTCGGCATCGATGACGACGTTCGAGCTCTTCAGATCGCGATGGATGATTCCGCGCTCGTGCGCGTGCTCGAGGGCGCCCGCGATCTGAGCTACGTATTCGAGGGCGTCCCGAATACTAAGTACGGATTCGCCAACCATTTCGCGCAACGTCCGCCCGTTCACGTATGTCATCACGATGAACGGCACGCCGTCCGACTCACCGACGTCGTGAATCGCGCAGATGTTCGGATGCGTCAGAGTGGAGGCGTGGTGCGCCTCGCGGATCAGACGACGTCTGGCTGCGTCATCCGCGAGCCCTTGCCCGATCGTCTTGATGGCCACCTCCCGGCCGAGCAGGGAATGCCGCGCGCGATACACCGTGCCCATTCCGCCGGCAGCGATGAACCCGGTGATCTCGTACGCGCCAAGCCGAGTCCCTGGGGGGAGCCGCGGGGCCGTTTCGGGTCTGGGCAAAAAGGCGGTCCCGAGGAGCTCAGCCGCCGGACTCTCGCAAAAACTGGCTGCGGCCTTCTCGCTTGCCAACAGCGAGTCGACGTCCTCTCTCAAATCCGCATCGCCCTCGGAAGCCCGTGCTATGAAAGCACTTCGCTCCGAATCCGGGTACTCCAGCGCTTCCAGGAACAGGGCTTTGACGCGGGGCCACCGTTCGAGCTGGGCGGCGCTCGCCTGGGCCCCAGGACCGCGGCCGTCGGCGGCTCGGCGGGATTGCTCCACAGGTGGCATGCGGAGTCTAGCATACGCCCGAGGGTCAGGGACAGCAACCCTGCGATGCTCCTCCGCGGAGCATCAATTGCGCTCCGCGGGACACTCGCAATCGCCACCCGGCGCCCAGTGACTGGCCCGTTCTTCTTCACTTTTCCGCGTTGATAGATGGAGCCCACCACGAACCGCTCCACGGAGGATCTAACAATGAAGTACCGCGTTACCACCCTAACCGGCATCGCCATAGCCTCGGTCATAATGA
>DATCPC010000188.1:0-2763 GCA_036564355.1 Gemmatimonadaceae bacterium | reverse complement strand
TTTTGGCGGCCGCCGGTGTTCTCGATTGGCTCGTCGGCGCTCCGCGAAGCGTGCGCGCGCTCGCGCTCCCGACTGCGATCCTCCTCGCGCTCGCGGCCGCGGGGTATGCGCTCTGGCGCGGCCGCCGCGTGCGCTCGCTCGCCCTCGTCGCGCTCTGGCTCGAGGAGCGCGTGCCCGAGCTTCGATACGCGCTCGTGAGCGCGCTCGACGCTCCGCACTCGAGTCCCACGCTCGAGCGAGAGATCGCCGCTGTATCGTGGAACTCGGCCATTCGCCGAGCCCTGAGCCACGCCCTCGTGCCACCGCTGCTCGTGCTCGCCGCTGCCGCGACGCTGTTGTTCGCGCTTCCCGCCGGTGTCCGCGCGCGAATCTCCGAGCCGCGCGCGGGCGACGCGCTCCTCCGCGCGCCGATTCTTTCCGCACCACTACGGAATCGACTTACGCCGTTGACGGGAGAGGTGCTTCCGCCGAGCTATACCGGCGAGAAGCACGTCATAATCGATGAGCCATCATCAATCGAAGCGCTCGCCGGCGGCCACGTCATCCTCCGCGGCCGGGGCTCCGCGGCAGGCATCACCGCGACCATTGGCGGCGCGCCGGCGCAGCCGCGCGACTCCGCGGATCAGTGGCGCCTCGACATCGTGGTGCCCGCGAAGCCCGCCGCGCTCGAGCTTCGCGATCGAACCTATTCGCGCACCGTCATCCTCGCGCCACACGCCGATTCGCTCCCCGTCGTCACGCTCTCCGCTCCCGCGCGCGACACCGTCGTGCGCACTCCCAAGGGCGCCCTGCAACTCGCCGCCAGCGCCACCGACGACTACGGTCTCGATGCCGGATGGTTCGAGTACATCGTGAGCTCCGGCGAGGGCGAGACGTTCACCTTCCGCTCCGGCGTCGTCCACCGCGTCGACGCCGGCAACGCGCGCGCGGCGACGCTCTCCGGTTCGCTCAACCTCGATTCGCTGCAGCTCAAGCCCGGCGATCTGGTGCACGTGCGCGCCGTCGCGCGCGACCGCAATAACGTCACGGGCCCGGGCGTCGGCGCCTCGGAGACGCGCACGCTTCGCATCCCGCGCGCGAGCGAGTACGACTCGATCGCCATCGAGGGCGCGCCGCCGCCGGACGTCGACAGCTCGCAGCTGAGCCAGCGCATGCTGATCATCCTCACGGAGAAGCTCGAGGCGCGCCGCGCAAAACTTGCGCGCGCAGACGTCGTGAAGGAATCGCGGGCCATTGGCAGCGACGAGGCGCGTCTCCGCCAGCACGTCGGCGAGATCGTCTTCGCGCGCCTCGGCGCCGCGCAGGGCACCGAGGATGCCGGAAGCAACGCCGGCCCCGCTCGCATGACGCCGGACCAGCTTCTGGCCGCCGCGAACGCCGCGACGCAGGCATCTGCCGGTGCCACCGACTTCGGCGGCGACGAGACCCCGGTCGTCGCCGTCAACCGTCCGCTGCTCGAGGCGTACAATGCGATGTGGGACGCGAGCCGCGCGCTCGAGGTTGGCGAGCCCGGCACCGCGCTCCCTCCAATGCGCCTCGCGCTCGCCGCCATCCAGCGCGCACGCAACGCCGAGCGTCTGTATCTGCGCGGCAAGGCGCCCACTGTGATCGTCGACATCAACAAGGTTCGCCTCGCCGGCAAGCACGACGATGCGGCATCATCGACTCGAACGCCGCGCGCACCACTCGACAGCTCGGCCGAGCGGCGCGCGGAGCGCTTCGATGCCGCGCTGGACCTTCTGGCCGCGAATCCCGCCGCGGCCATCGACTCGCTGCTCGCCCTCCGCGTCGATGCGCTGGAGTCCGCGCCGGCGCTGGCCGCCGCGCTGGCGCCTGCGATCGACTCGCTGCGAGCGGGCCGCAGTGCCACCGACGCGTTCGTGCGCGCGCGACGGATCGCCGCGGGCACCACCGTCGCACGCGTCGAGTCCGCGTGGGGCGGCGCATGGTGACGCCCCCATGGTGATGCCATCGTGAGCACCTTCACCTTCGCCACCGCGCAGTACGACTCCGGCGACTGGGACTCGGCCCCACTCGTGCCGCCCAACATCATCGACACGATCGCGCGCTACACCGAGATCGAGGTCACGCCCACGGGCGCGATCGTCGCGCTCGCGTCGCCGGATCTGCTGCGGTATCCGCTCGTCTATCTCACTGGCCATCTCCCCGTGCGCTTCAGCGATGCCGAGCGCCGGCAGCTGCGCGAGTTTCTCGACAGGGGCGGGATGCTGTTCGTCGACGACCACAACCACGATGTCGACGGAGTGTTCCACAAGACGGCGACGGAGGAGATCACGCGCACCATCGGGGAGCCGAAGCTGCTGCCGAACAACCATCCGCTCTACTCCGCCTTCTTCAAGTTCCCCGACGGGCCGCCGACGACGAGCCACGAGCTCAACGGATGGGGCGACAATCTCGTCCACAAGAATCTGTTCGCGGTGATGCGCGAGGGGCGCATCGCCGTCCTGTACAGCAGCAAGGACTACAGCTCGGAGTGGGGCTATCATCCGGACAGCAAGCGCTTTCAGTCCGTGGACAACACGAAATTCGCGGTGAACATCGTGGTGTATGCGCTTACCGCCTGACCTTCGCCACCGATTCGAGCTCGCCGCGCGCGCGGGCGCCATCGCAATGCTGGCGTGGATGCTCGCGCGCTCGGCCGCTCCGCGCGACACTGCGACGGTGCAGGAGCGCACGGACTCGCACGCGCTCTCGGCCGCGCTTGCGTCGTGGACGCTGGCGCCTGAGCCCACCGCGGTGCAC
>DATCPC010000183.1:0-2225 GCA_036564355.1 Gemmatimonadaceae bacterium | reverse complement strand
CAGAACCGTCGCGATGACTTCCGTATCGTGACAATCGGCAGCGACAAGATCGCCGTGCCGCCGCAGGAGTAAGCACCTTCTCTGACCGGTCCTCGAAAGGGGATCGGTCAGAGACTAAAAGGCGGGGTGTCCCGAAAGGGCCCCCGCCTTTCTGCATCCCGCTACCGAGCCCCCTACCCGGATGCGTTTGCCAGGAGAGTTGCGCAGCGGCGATGCTGCGCGATTCATAACGGTTTCTCGCGACGGCGGCGGAGCATTATGGTGACGGATGCTCGCCGCCGTTCGCTCAGCCGCGCTGGTCGGAATCGACGCGTATGACGTCATCGTGGAAGTCGACGCGGCACCCGGGCTCCCGCAGTGGACGATCGTTGGGCTCGCGGCCGGCGCCGTCAAGGAAAGCCGCGAGCGTGTGGGGGCAGCGCTCCTGAATTCGGGATTTGAAGTTCCGCCTCGGCGGATTACGGTGAATCTCGCGCCGGCTGACATCAGGAAAGAAGGAACCGCTTTCGATTTACCGATCGCGCTGGGCATCCTCGTAGCGACGGGACAGCTGGAAGCTGATGCTCTCCACGCGCGATTGTTCGTAGGCGAGCTCGGGCTGGATGGAGCGCTGCGCACCATGCGTGGAGCGCTCTCGGTGGCGCGTCACGCGTTGCGGGCGGGGCTTTCAACGCTGGTGCTTCCACCGCCAAATGTGGCGGAGGCATCGCGTGTCAGCGCGCTCTCGCTGTCAGCGCCACAGTGCTTGCGCGAGCTTGTGCAGGAGCTGCGCGAAGGAAAGCTCGCGATCGCGCGCGCGGACACGCCATGTGCCGGAGCGGAAGCGGACGCCACGGATTTTGCTGACGTCGTCGGACAAGCGGGAGCGAAACGCGCATTGGAGGTTGCTGCTGCCGGCGGCCACAACGTCCTGCTCGTGGGACCACCGGGTGCGGGGAAGACGATGCTCGCGCGGCGCATGCCCAGCATTCTGCCGGCACTCAGCGAAGAGGAAGCGCTCGAGGTCATCGCCATTCATTCTGTTGCCGGTATTCTGGATCACACCAGCATCGGCAAGGGCGTGCGACCGTTTCGTGCGCCGCATCACACAATCTCGAGCGCCGGTCTGATCGGAGGCGGCTCCATACCGCGTCCGGGAGAGGTGAGCCTCGCGCATCACGGTGTCCTTTTTCTCGACGAGATGCTGGAGTTTTCGCGTCACGTGCTCGACGGCCTGAGACAGCCAATGGAAGACGCGAAAGTCGTGATTGCGCGGGCGGCGCAGGCGGTGACGTATCCGGCGCGCTTCACGCTCATCGGAGCCTCCAATCCGTGTCCATGTGGAAGAGCGGGAGATCCGTCGGGCGCGTGCAATTGCGCGCAGAGCGATGTCGATCGATACGCAGCGCGGATCTCCGGACCGCTCGCCGATCGCATCGACATGCACGTGATCGTGGGTGCAGTGGCGTTGCGCGATCTGAGTGGGGCCAGCACCGGCGATGCGTCAGCTGCGGTTAGAAAGAGAGTCGAGTGTGCTCGGGCGAGCCAGCGAAGGCGGTTCGCGAAGACGCGGGGAATCTCCTGCAACGCGTACGCGAGCGGCCGCTGGCTCGACGCGCAGACGCCGATTCATCCCGCGGCGCGCGCGCTGCTTCAGACCGCGGCGGAGCGACTCTCTCTATCCGCTCGAGGCTACCACAGGGTGCTCAAGGTCGCGCGCACGATAGCCGACCTCGAGGACGCGGCCGAGATCGTGCCGGCTCATATCGGCGAGGCTCTTCGGTACAGGCCGATGGCCAAGCCGGCGGGCGTCGCGATCCCAGCACTCATGAGTCAGCGAGCGTAGTAAGGAAGGCGACTGCCGCCTGCCGTCCGCACCACATGGAGAAGTCTGAAGATGAAGTTGAAGTTTGCCGCATTCGCGCTCGCGTCCATCCTTGCCGCGCCCGCCAGTGCGCAGGTTGGCTCGACGACCGACATTCTCATGGGTCGCGTAGCCGGATTGGACAGCCAGGCTGTCCCGAATGCGCGGGTTGACGCGACTTCGCTCGAGACGGGAATCACGCGCACCAAGACCACCGGCGCTGATGGCCGGTACACGATCCTGTTTCCGGATGGAGGAGGTAGCTATCGCCTAACTGTACGCGCGGTCGGAATGGCGCCTGTCACGCGCACCATCTCGCGGCAGGGCGACGAAGACCGGATCATCACCGACTTCGATATGGGCCGCATCGCGACCGAGCTCG
>DATCPC010000093.1:0-24400 GCA_036564355.1 Gemmatimonadaceae bacterium | reverse complement strand
GTCTCGCGGCTTGCGCCGATCATCTGCGCGATCGTCTGGTGCGTGAGCCGCTTCTCGATCACAGTGCCGCCGCTCTCGCCCGCCGCATCGAGCAGCAGCCGCGCGATGCGCCCGTCGACGTCGAGCAACACGAGACGGCCGATCTGCTCGTCCGCGCGGCGCAGTCGGCGCGACAGCTCCTGCAAGAGCGCCCACGCCACCGCGGGCGACTCGAGCACCCGTCTCCGGAAATCGTCGCGATGCAGCACGAGCAGCGTCGCATCCTCCATCGCGATCACGTGCGCGGAGCGCGGCCGGCTATCGATGAGCGAGAGCTCGCCGAAGTGGTTGCTGACGCCAAGGATGCCTAGGATGACCTCGCGGCCGTCCTCGCCGATGAGTACGACCTTGACGCGTCCGGATCGCACGATGAAGAGCGAATCGCCGGGATCGTGCTCGAAGAGGATGACGCTCCCTTTGGGGTAGCTCCGCTCCCGAGTCACCTCGGCGAACTTGGAGAGCTCCGGGGCGTCGAGGCCGCTGAGGAGGGGTACGGTAGAGAGAAAGTCCGCTGTTTCCACGGGGACGCGGGAGAGGGGGAACAACGATGGCGGGGCGCTGCGTTCAGTCAGAAGCTACGGGCACCGCCGGCCGCTGTCAAACGCGCCAACTCTTTGTCAGCTTGTCTTTTACCCCCTCCCGGCGCTATCTTTCAAAGCTGTCCCCGACTCACCCTCAGAGCGACCGAGGCATCAAGATGAAAGCAGATATCCATCCGACGTACGCGACGGCCACCGTCAAGTGCGCCTGCGGCAATACGTTCACGACCCGATCCACGCAGTCCGAAATCCACACGGACATCTGCGGCAACTGCCACCCGTTCTATACGGGCAAGCAGAAGCTCATCGACACCGCTGGTCGCGTCGAGCGCTTCCGGCAGAAATACGGGAAGCCGGCCTGAGCATCAATGATCGGCTCGACGAGGCGCTCGCCAGATTCGAAGAGGTAGAGGGCGAGCTTTCAGCCGCTCCGAACGGGCGGGACCCGGCGCGATTCGCTGAGTTGGGGCGAGAGCACCGGCGGTTGGCGCCCGTGAAGGAGTTGGCCACGCAGCTTCGGAAGTTCGAGAGCGAGCTCGCGCAAACGCGCGAGCTCGTTGTCGTAGACGACCCGGAGATGGCCGCGGAAGCGCGCGCGGAAGAAGCGGTGCTCGTCGCGCGCATCGCCGCGCTCGAGGCCGAGCTCACGCCGCTGCTCCTTCCGCGCGATCCACTCGACGACCGCCCCGCGATCGTCGAGATCCGCGCAGGCACCGGTGGCGACGAGGCCGCCCTCTTCGCCGCCGATCTCTATCGCATGTACACGCGCTACGCCGAGCATCGGCACTGGCGCATCGAGACCATCTCGCACTCGGACGGCACGCTCGGTGGTCTCAAGGAAGCGATCTTCAAGGTCGAGGGCGACGGCGCGTTCGGCAGGCTGCGCTGGGAGTCCGGTGTGCATCGCGTGCAGCGCGTGCCCGCGACGGAAAATCAGGGACGCATCCACACGTCGGCGGCGACTGTCGCCGTGCTGCCGGAAGCGGAAGAGGTGGATGTGAAGATCGAGGACAAGGATCTGCGCATCGATGTGTTCCGCTCATCGGGCCCCGGTGGGCAGAGCGTGAACACGACGGATTCCGCCGTGCGCATCACGCACATCCCCACGGGAATCGTGGTGAGCCAGCAGGATCAGAAGTCGCAGCTGCAGAACAAGCTGAAGGGCATGGAGGTGCTGCGCTCGCGCATTCTCGATGCGCGGCTCGCGGAGATCGAGTCGGCGCGCTCGCGCATGCGGAAGACGCAGGTGGGCACGGGCGATCGCTCGGCGAAAATCCGCACGTACAACTTCCCGCAGAATCGCGTCACCGATCATCGCATCGGCTTCACGTCGCACGAGCTCGCGCACACGCTCGATGGCGACCTCGATGAGCTGATGAACGCGCTCGCGATCGCGACGCAGGAAGAGAAGCTCGATGGTTGACGCGACTCGCAGCGCGACCGGCACTGGGACGGTCGCCGCACTCGTGCGCGAGATGGCGGAGCTGCTCGCGCAGGCGGGGATCGCGGATGCGAAGCGTGAGGCCGGCGACATCGTGGCGGCGGTGAACGATGTGCCGCGCTTCTGGGCGCTGCTCCACGAGGACGAGCTGCTGAGCGACGAGAGCGCCGCGCGCTGCCGGCGCGCGGCGCAGCATCGGAGCTCGGGCGCACCCTTCGCGTACGCTGTGGGCCGCTCGGCGTTTCGGCATCTCACGTTGCACATCGACGAGCGGGTGCTGATTCCGCGGCAGGAGACCGAGATGCTGGTGGAGGAGGTGCTGGCGCGCGAGGCGACTGGCCTCGCGATCGACATCGGAACCGGCTCGGGGGCGATCGCGCTCGCGCTCGCGAGCGAGGGCCGATTCGATCGCGTGATAGGCACCGATGTCTCGAGCGGCGCCGTGGCGGTGGCGCGGGCGAACGGCGTTCGCCTCGCGCCCGCGCTCACGGCGTCGGTGGAGTGGCGGGAAGGCTCGCTCCTGTCGCCAGTGGCGGGCGAGCGTGCGCGGGTGCTGGTATCCAACCCACCTTACATTTCGCTCGACGAGGCGCCCGCGCTCCCCGAGTCCGTGCGTGACTGGGAGCCTCCGTTCGCGCTCTACAGTGCGTCGGGCGGAATGGCGATAAGCGCCAGTATCATTCGCGGGGCACCGGACGTGCTCGTACCAGCTGGACTGCTGGTAATGGAACTCGATTCGCGACGTGCCTCGTTGGCGGCGGAGCTCGCCCTCGCCGACGGCCGGTATCGCGATGTCGCGGTGAAGCTCGACCTCACCGGACGCGAGCGTTTTCTGATTGCGAGACGAAAGGACGAATGACCGTGTTGGAGGACAAAGCGAAAGAGCTCGGCCGCCTGATCGGCCAGAGTGCGGAATACAAGGCGGTGAAGCGCTCGAACGACGCGCTGAACCAGGACAAGGACGCGGTGACACTGCTTCGCCAGATGGAGCAGATTCGCGTCGACGCGCAGAAGTTGATGGAGCGCGGCGAGCAGCCCACCGAGGAGATGGAGAACAATCTCGACGCGCTGCTCGGCCAGGTGCAGGGGAAGGCGGTGTACCAGAACGTGGTGGCGTCGCAGGAAAACTTCGAGAAAGTGATGGGGCGAGTGAACGAATGGATTCTCGACGGCATCAAGAAGGGCGCGACCAGCTCGATCATCACGCTGGCGTGACCGTGTCGCGCGGCCGGTTGGTCGTCTTCGAGGGGCCCGAAGGGGCGGGGAAGACCACGCAGCTTCGCCTTGTCTGCGACTGGCTGGCCGCGCGGCAATTGCGGTTCACCGCGGTGCGCGAGCCCGGTGGCACCGCGCTCGGAAATGAGATTCGCCGCCTGCTCCTCGAGCCCGGTCGCGAAATGTCCGCGCGCGCCGAGGCGCTGCTGTTCATGGCGTCGCGCGCGGAGCTGATCGCCGAGGTGGTGAAGCCGGCGCTCGCGCGCGGAGATCTTGTGCTCGCCGATCGTTTTTTCCTCTCGACGTACGCGTATCAGGTGGTGGGCCGCGGACTTCCGTTTGATGAAGTGCGCGCCGCGAACAAGCTCGCGACCGCGGGTCTCGTTCCCGATCTCACGATTCTGCTCACCGCGCCCGCGGCTGTTCGCGATGCGCGCATCGTTGCGCGCGGAGGCGCGGACCGCATCGAGAGCGCCGGCGATGCATTCCATGCGCTGGTCGAGCGTGCGTTCAACGACTGCGCGCAGCCGGCGTGGCAGAGTGCGCATCCGGAGTGCGGGCCGATTGCCTCGATCGACGCGGCGGGATCCGAGAACGAGGTGCTGGATCGCGTCACGTCGGTGCTGACGGCCCGCCTGCCGGATGTCTTCCCCGTGAAGGGAGACATGGCCCGTGTCTAGCGCCGAAATGCCTGACTCCAACGCCGGTCGCCTGCGTGCCCGTGCGATCGTCGCCGTCGCGGCGCTCACGCTCGCGCTCGTACTCGGAGGGTGGCTGCTGCAACGCGGGCTTCATCGCGACCACGGCTCGTATGATCGCGCGCAGCTGTTCGAGGAGGTACGCGCGCACGTCGCCAGGGACTTCGTCGACTCGATTCCGGACGGCGACATTTTCCGCAAGGCCGCGGAAGGAATGGTGCGCGAGCTGCACGATCCGCATTCCGGGTATCTCTCACCCGAACGCTTTCGCTCGCTCGACGAGAGCACGAGCGGTCACTACGCGGGCATCGGCATCCAGATCGACGTGCGCGACGGGTGGATCACCATCGTCGCTCCACTTCCCGGCACGCCGGCGGAGCGTGCGGGTGTGCAGCCCGGCGACCGCATCGTGTCGATCGACGGCAGGAGCACAGAGGGCTGGACACAGGATGACGCGCGCGGCGCGATCCGCGGAAAAACGGGCTCCAAGGTGGTGTTGCTGGTCGAGCGACCCGGTGTTCCCGCGCGCATCCCGTTCACGCTCGCGCGGGGCGAAATTCGCGTGCACTCGGTGCGGCACGTCTCGATGATCGGCCCGGGGGTTGGCTACCTGGACCTCACGATCTTCAGCGATTCGAGCGCGAACGAGGTGCGCGAGGCGGTGACGCAGCTCCGTTCGCAGGGGATGAAGACGCTCGTGCTCGATTTGCGCGCGAACCCTGGCGGGCTGCTCGAGCAGGGGATCGAGGTGGCGGATCTCTTCCTCGACGCGGGCCTCCCGATCGTGTCCGTGCGCGGACGCACGCTCGCGCAGGCGTACGCCGACCGTGCGAAGCAGCAGTGGCCCGATCTCAAGCTCATCACGCTGGTCGATGATCACAGCGCGAGCGCATCGGAGATCGTCGCGGGCGCGCTGCAGGACCACGATCGCGCGGCGATTCTCGGGTCTACATCGTACGGCAAGGGGAGCGCGCAGTCGGTGTTTCGGCTCGACGACAGCGCGAGCGCACTCAAGCTCACCACGGCGCGGTGGTTCACCCCGTCGGGGCGAAGCATCCAGAAGCCGCGGCTCGTGGTGGCCGGCCAGGATGACGATGACGGGGGGCCGAGCTCCAACGCCGGCACCGCGGCCGACAGCGGATCGGAGCTTCCGCTCGCGAAGCGCATCCCATTCAAGACCGACGACGGCCGCGTAGTCTACGGCGGCGGCGGGATCACGCCCGATCTGTTCGTCGCACCGTCGGATTCACTCAATGGCACGCGCGCGTTCTGGCGGATGATCGGCGCCGGCGCGCCCAAGTTTCGCGATGCGCTCACCGAGAGCGCGATCGCCGCGCGGAGCGCGCACACCGTGCGCTCGGAGGACTTCGTGCTGACCGATGCCCTGCGGCAATCGCTCTGGCAGCGTATCGTTGCCAAGGGGATCAAGCTCGATCGCGTGCACTTCGATTCCGCCGGCGCGGCTGTCGATCGCTTGCTCGGCCTCGAGATCGCACGGTACGCGCTCGGACCCGAGGCAGAATTCAAGCGCCGGCTGAACGACGACCGCGTGATCGCGGCGGCGCTCGAGCTGTCGGCGGGGGCGGAGGTCGAGAACGATCTGCTGCGCCGTGCGGGGGCGCGCCGGGCGGCGAAGCGCGAGGACGTTCCGCACACGACATGACCGCTCGCGTCTTCGTGGTGGGCGCGGGCCGAGCGGGTCGGGCGCTGGCGCACGCGTTGCGCGTCGCGGGCGTCGCGGGCGTTGATGTAATCGGTCTTCACGGCCGCAGGCCGGATGCCGGCATCACGTGGGGCGAGTGGCCCGAATCGCTTGCCGCCGCGACGGTGGTGCTCGTCACGGTGCGCGATGCGGAGCTCGACGGCGTGCTTCGGAGTCTCCTCACCGCACCACTCGGCGCGGGTACCGTGGTGCTGCACGCGAGCGGGAACATGGAGCCGTCGGCGCTTGACGTGCTGCGCGCGCACGGCCACGACGCGGGCACCTTTCATCCGCTGCTCCCACTCACCGATCCGACGCGCGCCACCGAGCAGCTTCACCGTGCGTGGATCGGCATCGATGGCGACGAGGATGCGCGAGTCGTGTCACGCGAGCTCGCGGCGGCGATCGGCGCGCGCGTGCTCGAGATTCCCGCGGGACAGAAGGCGCGCTACCACGCGGCTGCGGTATTCGCATCGAACTTTCCGATGGTACTGCTCTCGACGGCGATGCGGCTACTCACATCCGCTGGAGTGCCCGAAGACGCCACGCGTGGTGCACTCGGCACGCTGCTCGTCTCGGCTGCTCAGAATGCGAGCGTGATGGGCCCGTCGGCTGCACTCACGGGTCCGGTCGCGCGTGGAGACATCGACACGGTTCGCGCGCATCTCGACGCGCTGGCGGATGTGCCCGAGATACTCGAGCTCTATCGTGGGCTCTCGCGCGAGGCGTTGCTGCTGGCCGCGGAGTCGAGTGCGGATTCGGCGCGCCTGGAGGAAGTGCGGCGCGCGCTGGACGAGCGCGAGCCGCCGGGCTAGCTCGCCGGCCCGTCGAACACCTTCACGCCCGCCGGCACCTTGAACACGAACGCCTTCGCATCCACGGGTGCATTGCGTGCGAACTTCGTTACCGTGATGCGTCGTACCACGCCGCTCTGATCCACTGTTTCCACGCGGCGAAGCAGCGCGTCGCCGTCGTTCACCCAGAGCGTCACCTTCGTGAACGGGGACGACGTGCTCTTCGGCGTGAGCACCACCGCGTGCGTCGCGCTCCCATCGATCGCGGCGGCCGAGCCGCCCGAGACGGTGTAGCTCTTGCGCGGCGCCTCGAGGAACTGCGCGGCGAAGTCGGGCGCGCCCGCGCCCTCGGATCCGAGCTTCGCGCGAATGACCTGCCCGGGGTTCGTGCTCGGGAGATACACCCACACCCACTGCCCGTCGCTCACGATGCGGTCGCCCGACGGTTCCGCGAACGTCACCGCGAACCGCGACGGCCGGCGCTGCTGCAGCTCGCCTTGCGACGTCACGGTGGTGCCCGTGAGCGAGTTGTCGATGGTCTGCGAGAACGAGATGCGCGCGGTCTTCACCGTCGCGTAGGCCGCGACGGCGCGATCGAGCGTGCTGTCCGCCGACTGCGCCGCGAGCGGCGAGGCGGTGAGCGCCATGCCGAGGAGCGCCGATGCGGCGACGACGTTGCGAGCGATGTTGGGAACGATGTTGCGAGCGATGTTGCGAGCGATGTTATCCATGCGAGATGCTACCCCGCCGCGTGAGCGACGGTCCGGGGCGGCGGCGTCAGCGTGCGCCCGATCGCAGCCGCGATGGTACGCAGCTCACCAACGAGCTGCGCGAACTGCTCGGGATAGAGCGACTGCGCGCCATCCGACAGCGCGCGCTCCGGATTCGGATGCACCTCCACCAGAATCCCGTTTGCCCCTGCCGCGACGGCAGCGCGCGCCATCGGGAGCACCAGGTCGCGAATCCCCGTGCCGTGACTCGGGTCGGCCACGATCGGCAGGTGCGACAGCTGCTGCACGATCGGAATCGCGGTGACATCGAACATGTTGCGCGTCGCGGGGTCGAAGGTGCGCACACCGCGCTCGCACAGGATCACATCCTTGTTCCCGCTCGCGAGCACGTACTCCGCGCTCAGCAGCAGGTCGTTGATCGTTGCCGCGAGCCCGCGCTTGAGCAGCACCGGCTTGCCGAGCGTGCCCACGAACTTCAGCAGTGAGTAGTTCTGCATGTTGCGCGCGCCGATCTGGATGCAGTCGGCGTACTCCGCGACGAGCTCCGCGCCCTGTTCGTCCATCGCCTCGGTGACGATCGCGAGTCCCGTCTCCTTGCGCGCGGTGGCGAGATGCTCGAGGCCGATCTCGCCGAGTCCCTGAAACGAGTACGGCGAGCTGCGCGGCTTGAAGGCACCGCCGCGCAGACACGACGCGCCCGCCATCTTCACCTGGCGCGCCGCAAGCACGATCTGCTCCTCGGACTCCACGGAGCACGGTCCCGCCATGATCACCACCTCGCCGCCGCCAACCTCCACCCCCGGCGCGATCGTGACGATGGTGTTCTCCGGGCGCCACTCGCGCGACACCTGCTTGTACGGCTGCGTGACGTGAATGACCTGCGCGACTCCCGACAGCGCGCTGATGCGCGACGAGTCGACGCGTCCATCGTTGCCGACGAGGCCCACAGCGGTGCGCTGCGCGCCCGGCATGGGGCGCGCCTGGTAGCCCATCTCCTCGATTACCGCGACGACCGCGTCGACCTCCGCTACGGAGGCGCCGTGCTTCATAACGACGAGCATTACCGTTCCTCGATGTCAGTGGACCAGCCGTCGACGGCCAGCGTTACCTCGCCCGAATATCGTAGAGAAACGATTTCGAGTATGTCTTCCGCCAGAACCGGCGGATAAAAATGCGTGAGCACGAGGCGCCGAGGCTCGGCGACCTCCGCCATCACGCCGACCTGCGCCGGCGTCAGGTGACTCGGCACCGCGAGCTGCTCCGGCAGCGAGCATTCCGCGAGCAACAGGTCGCAGCCCCGCGCCCACTCCGCGACAGCCGTGTCGAAACCGGTGTCACCCGTGAACACGAATCGCGCGTTGCCGCGCTCCACGGAATATGCAACGGATTCGGCCGTGTGGGGCACCTTGTGCGCTTCGATCGTGACACCGTCGCCGAGATCGGTCCGCTCGCCGGGCGCCAGCTCGCGCACCGTCACCGGGAAACCGGGATCCTTCACGTTCGCTCCATAGATCGCAGTGAACTGCTCGATGAGCTGCACCGTTCCCAACGGACCGAGTATCGTGAGCGGTGCGGTGCGCGGCGGAAGCGTGCCGAATCGCCACGCGAAGAGCAGCGTCGTGAGGTCGAGCGTGTGGTCGGGGTGAAAGTGCGTGAACGCGATGTGTGTGATCCCGAGCCAGTTCGCACCCAGCTCGCCCATGCGATGGACGACGCCGCTGCCGCAATCGAGGAGGAGCGTCACCGCGCCCGCCTCCACGAGATGTCCCGCGTTCACGCGCGTGGATGGAGATGCCGTGCCCGTGCCGAGCGTGGTGAGACGCATGCGGCCCGCAGCCGGCTAGACTGACGCGGGGATCTCGCGATCCGCCTCTTCCACGGCCGCGCCGCGCATCCGCACGCTCACGAAGGACGAGACGCCCGGCTCCTGCATCGTCACACCGTACACCGCGTCCGCCGCCTCGGTGGTGGTACGCGGGTTGTGCGTGATGACGATGAACTGCGTCTTCTCCTTGAAGCGATTGAGCATGCGTACGAAGCGGCCGATGTTCTGATCGTCCAGCGGCGCGTCCACCTCATCGAGCAGGCAGAAGGGGCTCGGCTTCGTGAGAAAGATTCCGAAGAGCAGCGACAGCGCCACGAGCGCGCGCTCGCCGCTCGAGAGCAGATGGATGCGCTGCGTGAGCTTGCCGCGCGGACTCGCGTGGATCTCGATGTCGCAGTCGAGCGGCGTGTCGGGATTCTCGAGCCGCAGATCGCAATCGCCGCCGCCGAAGAGCGTCATGAAGATCTGGCGGAAGTGCTCGCGCACCTGCGAGAACGTCGCGAGGAAGAGCTCGCGCGCCGTGATGTCGATCTCCCTGATCGCCTGGTGGAGCGAGTTCTTGGCGTCGATGAGATCGGTGCGCTGCGTCGTGAGGAAGTCGAGGCGCTTGGACTCCTCCTCGTGCTCCTCGATCGCGAGCGCGTTCACGGGCCCGATGCTCTCGAGCTCCGCGCGCAGCTGCGCGACCTCCGTGCGCAGCACCGGCTCGTCCACCTCGGCGCGGGGAACCGCTGCGAGCATGTCTTCGAGCGGCCGGCGCCACTCGGCCTCGAGCCGCTCGCGAATGGCCGTTCGGCGTCCGGAGAGCTCCGTGAAGCGCAGTTCCGCGTGGTGGAGCGAGTCCGCGAGCGAGTGAGCGCGCTGGTGCGCCGCGTCGCCGGCGTGCTCGATCTCCTGCAGCGCGACGTCCGCTTCGTGCACGCCGCGCTCCGCATCGTCGAGGCGGCGCTGAGCATCGATGAGCGCGGCCGCGCGCGCGTCGAGATCCATGCGCCACGTGGCCATGTGCTGCGCGAGCTCGCGATCGGCCTGCTCGATGTCCGCGAGCTCCGCCTGCAGCGCCTCGAGCCGCGTGCCCGCCGTCGCGACTTCAGCCTGCAACCGGCGCTCGCGATCCACCGCGTTCTGCAATCGCGCCATGAGCTGCGCTTCGATCACCTGCGCAGTGCCGCGCTCGTCGCGCGCGAGCTCCTGCGCCCGCTGCAGCTCGCCGAGCTGCGTGCCCGCGCCCGTGAAGTCGGTCTCGGCACGCTCGAGCGCGACCGCGCTCTCGCCGCGGCGACGCTCGACATCCGAGAGCCGCGCGATGAGCTCCTGCTCGCGAGTCTTTACGCGCTCGTGCTGCGCATCGAGCTGCTCCGCTTCCCGCGCGGCGCGCTGGCGGCGGCGCTCGATCACATCGCGCTGCTCCGCCGCGCGGCGCACGCTCTGCTGCGCGATGCTCGCCGCCTCGATCGCCTTCGCCACCTCGGCCTCGGCGCTCTGAAGCATCGCGCGCGCCGCATCGGCCTCGCGCGCGAGCCCCGCGCGCGCAGCGTCGGCGCGCTCGAGCGATGCGCGCGCCTCTGTGAGCTCGGCGCGGCGGCGCAGCGGCCCTGGGCCGGGCGCGGAGCCGGGGAGCCACACCGCGCCGCGTGCGTCGACGAATGCGGTGCCGTCTTCCTCCTGCTTCACGTGGCCGAGCAAATTCCGAATCCACGACTTCGCCGGCTCCGCGGTGTCCACGAGCTCCGCGAGCGTCCCCGACTCCGCCTGCTCCTGCTGCGGCGCGTCCATCGGCAGCAGCAGCAGCGGACCCGGATTGACGCGTGCATGCCACGCGCGAATCGAGCTCGCGGCCGCACGATCGCGCACGAGGATCGCGTGCACCGTGTTGCCGAGGAAGCGCTCGACCGCCTGCGCCGATGCGGCGCCGGTCGACACGAAGTCCGAGAGCGGACCGACGACGTCGCCCTCGCCGAACTGATCGCGGTCCTTGAGGAGCTGCGCCGCGGCGGGGGCGAGGCCGACGCGCTCGCGCTCGAGCGCCTCGAGACCGTGCACCTTTCCCTGCAGCGAAGTCCACAGCTCTTCGGCGCGCAGCCGCTCGCCTCGCGCGGCGCTCTCGCGCGCACGGGCCTCATCGGCGCCGGCGCGCGCATGCATCACGCTCCCGGCCATCTCGGCAGCGGTGGCGTCGGTCTCCTCCTTGTGCCGGTCCGCGAGATGCAGCTCATCGGCCGCGGCCTTGACCGCGTCGGCGATCTGCTCGCGATCGGCGCCCAGCTGGTCGCCGCGTTGCGCGAGCTCGCGTTGCTCGCGCTCGGCGCTCTCGCGGTCGAGCTCCAGGCGACGCCCTTCGTCGCGCAGCTCGCGCGTGCGGCGTTCGCGCTGCTCGAACGCCTGGCGCGCGTTCGTCACCGAGGTCCGTGCGCCTTCTTCGGCGCTCGTGCGCGCGGCGAGCGTCTCGCGGGCACCGGCGAGTTCTCCCTCGAGCTCCGCTCGCTCCTGCGCCACGGCGTTGCGATCCTCCGCGAGACGATTGCCGAGCTCCTCGCCGGATTGCCGTTCGGCGTCCGCGCGCGCGCGACGCGCCAGCGCGTTGCGCTGGCGCTCCTCGGCCACCTTGAGCTCACTCTCCAGCGACATCGCGTTCGCGCGCTGCTCGCTCACGAGGCGCGAGAGCTCAGTGCGTCCCGCCTCCGCGGCGGTGCGGGCGCCGTACGCGCTCTCGCGCTGGCGCTCCACCTCGTGCACGCGATGCTCGGCGACCGGCAACGCCTCACGCAGTGACGCGACCTGCACCTCGAGATTCGCGAGCTCCGTCTGCCACGCTTCCATCTCTCGCGCGACGAGTGAGATCTCCGCGACGAAGCGCTTCGCCATCAGCTCGCCGTGACGCTCGGCCTTTTTGCGCTGGCGCGCGAGCGAGCGGACCTGGCTCTGTACCTCGGAGATGAGATCGTCGAGGCGCGAGAGGTCGACCGTCGTCTCCTCGAGGCGGCGCGCGGTGGTGCGACGGCGATCGCGATAGAAGCCGACACCGGCGGCCTCCTCGAACAGCTCGCGGCGGTCATCGGGGCGATCGGAGAGGAGCGCATCGATCATCCTCGCTTCGATCACCACGCCACTGTCGGCGCCGAGCCCCGTGCCGCGGACCATGTCGTGAATATCGCGCAGCCGGCACGCCGTGCCGTTGAGCATGTACTCGCTCTCGCCGCTGCGCGACAGGCGGCGCGTGATCACGACTTCCTTGAACGGGACGGGGAGCGCGCCGTCCTCATTGGAGAAGTGCAGCGACACCTCGGCGATGTTCACCGGGCGACGCGACGACGAGCCCTGGAAGATCACCTCTTCCATTTTGGCGCCGCGCAGCGTCTTCGCGCGCTGTTCGCCGAGCACCCAACGCACTGCGTCGGAGACGTTCGACTTGCCGCATCCGTTGGGGCCGACCACCGCCGTAACACCCGGCTCGAAGACGAGCGACGTGTGATCGGCGAACGACTTGAATCCCTGCAGCTCGAGCTTCGTCAAACGCACTAGTACGGTCTCCCGGTCCGAATCATCACGATCGGCTTGTCTCCGTTGGCCTTAAAGCTAGTGACCAGTGGCTGTGCCTGCTCGATTCCTCGAAACGCTCCTGCGTAGAGCGACGCACTTCCATCTGCCTGCAGCAGCGGATATACAGGGAGTCCCCTGGAGAGATAGGCGCGCACGAACATCGATGCCTGGTCCTGAGCCACGCCCGTTTGAATCAGCAATGCGTACGGGAGCCGCACGACGTGCGCGGCTTTCGCGTTGCGATAGTGCTTCGCGCGAACGGCGCGCAGCAGCGAGTCGGCGCCGGCGGAGTCGGGTGAAGCTCCGGCGATCACGACGTACGATTGACGGCCGTCGGGCCGTGTGTAGGGCGCGAAAGTGACGACGGGGAATCCGCGCCGCGACGCCTGGTCGATCTCCCCGTTCGCGCCGGTGACGCTGGAGACGTCGGCCAGCACGACGGCATAGGGAGTTGCCGCGGCGTTGCCAGCGGGTGCGGCGGCGACAGCCACGGTCGTGTCGAGTGGCGCGACAACGGGTGCGGACGCGGGCGCCGGCGCTGGGGGTGCAAGGGCCGTTGGCGCCGGAGCAGCGATGACGTGTGCGGCGGGGTGCGTTGTGTCCGCCCTGGCAGAGAACAAGTCGGCGCCGTCGGAGCGCGACATCATCGATGTCGTGATCCAGGTGAGGAGCGCGGCCGCGATGAAGGCGCCGAAAACAATCGCAACCCAGAAAGTGATCGACTTCGCGCTGCTGATGGCGGGCACGGACGGAGCCGTGACCTCCTCGATGCGCGCCCACGGCGGCACGATCTCGGACTTTCCCGTATTCCCCAACCGCTCACCGCGCGACTCGAGCGACGCAGGCTCCTCGTCTGGTGCGCGGTCATCGAGGGCGTGGCCAAGTTCCCCGGCATCGACCGGCTCCTCGCCGTCGAAGCCATTCTCGCTTTCGTCGACGACTATGGCAGCACCGCTCCAGTCGTGGAACGAGGGTCGTCGCGGCACCGACGACTCGTCCGGTTCCTGCGGCTGCGGTGGCGGAGGCGAATATACGGTTGGCGCTGGAGCCTGCACGGCGGGCGCAGTGACGACCTCCGCCGGCTCCGCGGGAGGCGGAATGGACGTCGACGCAGGCGGCCGGATCGTCGCACCGGTTGGCGGCGTGGGGCTTGGCGTCGTCATCGGAAGGCGTGCGTGCGCGAGCACGCGGGTACCGGGCGCCGCGGCGACATTGCCGACGAGCACGACGCCGTCCATCACCTGAATGAGCGACGACAGTGCGCTCGACTCCGCCGGCGCGACGACGAGGAGCAGCCCCTCGGCGGCGCGAAAGCCATCGAGCAGCTTCGCCCAGCGATCGCTGCCTAGCAGCGCCTCGTGATCGATCGGAGTCGCACCGCTCGGGAAGATGATCAGGTTCTTCGCCGGATCCACCGTGTAGGCGATCTTGTTCAACGAGACGCCGTAGAAGAAGCTGTCGATCAGACCGTACGGCGCGTCCATCGGCACGAGATCCTCGAGCGGCGCGAGCTCGCCCACCGTGTCGGCCACCGCGACGCGCCGCCGTCGCGCCTGTACGCGCGCGATGCCCAGCGCGACCTCGGCTGCCGTCGATGGATTCTCGCCGATCACGACGGCGCCTGCGCACGAGTCGAGCGCGGCGGCATGTTGATAGCCTTCGGCCTCCCAGTGCGAGAGGATCGGTCCCAATGGCGTCGTCATCAGGGTGCTCCTTCGTAGACCCAGTATGACTTTCCCGAGGTGCGTGCGACGCGCTCCGCCTCTTCGCGCGTCGCGAAGGGGCCGATTACGACGCGGTAGATCGTAACACCATCGCGCGTGGTCGCAACCAGTCGCGGCGTCGCACCCGACACGTGCACCTCGTGGAGCACTTCGTTCGCTGCCTCTGACGCTCGAACCGCCGCGAACTGCACCGTGAACCCGCTCTGCTTCGATGCACTGTCGGCGGATGACGAACGCGGCGCCGCGGTGTGCGGCAGCGCGCCCCCTGGAGGCACCGAAGCGGCCGGCGGCGGCGTTTTGGCGCCATCCTCCTCGATCGTATCACCCGCATGCGGCGTGGCGCCCGCGAATGGATTCTCGGCGGTGTCGCGCTGCACACTATCGCCCGATTCGAACGTCACGGGCTGATCGAGGCTCGCGGCGCGCGGCCTGAATCCATTCCAGGTCACGAACATCCAGTCGTCCGCCGCGCCGCCCTCCACCGTCTTGCGCGTCTGGAGTGACTCGGCGTCCACGAGCACGACATCCTTGCCGCGCAGCAGCGCCAGCCAGCCATTCGGCGCGACGGCGGGAAGATCCTCGCGCCACTGCGTGTGCGCTGCGCCAATCATGCGATCGGTGCTCACGGAGATGACGTACGCGGTGTCGCTCCCGGTTGCGCGCGCCAGCACGTAACGCCCCGTCGGATCCATGCGCAGCGCCGAGGGCTCCGTGAGGAGCGCGATGCGCGTCGTCACGTTTCCGCTGTATCGATCCACGACGAGCATCTCCTTGCTCGAGTCGGAGGCCACATAGATGCGATCTCCGCTCGGCGACGTGACCACTGCTCGCGGTCTCGTCGGGAGCTTGAGGCTCGGCACGATCTGCAGATCGCGACCGCGCACGCCAACGAGTCCCGAGTCCACGGGAAAGTACACGCGATCGCCCGCCGGCGTGCGAATCGCCCTCGTGACGCGCGGCAACAGCACGCTGTCGTCGATGCGATCCTCAGGGGGGCGGATGAGCCACACCATCGTTCCCTGGCCTCGGTTGGCGAGCACGAGCAACGTTCCGTCCGGTTGAGGCACGATGTCGTGCGCGGGAGTGGGCGGCTTGAAGGTCCAGCTTCCCGCGGGAGTGAGGCGGGTAACGGAGCCGTCGGCGCCCACGCCGTACGCGGCGGACCCATCGGCAGAGACGAAATCCGAAAGCTTGGTGCCGGGATCGCGCGTGACGTCGCCGCGGCGGAGATCGATGCGCACGACGCCACCCTTCGCGTCCTCGGCGAGCACCGATCCCGCAGCATCGTCGAAGCCGAGCAGGCGGGCGAGCGCGGGCGACTTGCTCGTGGCGCTCCAGAGCAGCGAGTCGACGCGGGGGAACGCGAACGCGCGCGCGACTCCACCGCTCCGCGGAAATCGGAGAACGAGTTGATCCGGTCCGTTCGCGCTGGCGCTGGCAGTGCTTACAGTGCTTCCGGCGGCCGGACGACGGTCCGCGCCATGGCATGCAGCAAGTACGAGCGCCAGCGCCAGTGGCGACGTTCGCACGAAGGTGAAACTAGACGATCAGAACGTCGGATACAACGAGAACTGCCAGAATCCGTGTCGTCCGGGTGAGTCCTGCGGAATCGCGTAGTCCCATCTCAGGATCACGTAATTGAAGAGATTCACCCGCACGCCGAAGCCATAGCTCGTCAGCAGCGACCGCACGTTCGCGGGGTTGTCCTGGCTGTCTCTCCTGAACTCGACCTTCTGTCCGTTGAACCACGTGGTGCCGGCGTCGTAGAAGAACGCGCCTTCGATCGGCGGCAGCGGGATCGCTCCCGCCAACCCCCCGCGCACGATCGGGAATCGCAACTCGATGTTCGCGAACGCCACCTTGCTTCCGAGCAGCCGGTTGCATCGCTGGGCGTTGGCGACGTCAGCAGGACAGTTCGCGTTGGTGATCAGGAAGCTCTGGTCGTCATAGCCGCGAATGAGATCGCTGTAGCCGAGGTACTTCTGCAGGCTGTCCGCGTCGCGGCCGTACGACAAGTTCGCGGTGAGGCGCGTCGCGATGGTCAGGTAGCTGAAGAGAATGGCGTCATACCGGCGATAGTCGCCGAGCAATCCGATCCACTGGAATTGACCGACCGCGGGAGTGACGCCAAAGCGATAGCGCCTGCCGTAGATCGGACCGGTGTACCCGAAGAGCGTGTTGTCCGAGACGAGTGAGAGGCTCGGCTCGACGTAGTACTTGCTGCTGCCCGCGACCTCCTGTTGCGACGCATCGGAGAGCGGGTTTCCGAACTGGTCGATGAGCTGCGAGAAGACGAGGAACGAACGCTCCAGGTCGGCGAGCGTCAGGCCGGCCTCGATTCGAGTGAAGCGGTTCAACGGATAGATGCCCACCGCAAACGCCTCGCGATCGAGATAGCGCGCGATCACCGACTGCAAGGTGAGTGTGCCGTCGCCGTTGTCGACGAACTGCGAGCCCTCGCCGAAGTAGAATGGCGACTGCGAATATCCCACGGCGTACTGCAGGCGGTGGGAGAGATTCGTGTAGGCCGCGAGCACCTGCGCATCCTTGATCCGCCCGTTGATCGAGAGGGCGAAGGCGAGATGGTTGTTGCCCACCATGTCGCTGAGCGAGATCGCGGTGCCGCCGAAGACGCCATTGCCGAAATTGTCGCGCGAGTAGCCAACCGTCGGGCGCGCAACGAAGTCCGGCGAGAAGCGAATGTGATACTTGTACTGTTTGAACTGAGTGGTGTCCGGCAGCTGCACGAACCCGCTGTCGACGAGCGCGGCAACGTTGACGCGCGCCTCCGTGTGCGCACCGGAATCCGATAGCGCGCTCGACGGGCGGAAGGTGGTGCCCGATCGATAGTACGAATACGAGAGCGTGTCCTGCACGACGGAATCGCTGCGCGCCCGTTTTGCGGCGGCCGCGCTGTCCGATCGCTGCGCGACCATCTGCGTCAGCGTCTGCGGCACGAAGGGCTTCCGCTTCAGCAGGCGCGGATTGTCGATCGTCCAAACCGTATACTCGCCATTCTCGAGATACGTGAATGCCATCTTGTCCATCGCGTGCGACCACGTGATGACCGGGCTGAACTCCGTCACCGAGATCACGCCGCCAACGACGTTCGTGAGCTGGAAGTGCTGCTTCAGCGTGAGATCGTAGAGGAAGATATTCTGTCCGCCCGTGCGATCGGAGACGAAGGCGATCGACTTCGAGTCGGGCGCCCACGTCGGATTGATGTTGAGCCCATCCTGTCCGGGAATCAGCTCGACGTTGCCGCCGTCCACGTGATAGAGGGCGATCTGCCAGTGCGGGAACCGCAGATTCGCGAGGTCCGCGCCCGGCCCCTGATCGGTTGCGAAGGCGATCATGGTGCCATCGGGCGACCACTGCGGCTGCATGTCCGCGAAGTTGTCGTGCGTCAGCTGCGTGAGATTCTTGCCGTCGGAATCGATGGTGAAGAGGTCCGTGATCCCGCCCTTGTTCCCCGAAAAGACGAGATGCTTGCCATCCGGCGACCAGCTCGGGCCCACGATGCCGTCGAGAGGAAGCTCGATCTTCGCGATGCGTTTTCGCCGCTTCACATCCAGCAGATAGAGGATCTCCTGCCCGCCGCCCAGGGCGGAGAAGGCGAGCGTTTTCCCATCCGGAGAGAAGGAGCTCTGCGAATACAGGATTCCAATTTCCTGGTAGTTCGGATCGAAGGTGCTCTTCACCAGCCGCGCGATGCGTTTGCCGGTTTTGGCATCGCCGAGCCAGAGGTCGATGAAGACCTGGCCCTTGAGGAAGCTTCCGTTCGACAGAAACGCGATGTACTTGCCGTCCGGCGAGAGCGCTGGCGCGAGGAAGACCTGGCCGCCGGTGCGCTTCTGCGAGAGCAACGGCTGCGCGAAGTGACGCGGGCGATCGAGCTCAGCGACCTGCGGCAGATACTTCACCTGCATCGCTTCCTTCCACTCATCGCCGAGATCCTCGAGCGACTCACCCGTCTCGCGCTTGAACGCGCGCTCGATGCCCATGGATGGAACATCGGCCATGATCGAGCCGATGATCTCGTCACCAAATCGGCCTGCAATGTACGCCCACAGCGGCTGGCCGAAGCGGTACGGATCGTAGCGGTCCGGCTGCTCGGTCATCTTGACGATGGTCGGCAGGTCGCCGTTGATCGCCGCGTCGCGCATCACGGTGGCGGAGCGCGCGTAGTCAGGACCGAGCGAGAGATACTCGGCCATGCCCTCCATGAACCAGAGGGGCGGATTCACCTGTGAGAGCTGCGCGATCCCTCCGCCCGCACGTCCGCGCGCGAAGATGTCGAACTGGAATTCGTGCACCATTTCGTGGGAGAGGACGTGCTCGAGGCCGCGGAAGTCCCCCGTGAACGGCATCAGCATGCGATGGCGAAGCGGCTCCGTCACGCCGCCGGTGCCCTCGCCGAGGTCGCCCGTCACGTTGTTCTGTCCGAAGTCGGCGCGCGACGCGAAGAAGAGAATCGGCTTCTTCTCGCGAAACTCGTGTCCCAGAATGTGCGACAGGCGAGCGTAGTCGCGCTCGGCCATGCGCGCCCCTTGCATCGCCGCTACGCGCTCGGAGGGATAATAGTGAATCAGCCAGTGCTCGGTCTCGATTACCTGCCAGTTGAAATCCTTGTACTGGACCTGGTTCTGACCGAAGTACTCCTGCCCGGACGCTCTGGAGGAGAGCATGCCGCTCGCCGCGAGAGTGACGAGCGCCGCGCACCAGACATTGCGTAAGCTCATACCTTGGCTTCCTCTGCGTCGATGGCGACAATCCGGGCGTCACCCCACAGGCGCTCGAGCTGATAGAAGTCGCGCAGCGTGGGGTGGAAAACGTGCACGACGAAGTCGACGTAATCGAGAAGAACCCAGCGTCCCTGCGACAGCCCTTCCACGTGGTGCGCCCGAACTCCTTCCCGCTTGAGCTCATCCACCACGTGCTCGGCGATCGCGCGCACGTGTGTGTCGGAGGAGCCGCTCGCGATCAGGAAGTAGTCCGTGGCATTCGAGACCTTGTCCAGGTCGAGCATCACGATGTTGTTCGCCTTCAGATCCAAACACAACGCGGCCGCACGCTGCACTTGCGCGAGTGGGGAGGACACGGGTTGGCGGTGCCTGCTGTTGGTGGTGAGAATCGGCGACTCACGGACTGCTATCGCGTAGCTGCAAGCGCGCAATATGAGCGGGAAACCCGGGGCGTACCACCACCACTACACGAACGCCCGGTGGAAGTTTCCGCCGGGCGTTCAGACACGTACGGAGGGGACGCCGCGTTTACTGCTTGATGACCCACACCCGAACCTCGGGCTTCACATCGGCGTGGAGGCGAACGGGGACTTTGTAGACGCCAAGAGCCTTGATCGGCTCGTGAAGGTCGATCTGGCGCTTTTCGATCTCGGGGAATCCCTGCGCATGAAGCTGCTGTGCGATGTCGGCGGACGTTACCGAGCCGAACAGCTTGTCCTCTTCGCCAACGCGCGCGGAGAACGTCAGCGACACCTGCTCGAGGCGCGTGGCGAGCGTTTGCGCCTGGCTGCGACGCTCGTTCTCGGCGGCCTCCAGATGCGCCTTCTCTCGCTCGATGCGTTTGCGATTGCCCGGAGTCGCCTCATACGCGAGCCCGCGGGGGAGAAGAAAATTTCTGCCGTAGCCGGGCGACACCATCACGATGTCGCCGGGCTGGCCGAGGTTGTCGATTGCCTGCTTGAGAATCACTTCCATCGGAGTGCTCCGGTCGAACGGTTGATCTTCGAGTAAGCTATCTGGTGGCGCCAGGGCCTGCGGGCGAATTCGCCGTCCGCACGCGTCGCCGCCAATCGATCCACGTATCGGTGACGCCGAGCCCGACTGCGAGCGGCAGCGACACCGGCAACAATACCACCGCGACGGCGCCTGCCGCCAACTGCGCGCCGAGTGTCGGCTGGGGATAGAACCAGGCGATCACTCCAAAGCCGCGCAGCGCGTAGAGCGTGCCGAAAAACACCACGAGATTCGCCCCGGCCACGCGCAGCGCGTCGAGGGACGGAAGAACAGTAAACGTCATCCCTGCCACCAGCGCCCAGATCAGCTCATCGCTGAACCGAAAAAACCGAAAAGGCGCCAGCGCCGCGCCGAGTCGCGCGCGACTCATGCGGTGGTACAATCCCCACGCCAACGCACACGCCGCGAGCGATTCCAGTGCGAGCAAGGCCGGGTACAAGGGTGCCGCGAAGGTACCCGACGCGCGCTGCAGCTCGAGCGATCGCGCTCCGGCCCATTCCCGCGCCGCGGGAGCGAAGTTCGCTCCGGGAAAACCGAACACGGACTTCGTGAGCAGCGCAGCATTGCGCAGCTGAAAGTCAGTCGCGAACACATCCTCGATCCGAGCCGCTGCGTGCGGCGCGAACGCCATTCCGATCATGGCGATGAGCGCCGCGATTCCCACGGCCGCCAGCGCGCGACTGAGGAACTGGCTCCGTTGCCCAAGAATGCAGACGAGGCCGAGCGCACCGGCCACGAGCACTCCCCACGAGCGAGCGAGATCCGTGTAGGCCTCGCGCCCCGGAGTTGCGGGGATCGCAAGCAGTAGCCCCGCGAGCGCCGCCCACGCGAGCGCGAGCGCGGTCGAACCGCCCTTGCGCCACCCCGCGATGAAGCATGCGGCGAGCGCTGGGACCAACAGCAACAGCGTATCGACGACGGGTGCGGCCGCCCTCACGACGGGTGCGTGCGAGAGCAGGAGGAACGCCAAGAGCGCGATCACGATGCGCGTCCATCCCTGCTCCCGCGGCGGAGCCGCGAGGGCGTCGCTCACGTCAGGCCTGGTGGCCCCGAATGTACGGCACGAGCGCCAGATAGCGCGCACGCTTGATCGCGGTGGACAGCTGGCGCTGATGACGAGCACAGACGCCGCTCAACCGACTCGGCAGAATCTTGCCGGTGTCGGTGAGGAAGCGTCCGAGGGTACGATCATCCTTGTAATCGATGAACCGCACGCGGGTTTCGCAGAATGGGCAGCTCTTCTGTGGGCGTCGCATGCTAATCCTCGTCGTCGTCGTCGTCACTCGCGCGCCCGCGTCCGGCGGCGATCTCTTCCTCGGTCATCGGCGGCGCGCCGACTTCGTGCTCGTGCAGCGTGATGAGATAGCGCACGACGCCCTCATCCAGCTTGAGTGCGCGCTCGTATTCCGGCAGCGTGGCCGCTTCGGCTTCGAAGTGCGCGATGGCATAGTGTCCCGTCTCGCGACGGCCGATGGGATACGCCAGCTGGCGCTTTCCCCAGTGCTCGACGGCGACGTCGCCGCTGCCGAGAAGCGTGTGCACGCGCGTGAGCGTGTCGCTGATGGCGGCATCTTCGAGTGCGGCATCGAAGATGTACACCACCTCATACTTGCGAGGCATTGCTGTATTTCCTCCCTGTGGACTGCCGCCTCCCGCGCGGACGGCGGGAGGAGGGGGGCAAGTCATATGAGCCCTGTAACTTAGCCCAGTCGGGACCGCCCGCGCAACCGCTGTCGCAGGGCGTGCGCGGTGGCGCGCAGAGCGGCCCTGAGCGGCGGCTCCTGCGGCGGTGGCGCGTGTCGCGCGGACGAGGAGACGGCGCCCGGCTGCAGCATCTCGCGTGTCTCGGTGCAGAACACGGCACGTCCCGAGAGGTTGGCGATCTGCGACGCCACCCGCGCATCGCTCTCGATGAAGAGCCAGGCGGCTGTCTCCTCGTATGTGTCCGACTTGAACCGCGCGTAGGCGCGGGCGGCGCGCCGCGACGCCATGTCGGGATACTGCATCATGCGGAGCTCGCCGAAGCGCACGTTGTGGCGCGCCAGCCACTCCTCGGTGTGCGCCCGGTACTTCTCGAGGCGGGACGTGACGAGCCAGCCAACCGGCGCCGTCGGCAAAATCAGCGCGGGCGTGTAGCGCAGGAAGCGCTCGTACCGGGCGCCATCGTCGTTCTCCTCGTCCGTCGGATCGAGACAGAGCACGCCGTCAATATCCATGCAGCAGTTCGCCAGCACGGTGGAATGCATGAGGTTCCATTCGAACACGCGCGGCATCGCGACGAGCTCACGATACAGATCGACGTGCGAATCGAAGCGCACTTCCGGCGACATGTAGACGGCAGCGTAGGTAAAGCGATGCGGCAGCCCGGCGTTCCGCAGCGTGTCCTTTACCTGCTGCATGGCCGAGCCGGAGCACACACTGTCGTCGACGACGAGCACGTGCCGCGGCTTCGCGAGGAACAGGTGCGGATCACTGCCCTTGTAGCGCGCGCCGGCCTGGAGGACGCGACCCTCCACGAGCCCCGCCACATCCGTCATCGGGACATTGAGATGCAGCGCGAGCAGATTGGCGACGAGGAGGCCGCTGCGCGGCACCCCGGCGACGAGGTCAATGTCGCGCGGAAGCGCCCCGAGCCAGCTCACGATGGCATCGTCGAGCTGCGCGACGGTACGGTACTGCATGCTAAGGAATCTCCAGGCATCGAATGCTCATTACCTGTGGACGATTGCACGTACCGCCGCGCAATTGGCTGTGCCGTTCGCGACCGATTCGCGCCAGCGATAGGCGATTATCCGTGCCGAAGGGGGGAGTGCCACGGGAGTCATCGTCGCCTCGATGTAATCGGCGACCGCTGGCTGAATTCCCCACGGCGTTCGCCACTGCCCGTGCTCGGCGAGGAGCAAGCCGGTCGGGAAGCACGCACGCAGCTCTTCGAGCGACGCTTCGGTGCTGACCACGGGACGCGCGAGCTTGCGGAACGTGGAGTATTCTGGCCCAGGCTTGCGAGGATCGCCGAGCAGGTCGACGCTCAGCAGCACGTCTGACCGGTGCAGGTAGTACGTCGACTTGAGCTCGGACGAGGAGATGACCACCGCCGCGCTGTCGGCCTCGGGACCGAGTACGGCGTGCGCGACATCCCAGTCCGGTTGCCCGCGGTAGAGGAGTGCCAGCTGCCAGTCCGCGTCACTCTCGCGCAGCATCTTGATGGCGTATGACGTGGCCCCGTTGCCGATCGCCGCAAAGCCCGCGACAAAGGCGGCGATGAGTGCGAGGGCCGCGGACCGGGCGCGAGGAGACAGCGAATGTCCGGCGAGCCAGTCGAGCGCGTGATCAATCCCCGGTCGCAGCAGGCGTGCGCCTTCGGCGATCCCGATCCCGGCGACCGCGAAGAACATCGGCATCACCGAAAAGAGATACCGCTCGGCCTTCCACGCGGCGAGCGAGTGAGCGACGAAGGCGACGACGAAGGGGACGAGGCAGAAGAGCGCGGCGCGCCCGCTGCGGGAGATCGCCAGTATCGCCAAGAGCGGAAAGAGCGTCCAGATCGTCGCGTACTGATCGAGGAAGATGTCGTGGTAGTAGCGGACGTTGCTTCGGTTGGAGGCAGCCCATTGATCGACGTAGCTGAACACCGCGAGCTGGCGGGCGAACGCGCCCCGGTGAATCGCGAAGGCGGCGACGGCAACCACGACGATGAGGGCGACGATTGCTCGAACGAGCTGGGGGCGACTGAGCGATGCGTAGGCGCGATCGGCGACGGCCCACGCGATCACGCTCGCGATGCCCACAATAGTGATGACCTGGAAATGGAGCGCGAGCAGAACGAGCAGCAGGGCGGCGACCGACAGTTGCATCGCGCGCGCGCGCGGGAGGGCGCGGTCGGTGACGACGCGGTACACGATCGTCGCCGCGACGAAGAAGCAGAGCGTCTGAATCGTGTAGAAGCGGGCGAGTTGGGAGAGATAGAGCGACTGCGGTTGAAAGCAGAAGAGCATGGCCGCGGTCCAGGCGGCGCCGCGTCCGGCGACTCCGCGCACCCAGACGAAGAGCGCGGTCACGAGCGCGGCGCCCGCGAGCACTGCGGGGATGCGCGCGACGGCGAGGCTTTCGCCGAACACGCGAAAGAGTGCGGCGACGAGCCACGTGAACAGACGCGCACGCGTATACGGCTCTCCGCCTGGGGCGAGCTCCATCGTGCCGCGCTCGAGCAGCGAGTGCGCGGCCATGACATGGTTCAGCTCGTCCACATACGGGGTGTGATGCAGCCCGATGAGGCGAGCGCCGAGTGCGATCGCGAACACGGCCAGCGGCGCAGCGATCGCTGCGGATGGGAGGCGCGTCGTCGCGCTGGGACCCGGAGTCGCCATGGCGCCAAATCTAGCGTGCACAGGAA
>DATCPC010000177.1:0-2290 GCA_036564355.1 Gemmatimonadaceae bacterium | reverse complement strand
TCCCGCAGCGAGTCCGCCGAGGGCGAGCGTCGCCGCTGTGTCGCGCTTTCTGCCAACGGAATCAGCCGTTTTTTCTAGTCCTCGACGGTGAAGGGATAAGCGAGAGTGCACGCCGCCACGAACACGATGTCGAAGGCGAGCAGCAGCTTTAGCCACGCCCCCACCTCGATGACCGGACGACCGCTCAACAGTTTCGCCGTCGCCTGCGCCGCCGCGATCACGATCGGCACGAAAAACGGAAGGGCGAGCATCGGCAGCAGCAGCTCCGCGAGCCGGGTGTTGACGGCCATCGCGCTGAATAGGGTTCCAACGGCGACCAGGCCAATGGCGGCAAGGATGGCGATCGCGATGAGCGGGCCGGCCACGTTGCCGAGGGGGAGATTGTAGAACAGCGCCAGGGCGGGGATGGCAATCGCCTGCACCGCGCCGACGAAAATGAGATTCGCAATTGCTTTCCCGAGGAAGATCGCTTCCCTGCTCACCGGCGACGCCAGCAACCCGTCCATGGCGTGATCCTCGGTTTCGACGCCGAACGAGCGATGCAGTCCGAGCAGTCCGGAAAAGGTGAAGATGACCCACAGCACTCCCGGCGCGAGATCGGTGGCGGTGACAGCCGTTGGATCCCACGCGTAGAAAAAAATCACGAGTCCGAGCAGCGCGAACACGACGGCCGAGAGGAACGCCGAGCGCGTTCGGAACTCGATCGCCAGATCCTTGCGGGCGATGAGCCAGGCTCCGAACAGAATGTCAGCCATTCGCCGCCAGCGCCTCGCGGTAAGTGGTTGCGTAAGAGCTGGCGTCGATGCGGTCGGCGGCATCGTAGCGCAAGAACTTCCCGCGCTGCATAACCGCCGCGTGTGTCGCGAGCGAGAGTCCCTCGACGAAGTTGTGCGTCACGACGATGATCGCGGTGCCGGCCGAGCGCAGCTCCTGGAGGAGCGCGGTGAGGGCGCGCGCACCGCTTTCGTCGAGGCCGCTATACGGCTCGTCAGCCAGCACGAGTTGGGGCGAATGTACCATCGCCCGCGCGATCGACACCCGTTGCTGCATGCCGCGGCTGAGGGATCGGATCGGAGCGTCAGCTCGCTCCAGCATCGACATGCGTCGTAGAGAGTCTTCGACGCGCGCCCTCGCATCGCGGATGCCGTACAGTCGGGCTGAAAATGAAACGTTCTCCCGCGCCGAGAGCGCATCGTAGAGCATTGTGCGATGCGAGATGAGGCCAACCCGCGAGCGGGCCAATGGTCCGCCGGGGAGCGGGATGCCGGATACCCGCGCGCTCCCGGACGTCGGCTTGAGCAGTCCTGCGAGCACACGAAGGAGCGTCGTCTTCCCGGCCCCGTTTGGGCCGAAGAGCGCCAGGCACTCACCGGGCGCGAGCGAAAAGGTGACGCCGGCCACCGCTTGTCTGGGTCCGAAGTCGCGCGTGAGCTCCGCCACCTCGACGATGGGCGCTGCGCCGGTAGAGATTGTAGAGGACATTCGCCTAGAACTTGCCACTCTGGCGTGAGCGGCGCAAAACACAGTATCCTTGCGACTCGCTCCAGTTCGGCGCGTCCACCGATTCCGCTACAATGACTGATATCGACGTTCTGCTAGAGGAAAACCGGAAGTTCGAGCCACCGCCCGAGTTTAATCGGCGCGCCAACGTCTCGTCGCCCGAGATTTACGAGAAAGCGGCGCGCGACCCGGAGGAGTTCTGGGCCGAGCAGGCGCGAGAGCTGGAGTGGATGGAACCGTGGAATAAAGTCCTCGATTGGGATCCTCCGCACGCGAAATGGTTCGTCGGTGGAAAGCTCAACATCGCCGCTAACTGCATCGACCGGCACGTGCGTGGAGCGAACAGAAACAAGGCGGCGCTAATCTGGGAGGGCGAGCCCGGTGATCGACGAACCCTCACTTATTGGGATCTCTACGTCGAGGTCTCGCGCTTCGCGAATGTTCTGAAGGGATTCGGCGTAAAAAAGGGAGATCGTGTCGCGATCTATCTGCCGCTCATTCCGGAGGCGGCAATCTCAATGTTGGCGTGCGCGCGGATAGGCGCGATTCACTCGGTTGTTTTCGGCGGCTTCTCCCCCGATTCCCTGCGCGATCGCATAAACGATGCGGAGGCCAGAGTCCTGATCACCGCCGACGCGGGATATCGTCGGGGACAGGTCATACCTCTCAAGCGGAACTCCGACAAAGCATTGGAGGATACGCCCTCGATAAAGCACGTAGTCGTCGTGCAGCGGCGCCCCGGTGCCTCGGGCGATGAAGCGTTCGCCGATATGGTGGAAGGTCGCGATCA
>DATCPC010000175.1:0-4061 GCA_036564355.1 Gemmatimonadaceae bacterium | reverse complement strand
CCCGGCCGCCGCCATCGAGAAGAACGCGCTGTCGCCGCTCTCGCCTTCGACCTCGTCGGCGTAGCGCTTGAGTCCGCGCGACACGCGTCCTGCCCCGCCATTGTACGCGGCGGCCGCGAGATAATACGATCCGAACTGCTCCTTGAGCCAGCCGAGGAATTTGATCGCGCCATCGGTGGAGCGAACGGGATCGCGACGCTCGTCGATCCACCAATCCACACGCAGGCCGGTGCCGCGGGCCGTGCTCGCCATGAACTGCCAGAGGCCCACGGCGGCGGCGCTCGAGTACGCGTGCGGATTGTAGCCGCTCTCGATGAGCGCGAGATACGTCATGTCCTCGGGCATGCCCGCCGCATGCATCTTGCGGCGGATGATCGGTTCGTAGCGTCCGCCGCGCGCGAGCTCCTCCGCGAAGCGATCGCTCGACGCTCCGGTGAAGCGTCCCACGAAATACACGACGCGATCGTGCGTCTCGAACGACCGAACATCGATGTCCCAGGTCGGCTCGGCGGCCACCGCCGGCGCGGTCGCAATGGAATCGCCGAAGATCTTCACGGCCTCGTGCGTCACGTCGCGCTGCGCGACGTGCACGACCTCGGGCGTCGTGGTGTCGAGCGGAATGTTGGCGAGTGCGGTTGAGGTCGAGCTGTCGGTGGGTGGCGGTGTGGTTGCTACCGGCGCGGGCGCCTGCTTGGGCTTGGAGCCGTGACACGCGGATACCAGTACCGCCAGCGTCACGACAGCGACTCGCGTCTTCACCAACATCCTCGCGCGGCTCGGCCGGGCGTCTGCTCTGGTACGGATCCGATCATTGTCGCTCCGTGTGGATGCGAGGGGCGTCGCCCTCAGCGCATCGCGATGAAATTTCCGAGCACCCGGTTTGTGGCGCCGAGCACCGCGATCACGGCGCCGCGCACCTGATCGTCCTCCACGAGGCACGAGCCGAGCAGCTTGAGCGGGCCGTTCGCGCGATTGGTGATCGAAACGATGACCACGTTGGCGTCGAACGCCCGGATGGACTTCACGCCCGCGAGATCGAACTGGAGCACGTTGTCGGAGAAGCGCTCGATCGCGCGGAGCGCCGCCTCAGCGGCCACGCGCAAATCTACCGTGGGGCTCGATTGGCCAGAAGCAGAGCCGCGCACCTTGATCCCCTCGATCCACTCGAGCTCGACTTCCGCCGTGCAGCGACCGCCCGGTGTGCGATGAAATTTGAAGTCGCTGAAGCGCAGCCGTTGCCGGGCCTGTTGCAGCTCCTGCGGCGCGGTCGACATGGCGGCCATCAGCGGGTTGTCAGGCATAGTATTGGGTGCGGCAGGATGGCGCCGGCGCTCGGTAGAACCGGCATTGGTATCACGAATAACGGTGAGGAAAGCAACGCGCTGGCGCCCTCGCGGGACGACGGGCATATTCGCGACATGATCTCTTTCATTGCAACGCTCGCGCTCGCTGTGACGATACCTGCCACCTCCGCCGATTCGCTCGCCGCGCGGATTCTGGCGCGCGTCGCCGAGCTTCCTGGTGCTGAGGTTGGTGTCGCATATCACAAACTCGGCACGAGCGACTCACTGTATCTGAATTCCGACGCGAGCTTTCACGCGGCGAGCACGATGAAGGTGCCGATCATGATTCAGCTCTTCCGCCGTGTGGATGCGGGGGGCCTCTCGCTGGACTATCCGCTGCTTTTGGTGAACGAGTTCGGCTCGATCGTCGACGGCTCGCCATACGCACTCGACGAAACCGACGACTCCGACAGCGCGATGTACAAGCTCGTCGGCACGCGCGTGACCGTGCGCGATCTCATCACGCACATGATCACGCGCTCGAGCAATCTCGCAACGAATTCGCTCGTGGCGCTCGCGAATGCGGCACAGGCCGAATCGACGATGCGCTCGCTCGGGGCGAGGAATATCAGAGTGCTGCGGGGCGTCGAGGATCAGAAGGCGTTCGACAAGGGCCTCAACAACACGACGACCGCGCGCGATCTGTCGATCATCCTCGCCGCGATCCAGGAGAACAAGGCGGCCTCAGCGAAGAGTTGCGCGGCCATGCGAGACGTGCTTCTCGAGCAGGAGTTCAACACCGGCATCCCCGCGGAGCTTCCTGCTGGGACGCGCGTCGCGCACAAGACGGGGTGGATCACCGGAATCACCCACGACGCAGCGATCGTCTATCCGCCGAAGGGACCGACGTACGTGCTGGTCGTGCTCACCAAGGGCATTCCCGACGAGCCCACCGCAGAAAAGCTGATCGCCGACATCTCGCGGATGGTCTACGAGCACACGGTTTCAGCGTCGCAAAAATCGTGATGGCGGCCACAACGGCACCGACTGTGCCAGCCGCAACAAAGTTGCCGTTATGCAACGAAATGTTGTGCGAAAGGGGATGGTTCTAGCCAGGGCGAAATTAGAACACTTTGTGTAACAATGGGTTACAGCGGGCACAGGCGTTGCTTGAGTGATTGCCACCCGCGTTAGTCCGCGCCCGCTTTCGGCGCTAACCCAAGCTGCGCAGAGCCCGCCATCCTATGTCGCAAAATTCGCAGGCCCGCCGGACGGTCAATCCGGAAGTCATGAGCTACCAGCGCTCCGCTTCGGATGGTCTGCCGACGGAGCCCAAGCCTGCTCCCGGCGCCGAGTTCGGGCTGGAAAGCATCGTTGGCACGAGCGAATCGCTGCGCGAAGCACTGGACCGGGCGCGCAAAGTCGCCGCGAGCCGGATGACCACCGTCCTCATCGTCGGCGAGACGGGGACCGGCAAGGAGCTCATCGCCCGCGGGATCCACTACTCGGGACCGGGACGCGGCGAGCCCTTCGTGGCCGTCAACTGCGCCGCGATTCCGGAGGCGCTGCTCGAATCCGAGCTGTTCGGTCACGAGCGCGGCGCCTTCACCGATGCGCGCTCCCAGAAGCGCGGACTGATGGAGCTCGCGGGCCAGGGAACGCTCTTTCTCGACGAGATCGGCGAGCTTCCACCACGGCTTCAGCCGAAGCTGTTGCGCGCGCTCGAAGAGCGGCGCGTTCGCCGGCTCGGCGGATTGCAGGAGGTCGAGATCACCTGCCGCATCATCGCCGCCGCGAACAATTCGTTGCACGACGCAGTCTCGCGACTCGAATTCCGGGAAGATTTGTACTACCGACTCAATGTGTTCCGGGTGGCGCTGCCACCACTGCGCGAACGAGAGGGCGATGTCGAGCTGCTTGGAAATTATTTTCTCAGCGAGCTCGCGCGACAGCAGGAGCTCGATCAGAAGTCGCTCGATGCGAGCGCCGTCGCCGCGCTTCGCGCGCACAACTGGCCCGGCAACATTCGCGAGTTGAAAAACGTAATAGAACATGCGGCGATTCTGTGCGAGGGCGAAGTCATTAGCGCGCCGCACCTCATGATCCAGCAGCGGCGCTCGCATCCGGCCGTACGAACCGATGGCGCGATACGCGAGATTCAGATTCCGCCCGAAGGGAAATCACTCGACATGATAGAAAAAGAGGCAGTGTCTGCAACGCTCGAGATCACCCGCGGCAATCGCAGTGCTGCTTCGCGCATCCTTGGCATTTCGCGGCCGACATTGGCGCGCAAGATGCGAGAGTATGGACTCACGAAGGTGGGAACCGACAGGGCCGAGTGAGCGTACAATACTCCGGGCTTTGCGGCACCCGGAGCATCTCCTCGATCGGAAAGGTTCGCATGTCGGCAGGGCAGCATGACGAGTAATCCGATCAAGGTTCTGCTGATCACGCCGACCGAGCGCGATGTGCGCCGGTTGCACGGTGTCGTCGCCGTACCGGGCGCGAGCCACGTCGAGCTCACGCACGTTCTCGATGTCGGCGCCGCCGTGCGCCGCCTGAGCGATGTGCGCTTCGACGCCCTCCTCCTCGATCTCGCCGTGGCGCACACGCATCCGCTCGAGCCGCTCTGGCGCCTGCACGAGCACGCGCCCGATGTGCCGATCATCGTGCTCACGAGCATGGAGGATGAAACGCTCGCCGTGCGCGCGCTGAAGGCCGGCGCGCAGGACTCGCTCGTGAAGGGGCAGGTCGACGGCAACCTCCTCACGCGCGCAA
>DATCPC010000114.1:0-1500 GCA_036564355.1 Gemmatimonadaceae bacterium | reverse complement strand
GCGCGCGTTCGTCGCCGGCGCCGACATCTCCGAGCTATCGAGCCAGACTCCGGTTCTCGCCAAGGCACGCGCCCGTGCGGGGCAGGATGTGTTCCGCAGATTCGAGACCTGCCCCAAGCCCGTCATCGCGGCGGTCAACGGCTTCGCGCTGGGCGGCGGGTGCGAGCTGGCGATGGCCTGTCACATACGCATCGCGTCGGAAGCGGCCAAGTTCGGCCAGCCGGAGAGCAAGCTCGGACTTCTTCCCGGCTACGGCGGCACCCAGCGTCTTCCCCGCCTCATAGGAAAAGGGCGTGCGATCCAGCTCCTCCTCACCGGCGAGATGATCGACGCCGCCGAAGCATTCCGGATCGGTCTCGTCAACAGGGTCGTTCCCGCGGATCACCTGATGAATGAAGTGCGGAACACGATGAAGGCGATCCTGGCGAACGGCCCTCTCGCCGTCGCGCTGTGCATCGAGGCAATTGATCGCGGGCTCGAGATGTCGCTCGAGGAAGGATTCATTCTCGAAGCGAATCACTTCGGACTACTCGCCGCCACCGACGACATGCGCGAGGGAACCCGCGCCTTCATCGAGAAGCGCGCGCCCGCGTTCAAGGGAAAGTGAGCATCGCGCCCGTCGAGTCATCCACGCGCGCGTCTAGCGCGAGATCGGCGGTCCCCCCCGCCCCCGGTCGCATCCGGCTCGAGAGCATTGCGATTCAGGATTTCCGCAACCTCGAGCGGGTCAATTTGAATTTCCCCGCCGAAGGTGTCGCGCTCATTGGCGACAACGGACACGGCAAGACGAATCTCCTCGAGGCGATCTACTATCTCCAGGTCCTGCGCTCCATCCGCGACGCGAGAGATCAGGACATCACCCGCTTCGACGCCGCCGGATTTCACATCGCCGCCAAAGTTCGCTCGCCCGGCGCGCACGAGATCGCTGTCGGGTTCGAGCGAGCGTCGAAGAAAAAGAAGCTGACGCTCGATGGTCTGGTTCCGCGCAGATTGACAGATGCCCTCGGGAAGCTGCCGTCCGTGATGTTCTCGCCACGTGATCTCGAGCTGGTGAGCGGAGCGCCGAGCGAGAGGCGACGCTATCTCGATCTGATGCTGGCGCTGACGGACAGGAAGTATCTGAACGCTTTACAGCACTACCGCGCCAATCTTGCCCGGCGCAATGCAGCACTGCGCAATGCAACGAGACGTGGCGCCAACGACTCGGAAGTGTCGGTCTGGGAGCCGGCGCTGGCCGAGCATGGGTCGGTGCTCATAGAGTCGCGCGCGAAATGGGTGAACGACTCGGCGGGCGAGTTCGCGCGAGTGTCGGAAGAGATCGGCGAGAAAGGACAGGCGCAGATGCGTTACATAAGCCCTTTTGCCGAATCAGAAGCCCGCCACGACGTGCTGCTCGCCGCGCTCGAGGAGAAGCGCGCGCTCGACATGCGTCGCGGCATCACCCACGTCGGTCCGCACCGCGACGATCTGGAGCTGACGCTGGATGGGAGAGATCTCCGT
>DATCPC010000060.1:0-14913 GCA_036564355.1 Gemmatimonadaceae bacterium | reverse complement strand
CGGCGGCGCTGGGCCCCGATGGGGCGGGCGGCGGCGGCGGTGGCGCGGGAGCCGGCGCCGGTGCGGCCGCGGGAGCGGGCGCGGGTGCGGGCGCCACCTTCTTGTGACACGCGCCGAGCGCGAACACGGCAGCGATCGATGACAGAGCGTAGAGCGGGCGAGCGTTCATGATGAGGTATCTCCAGATGAAGAACACTTCTGCAACGACACGGAAGCCAGGTTCGTAGCGCGCGCGAGCTCGCGCACGGGTGCTGCTCAGCGACCGCGCACCAGGGTGTGCGACCATGCTGCCAATCGAGCGCCGCCCGCGTGCGTGAGCTGGCGGGCACGTGCGGATTCGGAATCAAGAATGAAGAGCTGCTTGACTCCCGTTCGCGACGAGGTGAACACCAGATGCCGTGCATCGGGCGCCCACGCGGGGTCCTCGTTGACTCCTTCGCTCGTCAGCTGTTTCACGGAGCGATCGCGCAGCGAAATCACCATGATCTGAAACATCCCGCCGATCTGTGACTCGAACGCGATGTGCTGCGCGTCCGGCGCCCAGTCCGGATTCGACCGATAGTTCTGATCGCCAAAGTTAAAGGGTGTCAGCAACTCCACGTTCGAGCCGTCCAGATCCATAATGTATACCTCTGGATGCCCCGCGCGACCCGATGTGAACGCGATGCGTCGTCCATCGGGGCTGAACTCCGGCGTCGTGTTGTCGGAGCCGTGGCCGACCGTGATCCGCCTGGGCGCCCCGCCGGCAAGGTCGACGAGCATCAGATCCGTGCCCGCCTCATCGCCGTGCGAGTACGCGAGCGTGCCTCCGTTCGGCGCGAAGGCGGGCGTCGTATTCAATCCGGTGGTGGTGGATGGAAGCGTCCGTGCAGCTCCGCCCGCAACGTCCCGCGTCACGATGCTCCAGCCGCGGCTTCCGAGCACGCTGTACGAAATCGTGTGCCCATCGGGTGCCCACGCGGGCGACAGCGAAAGTCCCGCGTCGCTCACCTGTCGCTCCCCCCACCCGTCGGTGTCGACCACGTACACGCGGCCCGCGCGCACGAATAAAATCCGCGTCGCCGCCACACCGACGGTGCCGGTGATCCACTGCTCGACCTGGTCCGAGATCCCGTGGACGGCGAGTCGCCAGTCCGCGGAGCCGCCGGTTGGCGGAAGCGGGAAGTCGGCTACCTGCAACGTCTTACTGCCGGTCACATCATGTACTGCGACATGCACGCCGGTGGACGTCACCGTCGCCTGCACAACCGCTGCGGCGCCGAGCGACTTCCAGAGCGGGTAGCTCACGCCGGGCGCCATGGTCTGTATTGAGCTGGCAGCGGGCGAACCCGGAAGTCCGATCACATCGACGCGGTCTCCGTAGTCGAGGTCGCGCGCGATGAGTCCCTGGATGCTGTCCCCCCACGCGCCGCGCACGGCGAGCACGATCACGCCTGGCTTCGTCCCGGGTTGATACGTCAGGCCGATGCGAACGGCGTGCGTGGTGTCCTGCGCGCGCGCGGCGAACGGTGCGAGGAGCAGCGCCATCGCGAGCGAGATGAGCAGTCGCGCGGCGCGAGCGCGCGCGCGATCGGAACGGAGTGGGGCAATCATCAATGAACCACCGTGGGATCGAAGCTGAAGATGACAGGAAGCACGTCGTCGGAAAAACCGTTCGGGAGCGGGCCAAAGCCGTTGTTCTTCGCCGCCGCTTCCACAGCGCCTTGTGCGTCCAGATCGAAAGAATAATTGCCGGAGCGCGTCACGAATGAGATCGCGCTCACAGAACCATCGCGTTTGATGAGAAACTGTACTTCCGCTCGCACATTGGTGTTCCGGTGCTCGCCGAAGTTTTTCGCGACCTGCCGCACGATGTTCTCGAGATAGCCGGGGAACGGAAAGTCGACGCCCTCGGTGCGAACGGTGGCGACATCTGTCCCGCGATCGCCTGTTGGGCCGCCGCCCGCGGGCGGGCTCACCGTCTTGGGTGGCGTGGCGACCGGCGTCGGCGTTGGCGTCGCGGGGGGAACGGCTTTGAGCGGCACCTTGGTCGGCATCGGCATCGCCTTGGGGAGCGTCTGCGCGCGCGGCGGAACCGGCGCGGCTTTGGGCGGCGGAGGCGTTGGCGTGAGTGCCGGCGGCACGACGATGCCCTCGGCGCGCGGGCCCGGGGGCGCCGCTACTATGTTGACGCGATACATGGGCGGCAGCTGTTTCAGAGGCGTCGGCCGCACGAAGATCAACGCCGCGACGACCGCCGCATGGCCGATCGTCGAGAATGTGAGCGGAAGGGCGAGCCGTGAGCGTCCATCGGCGCGCGCATCGCTCACCGTGCGATCGCCTCGGGCTCCGCCACGAGCCCTACATCGCCAACACCCGCCGCGCGCATGATCGCGAGCACCTGCACGACGGTGCCATACGGCACACCCTTGTCGGCTCGCAAATAGATGCCTCCGCGCCCTCGCCGCGCCGCGAGCGCCTTGAAGCTCGCGCGGAACTCCTCGTAGCGCAGCTTGTTCTCATCGACGAGGATGTTTCCGCTCTTGTCGATCGTCACGACGAGCCCGTTTTTCGACTCGAGCGGCCGCGCCTGCGCCTGCGGTAGCCGAATGTCGACGCCGCCCTGCATCATCGGCGCGGTGATCATGAAGATCACCATCAACAGCATCATCACGTCGATCAGGCTGACGACGTTGATGTCGGCGTTGAGGGGGAGTCGCCCCGCGCGGCGGCGGCTCACCTAGATCCGTCCCTCGCGAACCATCATCGCGAGAATTTCGGTGCCGAACCCCTCGAGCTCACTCTCCAACCGGTTCAGGCGCGCGGCGAAGATGTTGTAGCCGAACACCGCCGGGATCGCCACCGCGAGCGCCGCCGCCGTCGCCGTCAGCGCCTCGGCCACACCCGGCGCCACGGCGCTCAAATTTCCGGAGCCGCTCACCGCGATGCCGATGAACGCGTGGATCACGCCGAGGACGGTGCCGAGCAGGCCGACGAGCGGGCTGACGGAGCCGATCGTGGCCAGCCAGGGGATGTAGGAGGACAGCTGGTCGCGCTGGGCGGAGCTCTCGGATTCCAGGACGAGCCTGAGCGCCTCCACCTGCGATCCGCGCAGCGGGGCCGCGGACGCCTCGCGCAGCGCACCGGGCTTGAGCTCCGCGAAGAAGTTCACGCCGCGCGCGAACACGCGGGTGAACGGATTCGACTTGGCGCGACGCGTGAGTCCCGCTGCCGAATCGAGCGACGGCGTGCGCTCGAACTCGTAGATGAACTCGCGACCGCGCTTCGTGACGCGATGAAACTCGAACCATTTGGCGAGCATGATCGCCCAGCTCACCAGCGACAGGACGAGGAGGAACACGAGCACCAGGCGCGTAACCGGCGACGCCTGCCGCACGAGGTCGAACGCCGACGTCGGCACCGCGCCGCCCACCTGCAGCATCAGCAGGCCATGTGTCATGCCCTTTCTCCCGTGCGGCGCGCCGCGAACCATTCGTAGGTGTCTCGCAGACCGTCGCGAAGCGTCATCTGCGGCTTCCAGCCGAGGACCTTGCCGGCCTTGTCGTTGCGCACCGCGGATCGGCGCTGCTCACCCGCGCGCGCAGGCGCGTGCACCACCTCGGAGTGCCCCGAAGAGACCTCCTTGAGGACATTCGCCAGCAGGACGACGTCCGTCTCGATGCTCGTGCCGATGTTGAAGGCGCGGCTGTCGACGCCGGTCGCTGGGGGCAGCTTCACGGTTGCCGCGGCGAGATTGGCGCGCGCGACATCGCGGACGTGCACGTAGTCTCGTGTCTGCCCGCCATCGCCGAAGATCGTGAGCGGCGTGCCGTCGATCAGGCGGTCGCAGAAGATCGCGACCACGCCGGCCTCGCCGTGCGGATCCTGTCGGGGACCGTAGACATTCGAGTAGCGCAGCGCCACGCAGTCGAGGCCGTGCACGCGCGCGAAGTAGCCCATGTACAGCTCCACGCTGAACTTTGCCGTGCCGTACGGCGACTGGGGATCCTTGGGCGCATCCTCCGCTGTGGGCGCATCGACCAGATCTCCGTACACCGCGCCGCCCGTGCTCGAGAACACGAAGCGCGTGAGGTGCCCGGACTGCCGCACCGCCTCGAGCAGGTTGAGCGAGCCGCCGATGTTCAGATTCGCGTCGGCGGCGGGGTCGGCGACGCTCTTTCGCACGTCGATCTGCGCCGCGAGGTGGCAGATGACGTCGAAGTTGCCCTCGCGCACCATCGCAGCTGCCGTTGGAGAGCAGACGTCCACCTCCTCGAACGTCGCGCCCGAGGGAACCTGCGAGCGCTTTCCGCTCGAGAGGTTGTCGATGACGGTCACCGCGTATCCATTCTCCAAAAGTAGGTCAGTGACGTGGGAGCCGATGAAGCCGGCGCCACCGCTCACCAGCGCTCGACGCGGCATTCAGCGCTCCCGCGAGGCTGGGGCGTCGGGCGCATCATCGGTGCGCGCGGCATCGGCGACGCGAAGGTCGAAGAGATAGCGGAGCGCGTCGACGACGCCGAGCCCGTGCCCATTTGCTGCGCCCGCGCGCAGACGCACGCTCGGCTGGTGGAGAAACTTGTTCATCAGGGCCCTCGAAAAATGTTCGACCGCCTCGCGATCACGCGGCGACAGATGCTCGAGCTTTCGCATCGCATCTGCGAGCTCGGCTTCGCGCATCCGGTCCATCTCCGTGCGGAAGGTGCGCAAGACCGGTACCGCCGCCAACCCCGCGAGCCATTCCCAGTACTTCCCGACCTCGGACGCGATCACCGACTCCGCCGCGGGAATCTCCTCGCGGCGCCGCTCGATGTTCGCGGTGGCGACGGTGCGCAGGTCGTCCACATCGTACAGGAAGACGTTGCCAAGCGCCCCCACCGCCGGATCGACGTCGCGCGGCACCGCGATGTCGAGAATGCACAGCGGACGATCGCCGCGCGCCTTCAGCGAGCCGGCAATCTGTTCGACACCCACGATCGCGTGAGGTGCCGCCGTCGAGCAGATGAGGAGATCGACGTCGGCGAGACTCGACCAGCATTCGTCGTAGTGGAGCGCCTGCGCCTCATAGCGCGCCGCCAGCTCCTCCGCGCGCTCGTGCGTCCGGTTGGCGACGATCGCCGTGCGCACGCCTTCGTTGACGAGGCACTCGAGCGCGAGCTCGGCCATCTCCCCCGCTCCGAGCACCATCGCGTGGCGTCCGCTGAGCGAGCCGAAGATCTTCGACGCGAGCTGCACGGCGGCGGAGCTCGTCGACGCGGCGCCACGTCCAATCGATGTCTCGCTGCGCACGCGACCGCCGACCATGAGGGCCGATTGGAAGAGGCGATTGAGAACCGCCCCCGCGGCGCCGCGGCTGCGCTCCCACGCATCGCGCACCTGGCCGTGGATCTGCGACTCGCCGAGGATCATGGAGTCGATCCCCGCCGTCACGCGGTACAGGTGCACGACGGCATCGCGATCGCGTCGGACGTACCCGAACGGCGACACGTCTTCGCCGAGGATCGCGGAGAAGTCGCTCCAAATGGCCGGCACGGCGTCGGCGTCTCCCTCGACGACGTAGACCTCGGTGCGGTTGCAGGTGGAGAGGAGTACCACTTCCCTGGCGCTCGCGGCCCCAAGGATGCGTTCCGCAGCGGCCATCGTCTCGCTCGGGCTCACCACGAGGCGTTCGCGCAGGGGGAGCGGAGCCGTGTGGTGGCTCACGCCCGCGACGATCAGCGCCACTGCTCGGCCTCGCTTTCGAGAGAGCCGTTCTCGACGCGACTGCAGAAGTCATCATCGATGAGCGAGTCGGCGGCGCGGTGCCACGTGTCCGAGTCGCCCGCATCGATGAGGCGGCGACGGAGCGTTGCCAGGGCGGCGACCGCGTTTCCGTAGCGATCGTCGAAGCGCAGCGCCAACGAGTCGCGAACGCGCGCGGCCGCGTTCGGGACGCCGCCGGCGGAGATCCCGATCACGAGATCGCCGGCACGATGCGTCGCGGTCGTGCGGCAGTTGCCGCGCGCGGGGTCGTCGGCGACGTTCACCAGGCGATGCGCCGCGTGCCCATCGTCGGCCACGCGGCGATTCACCGCGCGATCGCTGGTGGCGGCAATCACGAGCTGTGCGCTTCCCACATCATCGCTCGCATATGGACGCGCATCGAGGTGCAGCCGCTCGTGCACGAGCGCGAGCGCGCGCATGTCGGCGCCGATCTCCGTCGCAACGACGCGCACGTGCGCACCGGACACGAGCAGCGCGCGCGCCTTTCGCGCCGCGACCGCGCCGCCACCCACGATGAGAGCTTCGATCGCATCGCCGTGCAGCATGAGCGGCAGCTCGCTCACAGGAACTCACCCGAGCGCGGGCCGATCGCGCGAAAAGCCACGTACAGCGCGACGACCGCGACAAAGAGCGCGCTCGACCAGATCGCCGCCCGCGCGGCCTGCCACCCCGCGACCACCCGGCCGAACGTGAGCGCGGTGATCGCACTCCAGGCGGTGATCCCCCAAATGACCTTGAGATGGTCCGCGTCGCGATACACGATCGAATAGCCAAGCGCGAGGGCGACGCCGAGCGTGAGCGTGATCCATCCGCAGACGATCGCGAGATGATTGACGCGGTCGAGCGTTTCGAGCGGGGGGAAGAAGCGGAAGATCGCGCCGAAGCGTCGCGACTTGAGCTCACGCCGCTCGAGCAGGTACATCACTCCCGAGGCGGCCGCGGCCGCGAACGCCGCAAACCCCAGGAGGCTGAGCGCGACATGCAACACGAGCCACACCGTGCCGGCCGTTCTCGCGGTCGGCCCGGGCGACATCGGCGACGTCATCGCCCCGATCGTCACCAGTGCGGCGAGCGGGGCGGTGACGAGCGTCAGGCTGACCTCGCGAGCGAGTGCCTCCACACCGAGCAGCGTCACCGCGACGAGGAAGGCCGCGGTGGAGAGGGCGGGCCCGAGCCCCGTGAGCGGCGGCGAGCCGAACTGCCACGTATACGCGAGCAATGCCACCAGATGGACCGCCACACCTACCGACAGCAGCGTCACGACCCCGCGCACCGGCGCCGCGATGGGGCGCGCGAACGGTGCGGCCGCGAGTCCGGCGGCCGCGATGTAGCACGAGATGGCGATGGCGTGAGCGATGACGAGCATGCAGCCGCAAATCTAAGCGAGAAACGGGGCGCGTGAGAGATGCGAAACGGGGCTGCGCGCGCTGCGCAGCCCCGTTCGATCGTGTCGGTCGTGCGCGCGAGCGCCGGTGATCAGGGCATGCGAGCCGTGAGACGCACCTTGGTTCCGAGCTTGACCGACGGATTCTGCTGATCGACGATGATCAGCGTCGTGCCGCGATCGGTGACCTTCACCACCTGACCGAGCGCGACTCGCTCCTCAGGCACGACGACCTCCTGGTCCCCGCGTCCCTTCACCAGCACCGTGCGGCGCGGCTCGAGCAGTGTGTACTGGTCGCCGATTTTCGCGCCATCCTTTGCCGTGACGTCGATCACCACATAGCTCTGGAGCGTCGGCAACACCGAGCGATCCGGAACGAAGATCACGTGCCCTTCGGTGCCCAGCATGAGCGGCGCCGGCCGTGCATCGTTGCCGAGCGTGAAGCGGTCGATCGGGATGATGCCCTGCCCGGCTTCAACGTTGCTGTACTGCGTGATGATGCGAACCGTCGACGCATCGCCATGCTCGGCGCGCTCGACCTCGACCACGCCGGTGGGCTCGACCATCTGCGATCCGTCCTCGAGCACGGGCCCGAGCTGGAAGGCGAGATACCGGTCGCCGCGCGACGGCACGATGTCCTTTGGCAGCGTGATGTACGCGCGCTCCTCGTTCAGCATGCGGGAGCGAGGGCTGTTCGTCGCGATACCGGGGATCTCGGCGCTGCCGACGATCGTGCCCTGATCGCTCGGGCCGTTCATGTGATCGAGCCAGGGTGCAGCGAAGGTCTCGCCTACGCGCACCGCGGGATGCGGATAGAGCGTGGCCGACGCGCCGAAGCGGGATACGGTCGCAACCCGCCGCGAAGCGGAGAGCGAGAAAACCGTGGCGCCCGACTGGCGCGGCGCCTCGGTGAGCGAAGTGGACGGCATGGGCGACATGCGATCGTCGACGACCGTGGTGACATCGGTGGCGGTGGTCGCCACAACCGCATTGCCGGGAAGCTTCAGGACCTCGTTCGGATAGATCCAGTGCGGATCTTCGACGACATCCGTGTTGATGCGATAGATCTCAGGCCAGAGGAACGGGTCGTTGAGATATTGGTGCGCAATATCCCAGAGCGTGTCGCCCTTCTTCACCGTGTGCGTTTGCCCGGTGGATGGCGCGCTCGGGGCGGGCGCGCTTTGCGTAGAGTCCTGCGCGGCGAGGGGCGCTGAGGCGACCACCGAGCCGAGAAGCGCCGCGAGCAAACCGCCACGACGGAACGGTACGTTGCGCATGTGTAGACAGTCCTGTGTTCACAAGGGAAGAAACCCGCTCGCAGGCGGAACTGGCGCGCTGCAGGATGAGGGCATCGTGAGCGCCTGCGACCGAGCCGCTGGGCTACCCCCTGACGACGCCTGAAAGGGCCGAGGGTAACCGACGACGGCGCGCGGGGTTGGCGGTGGTACGGGCTGTGGCGCCCCAGCAAGAGCGCTCCCCGTGGCCACGCGGCAATCATGCGCCTCGGCGCGCGCCCTCCCATCACCCAAATCGCGCTGCTATGGGCCTTTCGACGCCGGCCTCAGTCCCCGCGCATCGTGACGCTCGGGTCCACCCCTGCCGCGCGGCGCGCCGGCACGACGCACGCCAGCGCGGCAATCGCCAGCAACAGCACCGACACGACGACGAACGTCGCGGCATCCGTCGCGCTCACCTCGAATAGGAGCGTCGACACCACGCGGGTGAGCGCCACGGACGCGAGCAGTCCGATCGCAACCCCAAGCGCGGCGACTCCGATGCCCTCACGCAGCACGAGCCGGTAGATCTCGCCCGCGCGCGCGCCGAGGGCGAGACGGATGCCGATCTCACGCGAGCGGCGGCCGACCGTGTACGCCATCACGCCGTAGATGCCGATCGCCGCGAGCACGAGCGCCAGCAGTGCGAAGACGCCGAGCAGCGTCGTCCTGAATTTGTCACCGGCAACGGAATCCTCGACCAGGTCGCGCACCGTGCGCACGTTCGCGACGGCGAGCTCCGGGTCGATGCCATGCACCACCTCGCGCACGAGGCGGCCGACATCGCCGGCGCCGGCTTTCGTGCGCACGACCACCGAGAAGCTCGGCGTGACACCCATGCCTCCCTGAACGAAGGGAAAGTAGATCGCCTCGGAGGGATGCTGCGCGACGCCATCATATCGCACATTGCCGACGACGCCGACGATCGTGTACGCATTGTCATCGCCCGTTCCGCCGACGTTCAATCGCTCGCCCACGGGGCTCGTACTCGGGAAGTATTTTCGCGCGAGCGCCTCGCTGATCATGGCGGTGCCGGGTGCGTCGCGGTTGTCCCGCTCGTCGAAGATGCGGCCCGAGAGCAGGGGGATCCCGAACGCGGCGAAGTAGTCGCCGTCAACCGCCAGCACGTCGGCAAGCGGCGAGAATTCGCCATCGGCAACGGGATGGCTGGTGACGAAGAAGTCGGAGCTGCTGCCGAAGACATCTGGCGGGAGCCCGACGCTCGCGCTCACGCGCTCCATCCCCGGCCGCGCGCGCAGCTCCGCCATCAACCGATCATGGAACAGGTCGATCGTCTGGGTCGTCGGATATCGAATCGATGGGAGCGCAATCGAGGCGGTGACAACGCCGTCTCCGCGCACACCGGTGTCCACCGCACGGAGCCGCGCGAGGCTTCGCACGAGCAGCCCCGCGCCAACGAGCAGCACGAGCGACAGCGCGAACTCGGCGACGACGAGCGCGCTGCGCAACCGGCGCCGCGCCGGCGCGTCGGTACCGCCGCGCACCGCGTCGCGCATCGCACCGACGGCGCGCGATGATGCGCCGAGAATCGCGGGTGCGAGTGCGAACAGCAGCACGCTCCCCATCGTCGCGAGCAGCGCGAGGGCGAGCACGCGCCCGTCGACGCCAGTCTTGAAGTCTCGCAGCACGAAGAGCGTGTCCGGCGCGATGGAGGTCAGGGCGCGAACACCCAGCATCGCGACGAGCACGCCGACCGCGCCGCCGAAGAGCGCAAGCAGCGCACCCTCGATCAAAAGCTGGCGCACGAGCACGGATCGGCTCGCGCCGAGCGCCGTGCGAACCGAGATCTCCTGCTCCCGGCTGGTCGCGCGCGCGAGCATGAGATTCGTCACGTTCACGCACGCGATGAGCAGCACGACCACCACCGCGCCCATGAGCACGAGCAGCACGGGACGAAGCGGACCGCTGAGCCGCTCGGCCATCGGCTGCTGCGCGAAGGTCCATTTGTCCGGTCCGCCCGGGAATTGCGCGCGAACACCGGCGGCGATCTGCGCGAGCGCGGCGCTCCGCTCGGCGGCGCTGATCTCCGGTCGCAGACGCGCCAGGACGGCGAGGCCGAACGGGCCGCGACGCGGTGGCGGCGGAAAGTTGTCGTTGATCCACAGCTCGGCGCGATCGCCGCGCGGGTACCAGACGGATGCGGGCATCACACCGAGCACCGTCGTGGGGCGCCCCTGAATGTTGATCGACTTGCCGACGATCGATGGATCGCCGCCGAGCCGCTGGCGCCAAAAGGCGTTGCTGAGCACCGCCGTGGGCGGCGCGCCGGGGGCATCGTCGCCCTCACGGAAGACGCGGCCAATCGAGGCGTTGAGGCCGAGCGTGGAGAAGAACCCTGCGCTCACGACGGCGCCGTAGACGCGCTCGGCGCGATCCGCGGCGACGTAGGAGAAGCCGTCGTTGGGGAGCCGGAACGAAGCGACGGAGGAGAAGACGCGCGTGTCGGCGCGCAACGCCAGGAAATCCGCCACGGACACCGCTTGGAGATTGCCCGCGGTCGTGCCGTAGGTGTCGAAGACGCGGACCAGCTGCTGCGGCTGCACGAACGGGAGCGGTCGCAGCAACACGGCATCGAGCACGCTGAACATCGCGGTCGTGGCGCCGATCCCGAGTGCGAGCGTGATCGTGGCGATCAGCGTGAAGCCGGGCGCCTTGCGAAGCGAGCGCTCGCCGTAGCGGATATCGCGCCAGAGGGCAGAGAGAAGCGCTCCCGGCCACGGTGCTCCGTGCGGTGGCTCGTCGCGGGCGACGTTCGCGCGCTCGGAGTGCGCGAATGCGCTGAGGAGCGGGCCGCGGCGGAGCTCCTCGCGCACCTGACGCGCGGCGTCGATGTCGCCCGCGCCATGCGCGAGCAGTTCCACGTACCGATCATCGAGATGCTGCGCCAGCTCCTCGGCGATCTCGTGCTCGCGCTCCGCGCGGAGGCCGAGCGGCGCGAGGCGATCGCGGATCTCGCTCGCCCAGTCAGGCATGGGACGTCCCAACCACCTGGCCAATGGCGTGCACGAACTCGAGCCAGCTCTCGCGCTGCTCCCTTACGGCCTCGCGACCGGCCGTTGTGATGTGATAGTAGCGGCGGCGGCGCTGTCCCGCCTTCTCGATCCACTTGCCTTTGATCCAGCCGCGCTCTTCCATGCGATAGAGCAGCGGGTAGAGCGAAGACACCTGGAACTGCACGACGCCACTGGAGCGCGACTCGATCAACTTGCTCAGCTCGTATCCGTGCCGCGGCTCGTCGCGCAACAGGGAGAGGATGAGGAAGTCGGCGCTTCCCTTCTTGAGCTCGAGGGTGATCATGCGGTCAATATATATGACTCCAATATATATGGCGCAAGCCCTTCATTGACGGGTGTGAAAACGCCGCGTCGTCAGCCTCGACCACGCGGCATCGCTCACCTCTCTCCACCGTCAGGGGAGCAGGAGATCCGCGACTACCCCGATGGCGCCGAGCGCTGCGATCGAGGCGATGAATAACGCCACGCGGCGCGTCAAACGCGCATCGCGTCCGAAACGCGACACGAGCGGAAGGTCCACCATCGCGCTCGCCACCGACGCAATGATGGCACTGTGCCCAGCGACGCGTGCGGACAACGAGCCGGCCGTGGAAAGATTCGCGGCAGAGGCGACGGTGCTGGCGCTCGAGAGCACGCCGCCCCCAACGCTGAGCGCATACACTCCGGTCTCGCCAAGGAATCGCGCGGCGAGGGTCACAGCGATCTGGAGCGCAAGAAAGATCAATCCGAACTTGAGCGCCGACGCGAGCGAGAAGGGCGATGTCATCACTGGCGGTGTCAGAGGTGTGCTCGCGTGCCCAGGCTCGCCGTCGTCGGTGGGTACCTCACGCGCTTTGCGTCGCCGACGATCCCACAGGGCAGCGGCGACCGCCCCCGCGAGCATGAGCGCGTACGGGCCCGATGCGCTCACGAATGCATCTGGCGCGAGTAGTCCGAGAATTATTCCATTGCGCACGAGCATCGCCGAAGTGGCCAGCACGATGCCGCGGTAGGCAGCGTCGGCGAGCTGCCCGTGTCCCTCTCGAACCCGCGTCGCGAGCTCGGTTACCGTTACGGTGCTATTGACCAGCCCTCCGAGAAATCCAGTGAACTCGATCCCTCGCGCGCCGTAGAGGCTGAGCAGGATGTAGTTCACGAATCCGAGCGCGGCGATGAGCAACACGGAAACCCAGGCCGCACGCGGGTCGATCAGGTTCCAGCGGTCGACTGTACCGGTTGGAAGGACGGGATAGACGACGAATGCCAGAATCGCGAGGAGAACCGCCGAGCGAAGCTCTGACTCGCTCAGTGTGTGACTGAAGCCCGCGAGCGGCTCCTTCCACGCGAGAAGGGCGGCCGTCCCGACGCCAAGGAGCGTCGGGGTGAATGTGTGCCCCTGTCCCGCAAGAACTCCCGCGAACCCGATGACGAGGAGCGCTGCGGAGGTCGTGATCTCCGCGCCTTCGCCCGTGCGAATCGTCGCGATGTTCAAGAGCACGACCAGCACGCCGAGCAGTCCGAGCGCGAGCAGCGAGTACGGTTCGCCGAGTAAGCCGCCGGCAGCGCCCAGAAGCGACGCGAAGGCAAACGTGCGCAGGCCCGCTTCCTTACGCCGACGCTCGCGCTCGATCCCCACGAAGAGGCCGATCGCGAGCGCCAATGACAGTCGCGCCAGCGTCGGCGCGTAAGGAAGATCCGAGAGCTCGCGCGTCATTCGCGCACCGTACGGCGGCTCCGCCGGGCACGCACGCCCGAAGCCCGGCTACGCACGGGCGAGTCGGGAAGTGTTTGCGCGATCAGAACGGCAGGTCGTCGTCCTCCGTATCCAGATTTCCCCGGAAGTCTTCGAACTCTCCGCCCGACGCGCCGCCCGTGGCCGCGCCCGACGCGCGCGACCGATCGGCGGCTGCCGCCCGCGGACGCGAGCTGCTTCCGCTCGCCGAGTCGCCGTCGAAGCTGTCGGAGCCGCCGGCCTTGCCGCTGAGCATGATCAACTCGCGCACGTTGATCTCGGTGGTGTAGCGCGTCTGGTTTTCCTTGTCCTGCCATTGCCGGTACTCGATGCGCCCCTCGACGTAGACCTTGTCGCCCTTCTTGAGGTAGCGCTCGACGATGTCCGCCAGCGTGGACGCCTTGCTGTTCCAGACGACGCAGCGATGCCACTCCGTCTTCTCTTGCTTGTCCCCGCTCGGACCGTTCCAGCTGCGGCTCGTGGCCAGCGAGAATGTGGCGACGCGGTTGCCGCCGGTGGTGGAGCGGACCTCGGGATCGGCACCGAGATTTCCGATCAGGGTGACCTTGTTCAGGCTGCGACTCATATGGATCTCCTGGCAGTTGGCGAGTGACCTCGCCGGACAGAGTATAGAGCGATTGCGACCGGCGCGCCAACGGTCCGGCGCGGCCATTCCCCTTTCATTGCGTACACCGCGCGGTCACGCAGGTGCGTGGCCTGCGAGCTCGAGTCTGAGCACGAGCGCGTCCTCTTTCGGACGCCGGTAATAGTCGCGCCGGCGTCCGACCTCCACGAATCCGCGTGACGCATAGAGGGCGCGCGCGGCGGCGTTCGAGTCCCGGACCTCGAGATAGAGCGAGTGGACGTCGGCCGCGCGGACGGCCGCGATCGCGCCATCCAGCAGGCGCGCGCCGACGCCATGCCGACGCGCCACGTCGGCGACCGCGAGGTTCCCGATCTCTCCCTCATCGAGCACGAACCAGGCGACGATGTAGCCGCGCACCTCGCCGCCAGCGTCGGCGATCAAAAAGGCCACGCGTGGATCGTCGATCAGCTCCACGAACGCGCTGCGATTCCACGGATCGCCGAACGAGGCGTGCTCGATCGCGAGCACCGCGTCGATGTCCGCCTCGCGAGCCACGCGCAACACGAATGGCGCCCGCGGCAATGGGCTCCGGATGTCGAGACTCATGTTCTCGCCCATGCGCATAGGCTACGCCACCGGCAGCGGACGGCCGTGGGCGATCTCCCACTTCACCTGCGCCTCCGCGAGGCGACCATAATCCGGCTCCCACGCGGCAAGCGACACGGGCGGGAGCGCGAGCCACGCGCCGAGCCGCACCACGTTCGCCGCGCGCGGGGTCGTGCGCGGATGCTCCTCCGGGCCGATCACCGCGGCGTGCAGCTCCGCGGCCTCGTGCGCGAGTGAGCCGCGAGGCACGAGCCGCACGGGCGCGAGCTCCGTCACCTCGTCGCCCTCGCGCAGGTAGGCGGCGGCGAACACCTCACCGCGGAGCGCGTCGAGGGCGGCGACGTACACGCCGTCCGCCAGCGAGCGATCGGCCGCGATGAGCGCGAGCGACGGCACCGCGAACAGCGGGAGCGACTGTGCGAACGCGATCCCCTTCGCCAGCGACGCCGAGACGCGCAGGCTCGTAAAGCTTCCCGGTCCGGCGCCGCACACGATGTGCGCCAGATCGCGCGTCGTCGCTCCCGCCTCCGCGAGCGCGGCGTCGATCGCCGGGAGCAGGTGCTCTTCCGAGCCAC
>DATCPC010000051.1:0-3724 GCA_036564355.1 Gemmatimonadaceae bacterium | reverse complement strand
CCTTCGCCTCGTTCTCAGTCGCCATGCGCGAGCCCATGATCCAGTGTTGCGCCGCTCACGCGCGGCTTGCGCTTCGTGTGCCGCTCCAGCCACGCCTGCAGGTCGTCGAGATACGTGTAGAACACCGGGGTCACGTAGAGCGTAACGATCTGCGAGAACGCCAGCCCGCCCACCACCGCGATGCCGAGCGGACGCCGCGACGCCGCGCTCGCGCCCACGCCGATCGCGATGGGCAGCGTCCCCACGATCGCCGCGACCGTGGTCATCATGATCGGGCGGAAGCGTACGCTCGCCGCCTGGCTGATCGCCTCCGCCGGCGTGCTGTGCTCCTTGCGCTCGTGCTCGATCGCGAAGTCGATCATCATGATGGCGTTCTTCTTCACGATGCCGATGAGCATGATCACGCCGACGTACCCGTACACATCGAGCTCCTGCCGCGTGACGTACAGCGCGAGCAGCGCCCCGAACGCCGCGAAGGGCAGCCCGGTGAGGATCGTGATCGGGTGGACGTAGCTCTCGTACAAGATCCCGAGAATGATGTAGATCACGAAGACCGTAATGAGCAGCAGCACCCCCAGCCCCTGCTGCGATGCCTGAAAGACCTGCGCGGTGCCGGAGAAGTTCGTCGTGATGCTGGCCGGCAGCGTCGCGCGCGCCACCCTGTTCACCGCCGTCACCGCGCCGCCCAGGCTTCCCCCCGGCTGCAGGTTGAACGAGACGGTCACGCTCGCGAGCTGCCCCGAGTGCGCCACACTGCTCGGACCCACGCTTCGCTCGAACTCCGCGACATCGGACAGCGGCACCAGCGTGCCGCTCGCGCTCGTGACGTACAGCTTCGTGAGTGCGTTCTCGTCCGTCTGCGCGCTCGGCACGAGCTGCATCAGCACCCAGAACTCGTTCGTGCTCGTGTAGATCGTCGATGTCTGCTGCTCGCTGTACGCATTCGCGAGCGCCCGCTCGATCGCCGCCGGCGTCACACCGAGCACCGATGCGCGATCGCGATCGATGCGCACCGTCACCTGCGGATTATTGTTCTGCAGATCCGTCGTGACGTCGGTGAGCGGCGGCGTTTGCCGCAGCCTTGCCGCCAGCTGCTGGGCGCTGGCGTAGAGCGTGGTCAGGTCGTGTCCCTGGAGCGTGAACTGATACAGGCTCTTCGAGCTCCGGCCGCCTATGCGAATGCTCGGCGGATTCTGAATGAACACTTGCAACCCCGGAATTCCCGACAGACGCCGCGTCAGCTCGCGCACCATCTGGTCCGCAGGCGGCCGCTTCCCCGCGGGCTTGAGCATGACGTTGATTCCGGCCTGATTCGTGTTGCCCGCAAACGACATGTAGCCGATGATGTTCGTATCGCCAGCGAGCGCCTTCATCGCCTTCGTTTGTAACCGTACCATCTCGGCGAACGACGTCCCCTGCGCGGCCTCCGTGGTTCCGAAGAGAATGCCAGTGTCATCCGAGGGGAAGAGTCCCTTCGGAATCACGGTGTACAGCATTCCCGTCGCCACGAGGATCAGCACGGAGAACACCAGCGTGAGCGGCCTGTGGGCCATCACCCAGGCGAGGCTGCGCTCGTAGCCGTGGAGCGCCTTCTCGAACGCACGCTCCATCGCGTTGTACATCCGCCCGTGCTTCTGCTCCTTCTGTGACTTGAGGAAGCGCCCACACAGCATGGGCGTGAGCGTGAGCGACACGAATCCCGACACCAGAATCGCGACCATGATCGTGACCGCGAACTCGCGGAACAGCCGCCCGATGATCCCCGCCATGAACACGAGCGGAATGAACACCGCAGCGAGCGACAGCGTCATCGACATGATCGTGAATCCCACCTCGGCCGCTCCGTCGAGCGCCGCCCGCAGCACCGTCTTTCCCATCTCGAGATGCCGAACGATGTTCTCGAGCATCACGATGGCATCGTCGACCACGAATCCCACGGCGAGCGTGAGCGCCATCAGCGACAGATTGTCGATGCTGTAGCCCAGCACGTACATCATCGAGAATGTCCCGACCACCGCCATCGGCAGCGTCAGACTCGGGATCAGCGTCGCGGTGAGATTGCGCAAGAAGAGGAAGATCACGAGCACCACGAGCGCCAACGCGAGCACGAGCGAGAACTTCACGTCGCTCACCGCCTGCCGGATGCCCTGCGAGCGGTCGTAGCGAATCGTCATCTTCACCTGCGGAGGCAGCGACGGCAGAATCTCCGCGAGCGCCGCCTTCGCGGCGTCCGCGACCTCTACCGTGTTGGTGCCCGGCTGCCGCGTCACCGCGAGCACGATCGCGCGATCGCCGTTGTACCAGCTCGCGGTCTTGTCGTTCTGCACGTCGTCGTACACGCGCCCCAGGTCGCCCAGGTGCACGGGCGCGTTGTTGTACTCGGCGACCACCATGTTGCGGAACTGCGCCGCGTCGTAGAGCTGGCCGGTGGCCTGCACCGTGAGCGTGCGGCTGTTGCCGTACAGCACGCCGGTTGGCAGCGTCACGTTGTTCGTGCGCACCGACGTCGCCACCTGGCTCACGCTGAGATTCCGCGCCGTGAGCTGCGCGGGGTCGAGCTCGATGCGCACCGCGTACTTCTGCGATCCGAATACGGACACCTGGGCGACACCGTTCACCATCGATAGCCGCTGCGCGATCGTCGTCTCCGCGTACTCGTCGAGGTCGGACAGCTTCATGTCCTTCGCCGTGAGCGCGAGAAAGAGAATCGGCGCGGCGGCCGGATTCTGCTTTCGGTACGACGGCGGGATGATCGACGGCGGCAGCTGTGAGAGCGTCCCCGAGATCGCGGCGTTCACATCCTGCGCCGCCGCGTCGACGTCGCGGTCGAGCGAGAACTGCAGCGTGATCTGCGTGGAGCCGAGCGAGCTCGACGACGTGATGTTGTCGATGCCGGCGATCGCGGAGAACGACTTCTCGAGCGGCGTCGCGACCGTCGCGGCCATCGTCTCGGGGCTCGCGCCGGGAAGGCTCGCGTTCACGGAGATCGTCGGATAGTCGACCGTGGGCAGATCGCTCACGGGCAGCTTGCGATACGCCACGATCCCGAACACGAAGATCGCCACCATGACCAGCGTGGTCATGACGGGACGTCGAATGAAGAGGCTCGGGATGTTCATGCGCTCGCTCGCCCGACCCGTCGCCTACGGAGTCGCGGGCTTGCTTCGCCCGCCCGCTCTGCCCGCGCCGCGTCCCTTGCGCGCCGTGCTGTCGCCGGCGGCGCCACCCGCGCCCGTCGTATCGGCCGCCGTCGCGATCCTCACCTTTGCGCCGGCGTTGAGGCGCGACTGGCCGGTGCGCACCACCTGCTCGCCATCGCGAAGTCCGGCCGTCACGATGGCGACGCTCCCTTGCGAACGCTCCACGCTAACCTTCCGCTGCTGCGCCGTGCTCTCGCTGTCCACCACGTACACGTAGGTCCCCTGCTGCCCGGTGACGACCGCCTCCGTTGGCACGATGAGCGCGTGCTTCTCGGTGAAGAGATGCAGTGTCGTGGCGACGAACTGCCCCGACCAGAGCATCTTCTCGGTGTTCGGGAAGGTCGCCTTGAGCATCACCGTTCCCGTCAGCGTGTCGACGGAGTTGTCGATGAAGTAGAGCGTGCCGCTCGCGGGCGGAATCTGGGCGAGCAGATTCACGGCCGAGGGATCGACGCCGGACGCCTGATCCAGCGACGCATCGCCACCCGACATTCCCGGTGGTCCGCCGGCGGTGTCCTGTGCCG
>DATCPC010000072.1:0-37145 GCA_036564355.1 Gemmatimonadaceae bacterium | reverse complement strand
GGATGTCGCGGATGCGGGCGAGCCACTCCCGGTGGTTGCCCGCGGGCGCCAGCTCGAGCATGCACGTGAGTGTCGCACGCGCATCGCCGCGGATGCCGATCGAGGTCGGCACCACCTTCCCGATCTCCGACGGGTCGATGTCGACGTGGATGATTTGCGCACGCGGCGCGAAGGTCGACACCTTCCCCGTCACGCGGTCGTCGAAGCGGCCCCCGATGTTGAACAGCACGTCGCACTCCTGGATGGCGCGATTGACGTGCACCCAGCCGTGCATGCCGCTCATGCCGAGACTCAACTCGTGCGACTCGGGAAACGCACCTTTGCCGTGCAGCGTGGTGATCACCGGAATGCCGGTGCGCTCGGCGAACGCGCGCAGCTCGCCCGCGCCGCCCGACTGAATTACGCCGTTCCCCGCCATGATGAGCGGCCGTTTCGCTCCAACGAGGAGCGCGGTCGCGCGCTCGACCGCTCCGCGATCGAGGACGCCGACACTCTTGTGGCGTGGCAGGCGGAGGGGTCGGTCCCATCGCGGGACGGTCCGCGCCTGTTGCGCATCTTTGGTGACGTCGATGAGGACGGGCCCGGGACGCCCGCTTCGCGCGAGGTAGAACGCTTCTTTGACGACATACGGAATATCCTCGGCATGCTGAACGAGATAATTGTGCTTCGTGATCGGCACGGTGATCCCGGTGATGTCGGTCTCCTGGAACGCATCAGTGCCCAGTGCGGTGCTCGACACCTGCCCGGTGATCGCGACCATCGGCGTCGAGTCCATCATCGCATCGGCGATCGGAGTGACGAGATTCGTCGCGCCGGGGCCGCTCGTCGCGACGCACACGCCCACGCGCCCCGTCGTGCGCGCGTAGCCCTCGGCCGCGTGCCCCGCGCCCTGCTCGTGACGGCAGAGCACGTGGCGCAGCTGATCGCGGTACTCCCACATCGCGTGGTAGAACGGCATGATCGCGCCGCCGGGGATGCCAAACATGATCTCGACTCCCTCGCGCACGAGCGCCTCGCAGATGAGCTGCGCGCCCGTGCGCGATTCGTCCGCCACCGGATCCTTCGACAGTGGCGTCATGCGAGCACCGCACCGTGACTGGCGTTCGTCACCATGCGCGTGTAGCGCGAGAGCCACCCGCGCTGATACTTGGGCGCGGGCGGCTCCCACCCTGCACGACGCACCGCCATCTCCTCGCTATCGACCTCGAGATCCATCCTGCGTGCTCCGAGGTCGATCGCGATGATGTCGCCATCCTCGACCATTCCGATCGCGCCACCCTCCGCCGCCTCGGGCGCGACGTGACCGATGCACAGTCCGCGCGATCCTCCGGAGAACCGCCCGTCGGTGACGAGCGCGATGTCCGCCCCGAGCGCCATCCCCTTGAGCATCGAGGTGAGCTGCAGCATCTCGCGCATCCCCGGCCCGCCGCGCGGGCCCTCGTTGCGCACGACCACCACGCACCCCGGCTCGAGATCGCTGGCGCACACGGCCTGCACCGCATCCTCCTCGCACTCGAACACGCGCGCGGGCCCGCGGAACACCATCTGGTGCACGTCGACTGCTCCCACCTTCACCACCGATCCCTCGGGCGCGAGCGAGCCGAAGAGCACCGCCAGCGCGCCGCGAACCGCGTGCGGGTTCGAGACGGGACGGATGCAATCGCGATTGCGGTTCGTCAGCCCCTCGAGATTCTGGCCGAGCGTGCGGCCGGTGACGGTGCGCGCGTCGAGGCGCAGCGTCCCCGGCTTGAGCGCGAGCTCGGCGAGGATCGCCTGCACGCCGCCCGCGGCATCGACGTCCTCGATGTGCCACTGCCGGTTGCCATCCCACGCCGGGCTGATCTTCGTCAGATGCGGCACGCGCTCGGCTACCTCGTTGAATCGCGACACCGGATACTCGAGCCCCGTCTCGTGCGCGAGCGCGAGCACGTGAAGCACGGTGTTCGTCGACCCGCCCATCGCGACGTCGAGCGCCATCGCGTTGTCGATCGCCGCGGCGGTCACGATGTCGGAGAAGCGGACGTTGTCCGCGAGCAGCGCCATCACCTGGCGCGCGGCCGTGCGGGCGAGATCCTCGCGCGCGGGATTCGTCGCGAGGATCGTTCCGTTGCCCGGAAGCGCGACGCCGAGCGCCTCGCAGAGGCAGTTCATCGAGTTCGCGGTGAACATGCCGCTGCAGCTCCCGCACGTCGGGCAGGCGACTTCCTCGAGCTCGAGCAGGCGCGCGTCGGTGATCTCTCCGGCCGCCTGCTTGCCGACGCCCTCGAACACCGTGATCAGGTCGACCTTGTTGCCGCTCGCATCCATTCCCGCGCGCATCGGCCCGCCGGAGATGAACACCGTCGGCAGATTCGCGCGCGCGGCGCCCATGAGCATCCCGGGAACGATCTTGTCGCAATTCGGAATGCAGATCATGGCGTCGAAGCAGTGCGCCGCGACCATCGTCTCGACGGCGTCCGCGATCAGCTCGCGCGACGGGAGGGAATACCGCATCCCGTCGTGCCCCATCGCGATGCCGTCGTCCACAGCAATCGTATTGAATTCAAAGGGAATTCCGCCTGCCTGGCGAATCGCATCCTTCACGACGCGCGCGAACGCCTGCAGGTGGACGTGTCCCGGAACGATGTCGCAGTACGAGTTGCAAACGGCGATGAAGGGTTTGTCGAAATCGCGCGCGTCGCGAATCTGCCCCGTTGCGCGGAGCAGGCTTCGGTGCGGCGCGCGCGAATTCCCCTTCTTGATGACGTCCGATCGCATTGAAGAGCTCATGAGCATTCCGGGTGAGCGAAAAAACAAAAAAGCCCCTTCCGCACGGGAAGAGGCCTTGGTATTTCGCCTCTCCCGTTTTGGTGGGAGAGGCAGATCGGCATTTTAGTGTTTCATGCTCGGTGCCTCGATCCCACGTCAATAAGCCCCACGATAAGGAGGGGAATAAGGACGACGGTAAGGAGGACGAGCGAGAGATTCACTGTCGAATTCGTTTGAATTAAGAGCAATTCATACACGATGCGCAGGCGTGCCGCGGCGCATCCGTCAGAATTAGATACTGCCTCCGGCTCGCGCTGTCAACATCCGATTCGGCAGCGCGTCTCATGCGGGCACCGCCGTGCGAGTGTTGAGAAGACTCTCGATGACGGCATCTGTAACCTGGCTCGTGCGCTTCGCGAGCGTTCCCTTCGGCGCCAAATCGGCAGTGAGCGCGCCTACAGCCAGCGCCGCGTGCACCGCCCTTTCCACCGCGAGTGCCTCCTGCTCGAGACCGAGTGAGTGGCGCAACAACATCGCGATGCTCGCAATCGTACCGATGGGATTGGCGAGCCCCTTCCCCGCGATGTCCGGCGCCGACCCGTGGATCGGCTCGTAGATGCCAAGCGTCCTCTGCCGTCCGTCGCGCTCGACACTCGCGCCGAGCGATGCCGACGGGAGGAGCCCGATCGAGCCCGCCAGGACCGAGGCTTCGTCGGTCAGGATGTCGCCGAACATGTTCTCGGTCACGATCACGTCGAACGACGCCGGCCGCTGCAGCAGATGCATCGCGCACGCATCGACGAGCAGATGCTCGATCGCGAGCGACGGAAATTCCTCCGCGACGACGCGCATCGTCACCTCGCGCCACAGCCGCGACGTCTCGAGGACGTTCGCCTTGTCCACCGAGGTCAGCTTGCCGCGACGCGCGAGTGCGAGCTTCCCCGCCACGCGGACGACGCGCTCGATCTCCATCGTCGAGTACGTGCACACGTCCGCAGCACGCTCCCCGTCCGCGCCGAGCGACGTGCGCGATTTCTCGCCGAAGTAGATGCCACCGGTGAGCTCGCGCACCACGACGAGATCCACTCCCGCCAGCTTCTCCGCCTTGAGCGGCGACGAGGCCGCGAGCTTCTCGTGCACGGTCACCGGGCGAACGTTGGCGAACAAGCCGAGCGCCTTCCGGATTCCCAGCAGTCCCTGCTCGGGGCGCACCTTCGCGCGAGGATTGTCCCACGCGGGTCCACCCACGGCGCCGAGGAGCACTGCATCGCTCGCGCGGCAGAGCGCGACCGTCTCGTCGGGGAGAGGAGTGCCTGTAGCGTCGATCGCGGCGCCGCCGATCAGCGCCGGCGTCGTCTCGAACGTGTGTCCCCAACGCTCGGCCACCGCGTCGAGCACGCGAACGCCCTCGGCGACGACCTCGGGCCCGATGCCATCGCCCGGGAGCAGAGCGATCTGGGCGCGCATGTCAGTACGCTCCTGCGCGCGCGCGCTCGTAGGCCGCGATCTCGGGCTCCTTCGCCGCGAGATAGCCGAGCTGGTCGACGCCCTGCAGCATGCAGTGGCGCGCGAACGGATCGACGGGAAACTCGAAGCGCTCTCCGCCTGGCAGCGCGAAGGTCTGGCTCTCGAGATCGATCGCGAACACCGATGTCGGATCGCTCGCGATCAGCGCGCCGATTCGCTCGACGACTGGCTCCGGCAGGGCGACCGGAAGAAGCCCGTTGCCGAGCGCGTTGTTGCGGAAGATGTCGGCGAACTCGCTGCTCACCACCGCGCGAAAGCCATAGCCGAGGAGCGCCCACGGAGCGTGCTCGCGCGACGAGCCGCATCCGAAATTCTTGCCGGCAACGAGCAGCTGCGCGCTCCTTGCCTCCGGACGATTGAGCACGAACTCGCGCTTGGGAGCGCCCGCCGCGTCGTAGCGCCAGTCGGCGAAGAGATTGTTTCCCAGGCCGAGACGGTCCGTGGTCTTGAGGAAGCGCGCCGGGATGATCTGATCGGTGTCGACGTTCTCGAGCGGCAGCACGACGGCGGTCGAGCGGAGGGTGACGAACGGCTCCATGCTCAGCGCCCTCCAACGTAGCTGCGCGCATCGGCAATCGTCCCGGCGATTGCGGTTGCGGCCGCGGTGAGCGGGCTCGCGAGAAAAGTGCGCCCTCCCTTCCCCTGTCTCCCCTCGAAGTTGCGATTGCTCGTGCTCACAGCGTACTGGCCGGGCCGGAGCTCGTCTCCGTTCATCGCGATGCACATCGAGCATCCGGCCTCGCGCCACTCCGCGCCCGCGGCGCGGAAGATCTCGTCGAGCCCCTCCGCCTCCGCCTGCCGCTTCACCTCCTGCGAGCCGGGCACGACGAGCATCCGCACCGTGGATGCAACGCGTTGGCCGCGCATCACGCCCGCCGCGAGACGCAGATCAGAGATGCGCGAGTTCGTGCAACTGCCGAGAAAGACGACGTCCACCGGCTTGCCGAGCAGCACCTCGCCCGGTGTCAGCGCCATGTACAGAAGTGCCTTCTCGAGTGCGCGGCGCTCGGATGCATCGGCGATGCGCGAAGGCGTCGGCACCGGCGCGTCGACCGCGATGCCCATTCCGGGATTCGTCCCGTAAGTGATCATCGGCTTGATCGTGCTCGCATCGAGGATCACGGTGCGATCATGCGTCGCGCCATCGTCGGCTGCGAAGGTGCGCCAGCGCGCGAGCGCGACCTCCCACTCGGCGCCGCGCGGCGCGTGCGGACGTCCGGCGAGATATTCGAACGTCGTCTCGTCCGGTGCGATCATCCCCGCCCGCGCGCCGGCCTCGATCGACATGTTGCACACGGTCATGCGCTCCTCCATCGACAGCGCGCGGATGGCCGAGCCGGTGTACTCGAGTATGTGTCCCGTCGCGCCGCCGACGCCGATCTCGGAGATGAGGCGGAGAATCAAATCCTTGGCGGTGACGCCTGGTGATAGCGCACCGTCAATGCAAACCTCCATCGTCGGCACGCGGCGCTGCAACAAGCATTGCGTCGCGAGCACGTGCGCCACCTCGGAGGTCCCGATGCCGAAGGCGAGCGCGCCGAACGCGCCGTGCGTGCTCGTATGGCTGTCGCCGCAGACGATCGTCATTCCCGGTTGCGTGAAGCCGAGCTCGGGGCCGATCACGTGCACGATCCCCTGGTGCTCGCTGCCGAGTGTAAACAGGGGAACGCCGTACTCGCTGCAATTCTGCTCGAGCTGCGCCAGCTGCGCGCGCGCCTGCAGGTCGACCACCGGAATGCGGCCGTCCGTGCCGCGCGGCGTGGTCGGCGTCGAGTGATCCATCGTCGCCAGCGTCCGATCGGGGCGCCTGACTCGGAGTCCGCGCTCGCGGAGCTCGGAGAATGCCTGCGGCGACGTCACCTCGTGCACGAGGTGCAGGTCGACGTAGAGCACGGCGGGCGTCGCTTCCGACTCTCCCTGGACGAGATGATCGTCCCAGAGCTTCGCGAAGAGCGTTCGCGGCGATGTCTGCTTCATGAGGTGACAATTTCCGGAGATGCGCGCCGCGTGTCCATGCGATGCGGTGCGCGGTTGGATGCGGCGTCGAGGGCGCGCGCGACGGCGAGCTCGAGCGAGTCGCGGATCGCGTCCCAGCTCGCGTCGAGAATGTTCGGGGCGGCGCCGATCGTGCTCCAGCGCTCGGCGCCGTAGGCCGTCTCCATCAACACTCGCGTCGTGGCCGCAGTGCCCATGTGCTCGTCGATGATGCGCACCTTGTAGTCGACGAGCTTCGTGTCGAGCACCGCGGGGATGTGCGGTGCGAGCGCGAGCCGCACCGCCGAGTCGAGCGCGTGCACGGGTCCGTCACCCTCCGCCGCCGTGCGCACGCTCGTGCCGCCGACCCGCATCTCCACGGTCGCCCGCGCGCGCGAGCCGCCCTCCACGCGGCGCTCGACGACCACGGTGTACTCTCGGAGCTCGAAGGGGACGACATAGCCGGGCGTCGCCCGGCGCACGAGCATTTCGAAGGTGCCTTCGGCGGCCTCGAGCTGCGCGCCGGAGTGGTCGAGCGCCTTCACCTGCTCGAGCACCGCGCGCTCGACCGGCCGCGCATCGAGGCCGAGCGAGCTCGCGCGCAGCCGCACGTTCGCGCGCCCGGAGAGCTCGCTCACTACCACGCGCATGCGATTGCCCACCTGCGCCGGATCCATGTGCTGGTACATCGCGGGCTCCTTCGCGACGGCCGCGACGTGGATGCCGCCCTTGTGCGCGAACGCCGCGCGACCGACGAATGGTGCGTGCGCGTCGGGCGCGAGATTCGCCACCGACGCCACATAGTTGGAGAGCTCGGTCAGCGTCGCGAGCGACTCGTCGCTCACGCACTGGATGCCGCGCTTGAGCTGCAGATTCGCGATGAGCGCGAGCAGGTCGAGATTGCCGCATCGCTCGCCGTAGCCGTTCACGGTGCCCTGCGCGTGCACGCAGCCTGCATCGATGGCGGCGAGCGCGTTGGCGAGCGCGAGCCCGCGATCGTTGTGCGGATGGATGCCGAGCGGCGCGCGCACGCGGCGCGCGACCCTGCTCACCGATTCCGCGATCGTGCGCGGCTCGCTTCCGCCATTCGTGTCGCAGAGGACGAGCACCGATGCGCCGGCGTCGTGCGCCGCCTCGAGCGTTTCGAGCGCGTACGACTCATCGAGCGCCAGTCCATCGAAGAAATGCTCGGCGTCGTACACCACTTCTTTCCCGAGCGCGCGAAAGTAGGCGACGGTGTCAGCGATGAGCCGGAGATTATCCTCGCGCGTGGTCGCGAGCACGAGCTTCACGTGACTCGCCGAGCTCTTGCCCACGATCGTCACGACCGGCGTGCGCGCTTCCACCAGAGCCCGGAGGCTCGGGTCATCGGCGCAGCTGACGCCGACGCGCCGCGTGCTGCCGAACGCGGCGATGCGCGCGCAACGCGGCGGGCTCGCCGCGACGCGCCGAAAGAACTCCGCATCCTTCGGATTCGATCCGGGCCACCCACCCTCGATCGAGTCGATGCCGAACGCATCCAGGCGCGCGGCGATCTTCACCTTGTCCGAAGCGGACAGGGAGAGACCTTCGCGCTGGGTGCCATCGCGCAGCGTCGTATCGTAGAGGTGGATGCGTGTCGTCATTCGTGAATGAAATGGGATGAAACGCGAACCGGCCCCTCGGACAGTCCGAGGGGCCGGTTCGCGTGGTGTCGGTTAACAGACCGTCAGCCGTGTGCGAGCGCGCCGCCCCTCGAGGAGGGTCGAATAATGGAAAGGGAGGTAAGCGCGAGTCGTACGAACGTCATGACGAAGAGTACTCCGAACTTTTGAGTGGTGACCACGAGCGCATTTCTATTCTCGGCACGCCGGTTCCTCCTGTCAAGGCTCTCAGGCGGATCGCATGAAGGAGACGCAGCGCCGCACGAGGTGGTCACAAACCCGGGCGCGAGCAGCCACAGGCGTCGCCGAGGTGACACAGCGTACTTGTCAGAACCACCCCGCTCACTCCATCGTATGGGTAGAGCGATCGTCGCGATCTGCATTCTCTTCCCCGAGGTTTCTCACGATGACCACTCCTGGCGGCCCCGCTGATAATTCGTCGAATACGGATGCGCTGCCACGGACGCACGAAAAGGATGGCTCGCTCGCATCGGCTCCTGCGAGCGCAGACGATCCGCGCCTCGCGGAGGCGGTGCAGCACCTGAACGCGTTGCTCGTGCCCGGAGAAACGCTGGTCGCCTACGCGGTGCAGCGGCGGCTGTTCGCGCTCACGCACCGGCGCGTGGTCGTCGCCGCGACTAGCGGGCGGTTGATTCGCATCCAGCGCGGACTTTTCGGCGGCTATTCGCCCGCCGACATGCGATGGCAGGACATCGAGAGCGCCCATTTGCGAGTGGGCATCTTCAGCGCCGAGCTCACCATCACGTCGCGCGGACGGCAGGATCTCGCGTCCACCGGTCAGACGATAGGAGTCATCGGTGCCGAGGGCCTGCGGAAGCAAGAGGCCGAGCAGGTGTACCGGGCGGCCCAGGCGCAGGAGCAGTCGTGGAGGGAAAAACGTCGCGTGCGCGACCTCGATGAGCTGCGCGCCAAGTCCGGCGGCATTCAGCTCGGCGGCAGCGGCTCGGCGCTTGGCGGATCCGGAGGCGGCGGGGCCGCCGGCGACGATCCGCTCGCGCGTCTCCAGCGCGCGAAGGAGATGCTCTCCGGAGGGCTCATCACCGATTCGGAATACGAGTCGATCAAGGCGAAGATCGTCGATCGAATGTAGCCACTAGAAATCGTAGCGAACGGTACCGAACGCGGCGCGCGGCTGCCCCGGCGCAACGAGCCCGCCCGCGACGAGCTCGGGATACGCCTTGTCGAGAATATTCCGCACGCCAGCCTCGAGCTCGACTTTGCCGATCTTCCGCGTCGCGCTCGCATGCAGCAGCGCGTACGCCGGGAGCACGACTCCGGGCTCGTCGAATGGAGAGTACGGACCCACTGCATTCGTGCTCACGCGCACCGACCAGAGCGACGACGGGGGCGCCCACTGTAGCGCCGCCGAGCCGATGTACTTCGCGGTGTTGTAAACGCGCTCTCCCGTGAGCGTATCGACCTGCGCGGGATCGTCTTCGGACTGCGTGATGAGCCGCTTATAGCGCGCATCGTTGAAGGTCCAGTCGCCGGTGAGCGTGAGCGACCTGGACACCGGCGCGCGGAGCGACAGCTCCACTCCCTGATGCCTGCTCGCGCCTCCGTTGCTCGAGCCGCTCGTGAGCGGGTTGAAGGTTTGCTCGTTGCTCACGTCCATTCTGAACACGGCCGCGGTCGCGTTCACGCCGGCCACGTTGAGCTTCAGTCCGCTCTCGTACGCCCAGACGGTGATGAACGGAAGCGTCGGGTCCTCGATGACTCCGTCGGTCGCGCGAAATCCTCGCGAGACGTTCGCGTACACGCCGACGGCATCCGTGAGCTTGAACAGCGCGCCGGCCTTCGGCGAGAATATCCCATGCGAGTCCTGCGCCGATGCGTCGCCAGTGGGCGCGGAGTGCGTGTCGATCGCATCATAGCGGGCGCCGAGGTCGAGACGTAACCGGTTGGTGACATCGATGCCGGCCTGCGCGAAGAGTCCACCGCCCAACTGGTGCGCGCGAATCAAGGCCTGCGCCGAATCCCGGGCGCGATCCGTCGTGAACCAGTTCTGGTAGTGCGATTGATCGAAGCGTCCCTCGGCGCCCACGGTCACCTCGGCGCGCGACAGCTGCCAGGTGAGCGCAGAAGTCGCGCCGAAACCGAATCGTGCGTCGTCCTCCTCCGTCTGGCTGCCGACTCCCTCGAAGCGACCGCCCGCCGGAGGAATCGTGAGGAAAATTCTCCAATCGCCCTGCGTCGCGTACACGGTCGAGCGCCACAACCTGTTACCGTCGAGCACTCGCAGGCTCGCGCGCTCCTGCGCCCGAATCTTGTGTCCCTCGTCGCTCGGGTTGGACACGATGTCGTAGTCGTGCGCGTGAAACTCATCCTCGCTCAGATAGCCGGCCGAGTTCCAGCGTGAGCCGTACAGCTCGACACCGCCGTCGATCGTTGTATTGGGGGTGAGATCGTGCACCAGGCGCACGTGTCCCTGCCCCAGATCGTAGTCGCTGTTCGGTCGCCATCCGTTCTCGCGCACGTAGCGAGCACCTACGACGCCGCTCACGCCGCTGTCGCTCCCGAAGCCCGAGAGCGTGGCGCCCTCGAGATGCCCGGCCGCTCCGCCGTTCACCCACATGCGCGTTCCGTCGAGATGGTCGAGCGTGCGCACGTTCACGATTCCGGAAAACGCGAAGTTCCCGAAGAGCGCGCTCGTCGGCCCCTTGATGACGTCGAGGTCCTGAATCACCTGCGGAAAGATCAGGCTCCAGTCGTTGTATCCCTCCGCGTGTCCATTCACCGGCTCGTTCACCGGAACACCGTCAATCCAGAGCGCGAGATCGGTCGAGTGGTCGGAGCTGAATCCGCGCACGGATGCATCCGATGCGAAGCCGGGTCCCTGCCCCTGAATGTGCACCTCGACACCCGCGGTCTGGCGCAGCAACTCCCACGGCGACGTCGCCGGGGTGCGCGCGATGTCCTCGGGACTCACCGCCACCGCCTGGCGCGACTCCGCGCGATTCACTGCCGTTGCGGTGATGGTCACCACCGCGAGTCTGCCGGTCATCCGCGCGCGCGCCGAGTCGGCGGCGCGCACGGAGCTGTCGGGCTTCGTGGTATCCGGAAGTACGGGCTGCTGTGCCGCTGCATGCACGGGCGCGGCGATGCAGGCGCACACGAACAGTTGTCGAAACATGGTCTCCGCTTCACTCGAGTGAGCGGCTCGGTATGTCCCGGCCGCCGGCGTGCGCGTTGCGCACGCCACAGTGGTCAGCTGCGAGTGAAGAGCGGAGGACCGATGGGAGGAGGGAGACGCAGAGCGAGCGGCCTGTGCTCGCGCACGACTTCGGCGAAGCGGGTAGCAACGGCTCGAGGATGCGTGTACGTCGCAGTGAGTGCGACTACCGGGAGCCTGATGTCCGCGCCCACCGCGCACGCGCACAGGCAATCGTCGCAGCACGTGCCGTCCTCGGTGCTCGAGCAGTGATGTCCCGTGTGCGATGACTGACCGGATGCATGATGCGATGCCATCGCCTTGCCGCAGCCATGCTGCATTCCATCACCCGCGTGCGACAGCATCATTGCGGGACGCGCCGAAACGATCGCCAGCGCAAGCAGCGCGACGACGGCACAGCGGAGGGAGTGCACGAGGGTTCGGATCACGGGAGTATGGATGTCGAGTCGAGGCGTGCGCGTCAAGTGGAAAGTCGCGAAACGTCTGAATCAGTGCGCGATGAGCGCGTCCGCCTCGATCTCGATCATCATCGCGGGGTCGATCAACGCCTTGACCTCGAGCATCGATGTCACGGGGCGAATGTCGCGGAAGTATTCCCCGTGCGCCCGTCCGTATTCCTGCCACTGCGAGATGTCGGTGACGAACATTCGGGTGCGGACGACATCGCCCATGGACGCTCCGGCCTTTTCGAGCGCGCGCTTGAGGTTCTCGAGCACCTGAATGGCCTGGCCGTACGCATCACCCGGCGCGACGAGCGCGCCATTTTCATCCGTCGCCGTCGTTCCCGACACGAACACGTGATCGCCAACGCGCACGGCTCGGGAGTATCCTACAAACGGTTCCCACTGGGTTTTCGTGGCGAACAGCTGGCGCGGCATGTGTCGACCCTTTCGAAGTGATCTCGAAAGTTAACGCAGGCGGGTCAGAGAGGGACGAGCCCGTGCGCCAGGACGGTTAATAGGACGGCGGCCCCTGTTGCCCTCGCCTCTGTCCAGTGCGGCCGCCCGTGAGACTGCGGTCGGGAGTCGTTCCACCCCGATCTCCGCGCTCGGCGTCGTTGCGCGCATTCGTTTCCAGCGCTGCGAGACGCGCTTGCTGGTCGGGAGTCATGAGCTGCGTCATCTGGTCGCGCGCGAGCCGAATGTTCTCGTGCACTTGCGCGCGCGCCTCGGTCAGCGCATGCCGACGCGCGACGATCGCGGCGACTTCCTCGGCTGTCGGAGGCGGCGGAATCGGCGTCGGAGCGGATGCGGTCGACGCACCGGGCTCCGGGAGCTGCACACGCGGGGGCCGCAACGTGTCGATGGACTCGAGCAGCGGCGCGTTGCTCGCGCGAAGTTTCGAGCTGATCGTCTCGATCTGCGTACGCTGGTCGTCGGTGAGCTTCAGATCCTTCGAATGAGCGATCGCGAGCGGGAAGATCTGCTCCGGCTCCCACAACACCGGTGCGACCGCGGGTCGTGAAGGAGCGGACGGGTCAGCAGAGCCACCACCGCGCCTACCCTGCGCCGCGAGCGCACCCGCCAGACACAGGAGCGACATGAAGACTGCCGCTGCTCTGTGCGCATGCCTCCTACATGACGATTTGCGGCGCGAGCGTGCTTGCGAACGAGTGCTCACTTGTCTGCCTCACAAATAATGTCAGACACGGAGCGACGGACGTCCGCACAGCTGCCGAACAAATCTCACCGCTCGCCCGTTCAATCTGTCGTGGCCGGCATCCCAGTGGAAGCACGGCCGCCACAGAACTGAAGGTTACCACTGGATACACGCGTCGAGCGTTTTCGTTGTTTTCGACTCATTCAGCCTCTCTCACACTCGTCAACGACCATGACTGCACTCGTAGCCAGCAATGAAAGAGATCTCGATCGGGCCACGCTCGTGCTTCGCCTGGTGCTCGCGGCTGTTTTCCTGGTCCACGGCTATCAGAAGATGTTCGTCTACGGATTCTCGGGCGTTACGACGTCGTTCACATACATGGGCGTGCCGATACCCGGAGTCATCGCTCCCGTGATTTGCGTGCTCGAGCTCGTGGGTGGCGCGGCGTTGCTGCTGGGCGCGTTCACTCGAATCGTGGCCGTCCTCCTCGCCTGCGACATGCTCGGCGCAATAATCTTCGTCCACGCGAATGCCGGATTCTCCGCTCCGAAGGGTGTCGAGCTCGTGCTCGGCAACCTGGGTATGTTGGTGGCGATCGCACTGCTGGGCGCGGGCGCGTATTCGGTGGACGCCGTGATGGCGCGACGACGCGCGCCCTCGCCATGAAGATCGTCATCTTCGGCGCCGGTGGGCAGATCGCGCAGCGCATCGCGCGCGAAGCGCTGGCGCGAAATCACGAGGTCGTTGGAGTCGTGCGTGACGCAGCTGGCGTTCGCTCGGACAACGAGCGCCTGGCCATTATCGAAGGAGATGCCACGGACGCGACGAGCGTCGCCCGAATTGCGAAGGGTGTTGATGTCGTCATCAACGCGCTGTCGCCTCGGCCGAGCCCGTCCGGACGCGCGGGGTCGTCGCTGGTCGCGGCCGCTCGCGCCCTCATCGCGGGCGCGCAGCTTGCGGGGGTCAAGCGATTGATAGTGGTTGGCGGCGCTGGAAGTCTCGAAGTGGCCCCAGGCAGGCGACTCATGGACTCGCCCGGCTTTCCGCCCGAGTACAAACCGGAGGCGCTCGAACAGGCGGCGGCTCTCGACGTGTACAAGACAGCTGGGGGAGATTTGGACTGGATCTACATTAGCCCAGCGGCCGAGACTGGCCCGGGAGAGCGAACCGGACACTACCGGAGCGACGAGAGCTCGCTACTCGTCGACGCCAAGGGCCGGAGCACGATCTCCTTCGAGGACTACGCGAAGGCCGTCGTCGATGAGATCGAGCATCCGACGCATTCACGCACGCGCATGTCGGTCGCGTACTAGTGGGCAGCGCGAGCGAGTTCGCCTACACCGTCGCGCCAACCGGGCACCGGCTCCATGCGAAGGCACAACTCGGCGCGGTACATCTCCAGGTGGCCGACCTCGCACGATCGAGCGTGTACTATCGCGAAGTGATCGGACTGCGCACGCTGCACGAGAATGAGACGCAGGCCGTGCTCGGCCCGCACGGTGATTCCACGCCGATCGTCGTGTTGCATCACCACGAGGGCGCCGCGCCCGTACCTACGCGCGGGCGGCTCGGACTCTATCACTTCGCGATTCTCCTGCCCGACCGCGCCGCGCTCGGCCGCTTCATCGCGCATCTCGCGGCGATCGGCGCCTACGCGGGAATGTCCGATCACTTGGTGAGCGAGGCCGTGTACCTCACGGATCCCGATGGCCTCGGAATTGAGGTCTACGCCGATCGCCCGCGCGCCTCCTGGCGCATTGCGAATCGCGTGCTCGAGATGGCGACGCTCACGCTCGACGCCGCTGACCTCGTTCGCGCGAGCAAGGGCGTGCCGTGGTCCGGTACGCCGGCGGGCACGCGCATCGGACACGTGCACCTGTTCGTGAGCGATCTCGACGCCGCCGCGCGCTTCTATCACGACGGGCTCGGGCTCGACAAGGTCGTCCTGGAATTTCCGGGAGCGCTTTTCATGTCGGCCGGTGGCTATCATCACCACCTCGGCACGAACACCTGGGCGGCCGGCGCACCTCACGCGCGACCCGGGGACGCGCGGCTCCTCGAGTGGAGCGTGATAGTGCCGACGGCTCACGATATAGAGGAGACCGCGCGCGCGCTCGAAAAGGTCGGCGCGACGGTAACCCGCGAGGAGGGCGACGTGATCGCCGCTGACCCGTGGGGTACGGTAGTACGCGTTACGGCGAAGACGCCGCCGTAACGAATCTCTGGATCAGGGCTGCGTCGAGCCGACCAGCACCGGCTGCTCGCGATACAGCGCCTGGAACAGCTTCTTCAGGTTCGCCACCTTCGGCGCATCGTTGATCGCGATGTACGGCTGGTCCGGGTGCAGCGTCTCGTAGTCTTGGTGGTAGCCCTCGGCATTGAAGAATTCCTGCGCCGGCTTCACCTCAGTCACGATCTTGTTCGGATACGTCTTCGCCTTGGTCAGCTGATCGATGTACGCCTTCGCGGTGCTCTTCTGCGCATCCGTCGTATACCAGAGCACCGAGCGATACTGGGTGCCATGATCAGGACCCTGATAATTCAGCTCGGTGGGATCGGTGGCCACTGAGAAGAACACGCGCAGCAGGTCCGCATACGACACCTTCGATGGATCGAAGGTGACGCGCACGGACTCGGCGTGACCCGTGGTGCCTGTGCTCACCTGCTCGTAGCCGGGATTCTTCAGTTGGCCGCCGGTGTATCCCGACACAGCGCTCGTCACACCCTTCATGTGCTGAAACACCGCCTGCACGCCCCAGAAGCATCCGCCGGAGAAGATGGCTACCTCCTCGCCGGGGGCCGTCGCGAGCCCGCTTCCAACCACGGCGCTCGGCGCCATCACCGCCGCGCTGGCCCCGCGCCCGACGAATATCGCGAGTGCCGCCAGGGCGACGCCGCATGCGGCAACAACGCGCAAAACTGAACGAATCATGTGATCTCCCGTATGTCGTGCCGTACTCCGTATCAACCCGGTTTGATACCCCGAAGTTTCACTTTGGACGTCTCCAGGTCACTTGACAGCTACTGCACGGGCACCTTTGACTTGGCCTTCGCGAAGTCGCCCGCGCGCACCACCGTAAGGCTCCCCGGAACGAGGTACTTGCGAAGCGCCGCATTCACCTGCTCGACCGTGACGGCCTTCACCCTGTGCTCGAGCTCCGCATCGTACTTGAACGTCCGATCGTACTCGCGCCGCGACGCGATCTGCGACGCGAGCTCGTCGTCGTTCGATCGTTCCTGCGCGTACTCCTGAAGCCAGCCGTTTCTGGCCTTGGACAGCTCGTCGAGAGTCACCCCACTCTTCAACACCCGGGCGATTTCCTCGTCGAAAGCCCGAGTGAGACGGCCCGCATTCTCCGGAGCGTAGATCGCGTAGCTCTCCCACATCCCGCTGCTGTCCGCCGAGTTGGTGGACATGAAGGAGCCGACGCCGTAGCTGATCCCTTCTTTCTGCCTGATTCGCGTCGAAAGGCGCGAGTCGAGGGAGCCGCCGCCGACGATGTAGTCGCCCAGCAAGAGCGCGGCATAGTCCGGTGCGTCATCGCGGATGGGAATGTTGAGTCCGGCAAAGAAGAGCGCGTTGGCCTTGTCCGGTGTCTCGATCACGGTCGTCGACGAATCGACCGCCTTGTACGGCTCCGGAATTCGGGTCCACGTCTCGGGCGCCCGCCAGCTGCCGAACAGCTTGCTGGAAGCAGCCTGCACGGCGGTTGAATCGAAGTCTCCCACGAGCACCAGGTCGCCCGCCGCGGCGCCGTAGAAGCGATCGTGAAAGCCACGTGCCTCCGCGAGCGTCGCCGAAGTGATCGACTTGATGTGCTCGTCGATGGTCGGAACGTAAAATGGGTGCCCGGGCGCGCGCGGGTTGATGCGCCTGTCGAATGCGACCGATGCGAGCGCCTGCGGATCGGAGCGGTCCTGCTCGAGGCCGGCGATGCGCTCCTGCTTCAGCTGTTCGAATTCGGCAGAATCGAAGCGTGGCTCCTTCGCCATCTCGGCGACGAGAGTGAGCACCGCGGGGACGCTACTCCGAACGGTCTCGATGATGAAGGTCGTGCGATCGGCTCCGCCACGCACGCGCACGGACGCCCGGAGCAGATCGAGACTGTCCTGCAGCTGCTGGCGCGAGAGCGCCTTGGTGCCCCGCTCGAGCATCCCGGACGCGAGCTCGCGTGGCGCGCGCTGGCCCTCGAGCGATTTCTCGGTGCCGAATCGAAGCACGAGTCGCCCCTTCACCGCCCCACCGCGAGTCTTCTTTTCGAGCAAACTCAATCGCAGGCCGTTGGCGAGCGCTGCGCGGTCGGTGCGCGCATCGATGTTCGTCGGCGCCGCATCGAACGCTTCGCCCACGCCGAGCGCGCTGTCGCCCTTGTAGTCGCGCACGAGCGCGGCGATGTCCACGCCGACGGGAATCTCGGAGCGATCCGGCTTCGCGGTTGGATAGAACAGGCCCACAGTGACGTTCGACGGCTTCAGATAGTTGGCCGCCGCGCGCTGCACGTCCGCGGGCGTGACATGCTTGATGCGATCCCGGTGCACGAAGAGCAGCCGCCAGTCGCCGGCGGCCTGCCACTCGCTCAGTGCCAGTCCCACCTGGTCGGAATTGTTCAACAGCAGATCGATGTCCTTGAGCAGCGACGCCTTCGCCCGCTCCACCTCCGCCGCCGTGGGCGGGCGCGTGCGCACGCTGTCGATGCTCTGTAGCAGGACACTCCGCGCCGTTTCGAGGGAGCTCTCCTGCCGCACCTGGGCGAAGGCGATCAGCATCCCCGGCTCGCGGAGCTGAAAGTCGAACGCGCCGCTGGAGGATGCGAGCCTCGGCACGACCAGCGCCTGGTAGAGCCGCCCCGACGGCTCGCGCCCGAGCACGTTCGCGAGCACATCGATCGATGCGAAGTCCGGGTGCGACAGCGCGGGGACGTGGTATACGCCGATGACCACCTGTACATCGCCCACGCGGCGCAGTGTGACCGAGCGCTCGCCATCCTGCGTGGGCTCGGCGGTGTAGGTGGGATAGAGAATGTTGCCGTGCTCCAGCGTCCTCACCGGACGCGGCACGCGCGCAAAAAGCGCGACGACCTGCCGCAGCGCAGCCGCCTGATCGAATTTTCCCGCAACGAGCAGCACCGCGTTGTCCGGCTGGTAGTACTTGTGGTAGAACGCCTTCAGTCGCTCGATGGGCACGTTCTCGATATCCGATCGCGCGCCGATCGTGGAGTGACCGTAGTTGTGCCAGAGGAAAGCCGTTGAGATGGTGCGCTCGAGCAGGATGCCGAACGGATCGTTCTCCCCCGCCTCGAACTCGTTGCGCACCACCGTCATCTCGGACGAACGATCTTTTTCCGCGATGAGACTGTGCGTCATCCGGTCAGCTTCCAGCCCGAGTGCCCACGTAAGGTTTTCGGGGCTCGACGTCATCGTTTCGTAGTAGTTCGTCCGATCGAGCCACGTCGACGCGTTCCACCGGGCGCCATGCTTGTCCATCTCGACCGGAATGTTGTGACGCGTCGCCGTGCCCTTGAACTGCAAGTGCTCGAGCAGATGCGCCATCCCCGTCTCGCCGTACCCCTCGTGCCGCGAGCCCACCATGTACGTCACGTTCACGGTGACCGTCGGCTTGGATTGATCCGGGAACAGGAGGACGCGGAGTCCATTCGGCAGCTGGTATTCCGTAATCCCCTCGACTTCCGTGACTCTGGTCGCGGTCTGCTGCGCGCCGATGCGGGGACCGAGCAAGAGCGCCAGCGCGAGGATGTGCGGAGCACGAAATCGCATCGGATCGACGGAGTAGGAGTGGTCGCTGTCCTGGCTCAGAGATGCGCTCGTGACCAGTGCCGGTCAAGTCTCCAGCGTCGCGACCGCCAGCGAGTATCTTGGGGCTTGCAGACCCGGATCACGCGGCGAGAATTCACCAACCCGAAGTCCCGGAGCCCGAGTTGAACAAAGGAAGAATGGAGTCGTTCAGCGATGGTGTGATCACGATCATGGTGCTCGAGCTCCACGTTCCGCAGGACGTGACCTGGCGCGCGCTCCAGCCGGGCGTTCCGGTGTTCTTTGCCTACGCCCTGAGCTTCGTCTTCCTCGGCATCTATTGGGCGAATCATCATCACATGCTGCAGCTGGCCGAGCGCGTGAACGGTGGCATACTCTGGGCGAATCTGCACCTGCTCTTCTGGCTCTCGCTGATTCCGTTCGCCACGGAATGGATGGGCGAGCACCACGACGCATCCGCGCCCGCGGCACTGTATGGCATCGTGCTGCTTTGCGCCGGCGCCGCCTATACGATTCTGGCGCGCGCGCTCATCCGCGAGCAGGGCCCGAGCTCGAGGCTCGCGGCGGCCGTCGGCATCGATGTGAAGGGACTTGCCTCCGTTGCCGTGTACGCGATCGCGATCGCCAGCGCGTTCTACCGGCCGGCCGTGTCGGAGGCGTTGTACGCCGCGGTTGCCATGCTCTGGCTCGTGCCCGACCGCAGAATCGAGAAGGCGATTCGCGCGACGTGAGGACAATCGGACAGGGGTGGACCTGTCCGGACTGACAGTGTTGCCGTGTGCAGACCGACGTAACATTCCGGTACACTCTCATGGCATCCACGATGACTCGGAATCTCGCGACACTCGAGCTCAATAATCCGCCCGCTCCGATGAATCGCATCGGGCGGGCTCGGGGCGCGGGAACGAAGGAGTAGTCACAGTACGGAAGCCACGATTGTTGTGGATCCCCTGGCCCCTTCAGACCGCATGGTTCGAAGGGGCCGTTTGCATCTCGAGGAGCGTGACCGATGCACGGACTTCCGCCACGGCAGGGTCTTTACGATCCAGCGCACGAGCACGACGCGTGCGGCCTTGGCTTCGTCGCCCACGTTCGCGGTGCGCGCTCCCACTCGATCGTGCGGCAGTCGCTTCAGCTTCTGGATAATCTCTCGCATCGCGGCGCCGCCGGATGCGACCCGTGCACCGGCGATGGCGCCGGCATCACGCTGCAGCTCCCCCATGCCATCTTCGCGCGCGACGCCGCCGAGGCGGAGATCGTACTTCCCGACGAGGGAGACTACGGCGTCGGGATGTGCTTCCTGCCCCGTGGGATCGCCGCACAGCGACTCTGCGAGAGCGTCGTCGCGCAGATAGCGGCAAGCGAAGGCCACCCGGTGCTCGGCTGGCGTTCGGTTCCCTGCGACGAGAGCCAGCTCGGCGACCGCGGCCGCGCCGATGCGCCGGTGATTCGACAGTTCTTCGTGTCGGGACACGGGCTCGACGAGCGCGCACTCGAGAGAAAGCTGTACGTGATCCGGCGTCGCGTCGAAAACGCGATGATGACCGTCGATGGATTCTACGTCGCGAGCTGCTCGTGCCGCACCGTGGTCTATAAGGGGATGCTCACGCCGGAACAGCTCCCGCGTTTCTACCGCGATCTCGCCGATCCGGCCTTCGTGACCGCGATCGCGCTGGTGCACAGCCGCTTCTCGACCAACACCTTCCCGACGTGGTCGCGCGCGCACCCGTATCGGCTGCTCTGCCACAACGGTGAGATCAACACGCTGCGCGGCAACACCAACTGGATGCGCGTGCGGGAGGGGACGCTCACATCGAAGGTATTCGGTTCGGATCTCGAGAAGCTCTACCCGATCATCGGCGCCGACCAGAGCGACTCGGCGACGCTCGACAACGTGCTCGAGTTTCTCGTGCACGGCGGGCGCTCGCTGCCGCAGGCGCTGATGATGCTGATCCCCGAAGCGTGGGAGGGCGACCCGCTGATGGACGCGGACCGCCGCGCATTCTACGAGTTCCACGCATCGATGATGGAGCCATGGGATGGACCCGCCGCCGTCGCCTTCACGGACGGGCGCGTCGTCGGCGCGACGCTCGACCGCAACGGCCTCCGCCCCGGGCGCTGGGCCATCACGAGCGACGATCTCGTGGTGCTCTCTTCTGAGGCCGGCGCGCTGGAGCTTCCGGCGGCGACCGTCACGAGCAAGGGACGGTTGCAGCCGGGAAAGATGGTCCTCGTCGACACCGTCGCAGGGCGCGTGCTGCACGACGACGAGCTGAAGGGCGAAACAGCCCGGCGGCAGCCGTACGCCGCGCGAGTCGCCGCGCGGCGCATCGATCTCGAGGCGCTCCCCGTGCCGCGAACGGCAGATGCGCCCGCGCCGAGCGTCCTGCTCGACCAACAGGCCGCCTTCGCGTACACCGCGGAAGAGCTGCGCATGGTGCTGGCGCCAATGGCGAGCAACGGCGAGGAGCCGGTCGGATCCATGGGCACGGACACGCCGCTCGCGGTGCTCTCCTACGAGCCGCGCCTTCTCTTCGACTATTTCACCCAGCAATTCGCGCAGGTGACGAATCCGCCGATCGATTCGATCCGCGAGCAGCTCGTGATGTCGCTCGGCATGAACATCGGGCCGCGCTCCAATCTGCTCGACGACGACGCGCCGGACGCGAGCCGCGTGCGCGTGCGCGGGCCCGTGCTCACTGCGGTGCAGCGCGCGAAGATCGGCGCGCTCTCCGACGAGCAGATGCGCACGCGCACGCTGCCGATGCTTTTTCCCGTCACCGGTCGCGCGGGCGCGCTCGAGGAATCGCTCTCCGCGCTTTGCCTCGCATCTGCCCAGGCTGTGCGCGACGGATGTACGCTGCTCGTGCTCAGCGATCGCGGCGTGGATGCCTCGCACGCACCAATTCCGTCGCTCCTCGCCACCGCCGCTGTGCACAGCCACCTGATCGCCGAGCACCTGCGCACGGACGCCGGGTTGATCATCGAGACGGGAGAGGCGCGCGATGTCTCGCACTTCGCGCTGCTGCTCGGCTTCGGCGCCGGCACCATCTATCCATATCTCGCGCTCGACACCGTGGCGGCGCTCGCGCGCGAGGGGATGCTCGGCGGTGCGATCGCGGAGAGCGCGTCGCAGGGAAAGTTCGTGACCGCTGTCGAGAAGGGGCTGCTCAAGATCTTCTCCAAGATGGGCATCTCGACGGCGCAGAGCTACTGCGGCGCGCAGCTGTTCGAGTCGATCGGGCTTGGGCCCTCGCTCATCGACCGCTACTTCTCCGGAACGAAGTCGCGGCTCGGCGGCATCGGGATCGAGGATGTGGCGCAGGAGGCGCTCGCGCGACACGCCGCGGCCTTCGAGCGCACGACGGATGCGCCGGCGCTCGCACCCGGTGGGCAGTACGTGTACCGGATTCAGGGCGAGCACCACGCGTGGAACCCCGAGACGATCTCGACACTGCAGCACGCGGCGTGGACGAACAGCGCACATCGCTACGAGCACTTCGCGCGGGTCGCCAACGACGAGCGGGAGCATCCCGCAACCATCCGCGGCCTGCTCGACTTCGCGCCGCGCACCGCGATTCCAATCGACGAGGTCGAGCCGGCCGCCGCCATCGTGAAGCGATTCGTCACCGGCGCGATGTCGTTCGGCTCGTTGAGCAAGGAAGCGCACGAGACCCTCGCGCTCGCGATGAATCAGCTCGGAGGCCGCAGCAACAGCGGCGAGGGCGGTGAGGCGCCGCAGCGCTACGGCACCAATCGCAACAGCGCCATCAAACAGATCGCATCGGCGCGCTTCGGCGTCACCGCGGCGTATATCGTGAGCGCGCGCGAGCTGCAGATCAAGATGGCGCAGGGCGCCAAGCCCGGCGAAGGCGGTCAGCTCCCCGGCACGAAGGTCGACGCGGCGATCGCGCGCGTTCGGCACTCGATCCCCGGCGTCACGCTGATCTCCCCGCCGCCGCACCACGACATCTACTCGATCGAAGATCTCGCGCAGCTGATCTTCGACCTGCGCCACGTGAATCCGACGGCCGTGGTCTCGGTGAAGCTCGTGGCCGAGACCGGAGTGGGGACGATCGCCGCGGGCGTTGCCAAGGCGGGCGCCGATCTCATCCTCATCTCCGGTGATTCCGGCGGCACCGGATCGTCGCCGCTGTCGTCGATCAAGCACGCGGGGATCCCATGGGAGCTCGGCCTCGCCGAGACGCATCAGACGCTCGTGCTCAACGATCTGCGCGGCCGCGTGCGGCTGCAGACGGACGGACAGCTCAAGACGGGACGCGATGTCGTCATCGCCGCGTTGCTCGGCGCCGAGGAGTACGGCTTCTCCACAGCGCCGCTCATTGCTGAGGGATGCGTGATGATGCGGAAGTGCCATCTGAATACGTGCCCGGTCGGGATCGCGACGCAGGATCCGGTGTTGCGCGCGAAATTCAACGGGAAGCCCGAGTACGTGATCAACTACTTTTTCTTCGTGGCCGAGGAGGCGCGCGCGCTGATGGCGCGTCTCGGCTTCCGGACGGTGGACGAGATGATCGGGCGCACGGATGCGCTCTGCGCGGCCGAGCTGTCGCATCACTGGAAGGCAAGAACGCTCGACGTGAGCGCGCTGCTCTGGCGGCCCGACGCGGCGGCGAGCGTGGCGACGCGGTGCGACAGCGGCCAGCGGCGCGATCTCGATCGCGTGCTCGATCACGCGCTCGTCGCCGTGGCGCGCCCGGCGTTCGAGCATCGCGAGCGGGTGCGCGCATCGTTCGCGGTGCGCAACGTCGATCGCAGCGTCGGCGCGATGCTCTCGGGCGAGATCGCGCGGCGCTACGGTGACGAAGGGCTCACCGATGGAACCATCGAGCTCTCGTTCGCGGGCTCGGCGGGACAGAGCTTCGGCGCGTTCTGCGCGCGCGGAGTGACGATGACGCTCGAAGGCGAAGCGAACGACTACGTAGGAAAGGGCCTTTCCGGCGGCAGGCTCATTATTCGCCCTCCGCGCGACGCCGGCTTCGACACGTCGGCGGCGATCCTGCTCGGCAACGTCGCCCTGTACGGCGCGACGTCGGGCGAGGCGTATCTCGCCGGGCCCGCGGGCGAGCGATTCGCGGTGCGGAACAGCGGCGCGACGGCGGTGGTCGAGGGAGTGGGCGATCACGGGTGCGAGTACATGACCGGCGGCGTGGTCGTCGTGCTCGGTTCTACCGGCCGAAATTTCGCGGCCGGGATGAGCGGTGGACTGGCATTCGTGCTCGACGAGGAGCATCTCCTCGAGAGCCGCTGCAACACCTCGCTCGTGGAGCTGGGTCCCGTCGTCGATGCTGCCGACGTCGCGCTCCTGCGCGACGCGATCACTCGGCACGCGCATCGCTCCGGAAGCGCGACCGCCAGGCGCGTGCTCGCCGGCTGGGACGCTGCACTACCGAAGTTCGTGCGCGTGATGCCCCTCGAGTACAAGGCCATTCGCGCGCGGCAGTCGCGACACTCGTCTTCAACCGGGAGCCAGGACCATGGGAGATCCGAAAGGATTCCTGTCCTTTCCGCGCGCTGACCCGCGGCGGCTTCCCGTGCTCGACAGGCTCGGCCATTGGCGCGAGTTCTACGCGTCGGCCGGCGAGGACACGATGCGCGAGCAGGCGGCGCGGTGCATGGACTGCGGTGTGCCCTTCTGCCAGGGCGATACCGGGTGCCCGGTGCAGAACATCATTCCGGACTGGAACGATCTCGTCTATCGCGACAAGTGGGAGGAGGCGCTCGCCTCGCTCCACTCGACGAACAATTTTCCGGAGTTCACCGGACGACTGTGCCCGGCGCCGTGCGAGTCCGCTTGCGTGCTCGGCATCATCGAGCGGCCGGTGGCGATCCGCAGCATCGAGCAGGCGATCGCCGATCGCGGCTTCGACGAAGGGTGGATCGCCGCGCGGCCGCCGGCGGAGGAGAGTGGGTACTGCGTCGCGATCGTCGGCTCGGGACCCGCTGGGCTGGCCGCCGCGCAGGAGCTTCGGCGCCGCGGTCACGCGGTGACCGTGTACGAGCGATCGGATCGCATCGGCGGGCTGCTTCGCTACGGCATACCCGACTTCAAGATGGAGAAGGGCGTCCTCGATCGGCGGCTGGCGCAGCTGGTCGCGGAGGGCATCGTCTTCGAGACCGGCGTGGATGTCGGCAACGACATCGCTGTCGATGCACTGCGCGCAGACTTCGACGCGGTGCTGCTCGCGGGCGGCGCGGCGCGCGCGCGCGAGCTCGAGGTGCCGGGGCGAGAGCTGGCGGGCGTGCATCTCGCGATGGACTTTCTCGAGCAGCAGAACCGGCGCGGCGCGGGAGACGAGTTCTCGCCGGAGAAGATTATCTCCGCCGCGGGAAAGCGCGTCGTCGTCATCGGCGGAGGCGACACCGGCTCCGATTGCATCGGCACCTGCCATCGGCAGGGTGCGCTCGAGGTCGTGCAGCTCGAGGTGATGCCGCAGCCACCCGCGTCGCGCGATTCGTCGACGCCGTGGCCGCTCTGGCCGATGCAGCTCCGCACCTCGCACGCGCACGAGGAGGGCGGTACGCGCGACTGGAGCGTCGCGACCACGCGACTCTCGGGTGCCGAGGGGCGTGTGCAGCGACTCCACGCCGTTCGCGTCGCGCCACGCCGCGATGACGGGGGCCGCACGACATTCGATCCCGTCCCTGACAGCGAGTTCACCATCGACGCGGAGCTCGTGCTCCTCGCGATGGGATTTGCCGGACCAGCACTCGCGGGACTGCACGCGAAGCTCGGGGTCGCCATCGATGCGCGCGGATGCGTCACCACCGGTGCAGGCCAGATGTCGAGCGTCGAGGGAGTCTTTGCAGCCGGCGATGCGCGGCGAGGCGCGTCGCTGATCGTGTGGGCGATCCGCGAAGGCCGCGACGCGGCACACGCCATTGATGCGTACCTGCGGGATGGCGAGCTGCGCGATCTCGAACGCGAGCTTCTCCCCTCGAGCCTCTCGCACCGGTCGTAGCCCGAGGGCTGGCATGCGAGCGTAGAGCGCGAGCATATTGTCAACTCCCGCTCCGGAGCCGCGGCTTGTCATACGATCCGACGCCCATCGATCAGTTCGTTCGCGCGGCAATCACGAAGGGCGAGGACCGCGCGGCAATCCGCGCGGCTCTCGAACAGGCGGGATGGCCGAGCGCCGAGGTCTCGAACGCGCTCGGAGGCTACGCCGACATCGCCTTCCCCGTGCCGGTGCCGCTGCCACACGCCTCGCTCTCCGCGCGTGAGCTGTTCCTCTATCTGGTATTCTTCACCGCGCTGTACATCAGCGTCTGGAATTTCGGCGAGCTGCTGTTCGAGTTCATCGATCGCGCCTTCCCCGATGTGACGCAGGGGCGATATGGTGGAGGCTTTTCTCTCGAGGATGTTCGCTGGAACGTGTCGTCGCTCATCGTCGCGTTCCCCGTCCTCCTCTGGACGGGCCATCACATTGGAAAACGGCTCGCACTGAATCCTGCGGGACGCCTGTCCCCCGTTCGCCGCTACTGTACGTACATCACACTCTTCATCGCCGTCGCCGTTCTGATCGGCGATGCCACCACGCTCATCTATAATCTGCTCGGCGGCGAGCTGACGGTTCGCTTCCTGCTCAAGGCGCTCGTCGTCGCGGGCATCGCGGGGTCGGCTCTCTTTCACTTCCTTCGCGACTTGCGTCACGAAGAGCGGGCGAGCGCATGAGGGACAGGCCCATGTCGCGGGCTGGTGCGGCAGCCACCATCGCCGCGGCACTTGCCGTGGTGACGGGACTGGTCATGCTCGGGACACCTTCTCGCGCACGCGAGCGTCGCATGGATGGATTGCGCGCAGGTGACCTCGCGCAGCTATCGACCGCGATCGATGGATACTGGAACAAGCGTGCGGTGCTGCCGCCTGTGCTCGATTCGCTCGTATCGGCGCATCTGCTCGACCGGCTGCCGACCGACCCGGAGAGCAATTCGAGTTACAGGTATCTCGTGACCGGAGACCGCGCATACCGTCTGTGTGCGACATTTGCACAGCCAACGGATACGATGGCAACACCACGCAGAAACGAGTATCTCGGTTGGAGCACTCACCAATCGTGGCGCCACGGTACGGGCGAAAGCTGCTTCGATCTCACGCCGCCGCAGAAAACAGCCAGGTAGCTGGCGCTTCACTTGGAGAATACTGTCATGGTCAGCCTCTCGGTATTCGTGCAGATGAAAGCAAAGCCAGGCAAGGAACAGGAAGTCGAGGATTTCCTGAAGAGTGGCCTGGCGATCGTCGAGCAGGAGCCGGGCACCATCGCCTGGTTCGCGATCAAGACTGCTCCCGGCATCTACGGCATCTTCGATGTCTTCGAGAACGAAGCCGGTCGCGAAGCGCACCTCACCGGACGAGTCGCCGCGGCGCTCTTCGCGAAGGCTCCCGCCCTGTTCAGCGAGGCGCCGAACGTAGGCAGGCCGGACGTGCTCGCCGCGAAGCTGCCGAAGTAGCGCCGATGCCCCTGCACCGCTCCGCTCTGGCCTCGGCGCTTCTTCTCGTCGCGCCGCTCTCGATCCCGAGCGCCGCAGCGCAGGGCGCGCCCGCGGACGGCGAGTGGACGATGCCATCGAAGGACTACGCGGCCACTCGCTACAGCGGGCTCGCGCAGATCACGCCGACAACCGTGAAGAGCCTGCATCCGGTGTGGACCTTCTCCACCGGCACGCTCGGCGGACACGAGGGGCAGCCGCTCGTCGTCAACAACACGATGTACGTGGTCACGCCGTACCCCAACGTGCTGTACGCCTTCGATCTCACGAAGGACGGCTATCCGCTCAAATGGAAATACCGTCCGCCTGTCGATCAGAACTCGATCGGCATCGCGTGCTGCGACGTCGTGAATCGTGGCGCGGTGTACGCCGAGGGGAAGATCGTGTACAACTTGCTCGACGGTCACACCGTGGCCGTGGATGCGGCGACCGGAAAGGAGTTGTGGAAGACGAAGATCGCCGACCTCGCGGAAGGCGAGACGACGCCGATGGCGCCGCTCATCGTGAAGAATCGCGTGCTCGTCGGCGCGTCCGGCGGCGAGTTCGGCATCCTCGGCTGGGTGAAAGGGCTCGATCTCGCAACAGGCAAGATCGTGTGGACCGCAACGAACATCGGCCCCGACAGTCTGGTGCTCGCGAAGGTCGGCACCTTCAAGGCATTCTACGACAAGGGCGCGCAGCTCGGGCAATCGACGTGGCCCGCCGACGCGTGGAAGCACGGCGGCGCGCCGGTGTGGGGATGGATGTCGTACGATCCCGAGCTCGACCTCGTGTATTACGGCGTCGGCAATCCGGGGCCGTACAACGCCGAGCAGCGGCCGGGCGACAACAAGTGGACGGCGAGCGTGCTCGCGCGACATCCGGAAGACGGATCGCTCGTGTGGGCGTACCAGTTCACGCCGCACGATAGCTGGGACTTCGATGCCGCCGCCGAGATGATCCTCGTCGATCTCAAGATTGGCGGGAAGATGCGCAAGACGCTCGTGCACTTCGACAAGAATGGATTCGAGTACACGATGGATCGCGCGACGGGCGAGGTGCTCGTGGCCGAGCCGTACGTGCACGTGAACTGGGCATCGAAGATCGATCTCGTGACTGGCCGTCCGGTGCTCAACGATGCGAAGGCGACGGGCGCGTCGAAGGGAAACGTGAAGGACATCTGTCCGACGCTCGAGGGCGGCAAGAGCCCGGCGTCCCCGGTTGCATACTCGCCGCGTACGGGACTGTTCTACGCATCGACGAACAGCATGTGCATGGATTACGAGGCGGTGCAGGCGGCGCATCTCAAGGGAACGCCGTTCATGGGGATCAACAGCCCGTATCACGCGGGGAGCGATCCCAACATGGGCGCCTTCATCGCCTGGGACGCCACGACCGGCAAGCGCGCGTGGGCGATCAAGGAACCGTTCCCGGTGTGGAGTGGAAGTCTCGCCACGCGAGGAGACGTCGTCTTCTATGGTACGCTCGACGGATGGTTCAAGGCCGCGGATGCCAGGAACGGCGCGGTGCTCTGGAAGTTCAAGGTGGGATCGGGTGTGGTTGGCGATCCGATCACATTCGCGGGCGCGGACGGAAAACAGTACGTCGCGATCTACGCGGGCATCGGCGGCGACTGGCTGCTGCTCTCCGGCGACTACAAGTCCGATGATCCCGCCGATGTGCGCGACCCGGCGGATTTTGCGCGCAATCTCGCCCGGCACACCAGCCAGGGCGGGATTGTCTGGATCTTTGCGCTGTAGCGGAGGAGCTCACCGGTGACACACTTCCCTTCGCGCTCCCGCTCTCGCGCCGCGCTTGCGATTCTCGCGCTGGCGAGCGCCGCGTGCCGCGAGCAGACTTCCGTTCCCGCCACCGCGACCTCCGCAGGAACAGAGAACGCGCTCGTCATCTCGCGCCACGAGGATCGCATCTTCGCGGGCGGCATCGCGCCGCCTGCGGAGAAGGTCACGAATTCCGCAACGCACGATGCGAAGGCGGCGGAGGCTGGCGCGACGCTCTTCACCGGAATGAACTGCGATGGCTGTCACGGTGGCGGCGCCGTCGGCGCGGTGGGACCGAGCCTCACCGACGGACGCTGGCGCTACGGCGGCACGGACGCGGACATCTTTCGCTCGATCGCCGAGGGTCGACCGAAGGGGATGCCGGCATTCGGCGGCGTGCTGCAACCCGCGATGATCTGGCGGCTCGTGGCGTACATCAAGTCGCTCCCGCCGCCAAAGGACCTCCCCACGGAATCGTGGTAGCGCGACGCACGCTGCGCCGGATAGCGCTGCGCTCGCTGCGCGTGATCAGGCCCATCGTCGCCGGGCGCACGGTGTGGCGCAGGAAGGCGTCCACGTCGCGGTAGGGCAGGCTCAACACTCGCTCACCGAACCATGCCTCTTGGCGGAATGCTCGCCCGGAGCGCTATGTTCACTCGCATGGGAGGCTGTCACGTATGACGCAGATCTGGCTGATCGCGATAGTCGGCCTGTTGGCCGGCATTCTCGTGCTTCAGATCGTGCTCCTGAGATCACGCGGCGATCCCACGAGCATCGTCCGCACCGCGCTTCGTGATGAGCTGAGCACGTTTCGCCAGGAGACCTCCGGCAGCGCGATGCAGCTGCGCACCGAGATCGGGCAGAAGCTCGATGGCATGTCCAATCTGACCGTCGGCGCGCTCGACCGATCGCGAGAGACGCTCGCGCGCAGTGTGAAGGAGATGCAGGAAGGGAACGAGACGAAACTCGAGCTCATGCGACAGACGGTCGACGAGAAGCTGCAGGGAACGTTGGATCGGCGACTCACCGAGTCGTTCAAGCTCGTGCAACAGCAGCTCGAGTCCGTTCAGAAGGGACTCGGCGAAATGCAGCTGCTCGCCACGGGAGTTGGCGATCTCAAGAGGGTGCTCTCGAACGTGAAAACCCGAGGAATATTCGGAGAGGTCCAGCTCCGGTCGATCCTCGAGGACATTCTGACACCCGACCAGTTCTGCGCCAATTACGCGCCGACCCTGAATTCGCGGGACAATGTCGAGTTCGCGGTTGCGCTCCCCGGCCCGGGCGGCATGGGCTTCCCCGTCTTTCTGCCCATCGACTCCAAGTTTCCCCAGGAGGATTACCTTCGCCTGCTGGACGCAAGCGATCGGGCCGACATCACGGGCATTAGCGAGGCGCGCGAGGCGATCTACAAGGCGGTGAAGAGCTATGCCAAACTGGTGTGCGGCAAGTACATCGTGCCGCCGCAGACGACTCCCTTCGCCATCGTCTTTCTTCCGACGGAGAGCCTGTACGCCGAGATCCTTCGCCAGCCAGGGCTGGTCGAGGAGCTCCAGCGCGACTACAACGTTGCGCTCACCGGTCCCACCACGCTCGGCGCCTTCCTGACGAGTCTTCGAATGGGCTTCCACACGATGGCCCTCGAACAGCGCGCGAGTGAAGTGTGGAACGTTCTCGCGGCGGTGAAGACCGAGTTCTCGCGCTTTGGCAAAGTGCTGGACGCGCTGCACCGGCAGCTCGGCACCGCGCAGAAGACGATCGAGACTGCCAGCACACGGAAGCGAGTCATGGACCGCAAGCTTCGCGACGTGCAGCTTCTATCCGCGCGTGATGCGAACAAGGTTCTCGAGCTGAGCGAGCTGGAGGACGACGACCTCGAGGAGACTTCCGATTCGAGTGAGGAAGCACCAATGCACTAGCGCGCACGCAGACGTACGCTTCTTGCACGGCATCGACGCGCCTTTTCCCCGGACTGCCCATGAGTCGCAGTAAGAACAGTCATCCGTCCGCTCCAACCACCACGCACGGCCCGAAGACGCTGGCCGCGCTCGCCGAGCAACTCAAAAAGCAATCGAATAACGGCACGCCTCCCGCGGGCCCGCGCGAAGTCCCCGACGCGGAGATCGCCGCGGTGCACGCCAAGGAGATCAAGGGCGAGCTCTGCACGGGAAAGCACCGGCTCGTCGAAGATCGCGTCCAGCACGACGACGCCGACAAGAAGAGCGACAAGAATCGCCTCGCCGCCGACGCGAAACGGCATAAGCACGGCAACCCGCACGGCAAGCTGAATGGTGGCCCCACCCATTAGCCGCGCCGCACAGGAGCCCCTCCCGCCCCCTCTTGCGCACCGCGATCCACGATAGGTAGAATACCTACACTTCACGTGTAGGACTTCTACCTGTCGACGGGCCGCTGCCCGCAAGGATTCGAAGGTGGCCCCAGCGTCCGGCCCGTCCCGAAGCGAGCTTCTCAAGGGCACGCTCGACATGCTCATTCTGCAGACGCTCACCCTGCAGCCGCAGCACGGTTACGCCATCGCGCAACACATCGAGAAGCTCTCCGACGATGTGCTCTCCGTCGAGCAGGGGTCGCTCTACCCGGCGCTCGAACGGCTCCAGAAAAAGGGATGGGTGACATCGAAGTGGGGCGAGTCGCCCACCGGCCGCCGCGCGCGCTACTACACCATCACCGCGTCGGGGCGCAAGCAGCTCGGCAAGGAGATCTCGAGCTTCGACCGCGTGCTCGTCGCGATCCACCGCGTCATGAAGCACGCCTGAGGCGCGCATGTCACTCGTCGATGGACGTCCCGACGGACCCGCTCACCTTTGCGGCGATTCTCGCCGTCCTCGTCCTCGCCGCCCTCGTCCTCGCCGTGCTCGCGGCGAGCTGGATCCCTGCGCGGCGGGCAGCCACGGTGCACCCTGCCGAAGCGCTCCGGGAGGGTTAGCGGCCGCGAGCCCCTCCCCGCTTCCGCTCCGGCACGGGCGCGAGTTATGCTTTCATCGTACGTCCCGAATGCATTCTCGCTGGTCGCGGAGGGATCCGACCATGAACAGCGCACGCCCTGAGCTCCTGACGGTATCACGGGAGTTCGGCGCCGGAGGGAGCGATGTCGCGCGCCTGTTGGGAGCGCGGCTCAACTGGCCGGTGCTCGACGACGATGTGGCTTGTCGCTGCGCGAAGCGATTGCACATGGACACGGCCGCCGTCGAGCGGCTGCGAGAGCACTCGCCCACACTGCTCGCGCGACTCTCCGCCGCGCTGCTGGTGTCGCCACCCGAAGCGCCGGGCATCGATTTCTCCAACATGCTTCGCATCGACGCGATCGCCGAAGCAGCGCTGGAATCGATCACGGAGGCGGCACAGACGCTGCCGCTGATCGTCGTCGGCTTCGGGTCGCAGTGCATCTTCGCGAAGTGGCCGAACGCGATTCATGCGCGGCTCGTCGCGCCACTCGAGACGCGCGTGGCGCGGCTCCGCGCGCGCTTCGGGTGGGACGCCTCCACCGCCGCCGCGAAGGCGCGGGAGATGGAGGACATTCGACGCCGGTACGTTCAGCGCTACTTCCACCGAGACGTGCTCGACCCGCTACTGTACGACGTGCAGATCAACACTGGCAGAACGACGATCGAGGAAGCCGCGGCGATCCTCGAGCAGCTGGTGCGCGGACAGCAGGAGGGGTTCGTCTCGACCGGGCGTCACGAACACGGAGCGAGCACGATCGCGTGATGCGGCCGTGCTGCGTGGCAGACGTGCGATGAGGGTTGTTCTGTTCGGCGCGACGGGAATGGTCGGGTCCGGTGTGCTCCTCGAATGTCTCGATTCGCCACGGGTGAGCTCCGTGCTCGCGATCGTCCGCAGCAGCACCGGCGTCCGTCACCCGAAGTTGCGCGAGATTCTCCATCGCGACTTCCTCGAGTTCGATTCCCTCCGCGAAGAATTCGTTGGCGTGGATGCCTGCTTCTTCTGCCTGGGCGTGTCCTCCTTCCGCATGAAGGAGGCCGACTACCGTCGCCTCACGCACGACGTGACGCTCGCCGCGGCGACCGCGCTGCTCGCCGTGAGCCTGCAGCTGACCTTCATCTACGTTTCCGGCGAGGGCACCGACAGCACGGCGCGCGGTCGCACCATGTGGGCGCACGTGAAGGGACAAACCGAGAATGAGCTGCTCGCGATGCCGTTCAAGGCGGCCTACATGTTCCGTCCCGGATACATTCAACCGCTTCGGGGCGTGCGCTCCAGGACCGCTGTCTACCAGGCATTGTACGACGCACTTGGATTCCTCTACCCACTTCTCCGCAGGACTATTCCAAGACACGTTACGACGACGGTGAACGTGGGTCGCGCGATGATCGAGGTTGCCGCGGAGGGCTATCCGCGACCGATTCTGAGCTCGCCCGAGATCAACGCTCTCGCCGAGGTCGCGGCGGCCAGCGAACGCGCAACCGGGACTTCTGCTGCTTCCGGAGGAGAATCACAGTGACATCTCCAATCTCCCGCGGCTTTCGCGGCCGCCGCCCCGATGCGGGAACAGCAGCCCGGCTCCCGCCAGGTCAATACGAAACGAACGATTTCCCCGTGCTGTCGGCCGGACCAACTCCGCACACTCCGCTCGCCGCGTGGGATTTCACGCTCGGCGGCGCCGGTGGACATTCGGCGAAATGGAGTTGGGCGGAATTCGATGCGCTACCGCACGAGACGATCACGCGCGACATCCACTGTGTGACGAAGTGGTCCAAGTTCGACACGGTGTGGAGCGGCGTCTCGGTCGACACCATCATCGCGGCCGGCGCCGAGAAGGGGATCGAGGCGGCACCGTTCATCGTCGCCGCGTGCGATGGCGGCTACACCACGAATCTTCCGCTCGCGGATGTCACCGGCGGAAAGGCGTGGCTCGCGGCAACCTTCGACGGCATGCCGCTTCACCCGGAGCACGGCGGCCCGGTGCGTCTGCTCGTGCCGCATCTCTACTTCTGGAAGAGCGCGAAGTGGGTGCGCCAAATTCACTTCCGTCAGCGCGACGAGCCCGGATTCTGGGAGGGACTCGGCTACCACATGCGCGGCGATCCGTGGAAGGAGCAGCGCTACACCGGCGACGAGTGATGCGCGTCGCGTCGCCCCGCGCGTAGTGGAGAATCCCGCGGCGGCGGAGTCGCCGCCGATCGCGCATCCGATCGCGTGGCGCGTGGCGACCGTCGCGGAGATTATTCCCGAGACACCTCGCGTGCGCACGCTCGCACTGGATGTTGCGAGGTGGCCCGGACATCGCGCCGGCCAGCACGTCGATGTGCGCCTCACCGCGGATGATGGCTATCAGACGGAGCGCAGCTATTCGATCGCGTCGCCGCCGGAGGAGGCGCGCATCGAGCTGACGGTCGAGCGACTAGAGGACGGCGAAGTGTCGTCGTATCTCGTCGACGTGCTTGGTGTGGGCGATCCGCTCGAGCTGCGTGGCCCGATTGGCGGGCACTTCGTGTGGAGCGTGAACGACGGAGGACCCCTGATGCTCGTTGGCGGAGGATCGGGCATCGTGCCGCTCATGGCGATACTGCGTCACCGCGCGGCCGCGAGCGAAGAGGTGCGACGGCAGACGCCGGCGCGTCTACTCTACTCGTCGCGAAACTGGAGCGAGATCATCTATCGCGATGAGCTCGCGCGGCTGGCGGCGGCCGACGACTCGCTCGAGGTCGTGCACACGATCACGCGTGCGCCTCCGCCCAGCTGGACCGGATTCCACAGGCGCATCGACGCCGCGATGCTCGCGGAGATCGCGTGGCCCGCGTCATCGAGCCCGCATCTCTTCGTATGCGGGCCAACGCCGCTCGTCGAGGCGGCGGCGGAGGCGCTCGTCGCGCTCGGTCACGATCCCGAGTCGGTGCGCACGGAGCGCTTCGGGCCAACGGGCACGCCCACATGAGTACAAAGAAGACGGGCGCGACGCTCGATTGCCGAGCGCTGCGCCCGCGTGCTCCCCGCGAATAACCCTCGTGCGCTAGTGGCGGTGCGCCACGGATAGCGCGTACACCGACGAGCGAAGGATCGGCAGCGGATCGTCGGACAGCGTGATCCCGTTCGTGAGAATGATGGGATTAAAGGCGAGAGTTTTTTTGGAGCTCATCGCTGTTCGCCGCGACCTTCGTCACGCTGATCGTGCCGAGCTCCACGCGCTTGCGATCGCTCGGCCACACCATCGAGCCATCGTTCGTCGGGTCGCCGGGGTTGGCCAGCTGCGCGTACAGCGTGTACTTGACCGGTCCCTTCGCGATCGCCGCCTTGAGATCGTCGAACATGTAGTCCGGCTTTTGCTTCGCCGCGGTGGCAGAGTCGAGCTTCACAACGCCGGCTACCGGAATGATCTGATAGCGGCCGACGTGCTTGCCGCCTGCGGCATCGACGAACACGAATGCGTTGTTGCCGAAGAAGTCGAGATTCTCGAAGCTCTTCGCGGCGGCCTTCGAGTCCATGATCACCTTGAGGGCGGCGGGATGCGTCCCGAGAAATTGCTCGATCGGACTCGGATGAGGGCTCTTCTCGTTCGTGGCGGCGATCGCCTTGAGCATGGCGAGGAAATCGTTGCCGTTGCCGATGAAGAAGCCGTTGTGCGAGTTTGCCACGATGTCGGTGTAGGCGCCCGCGGGCAGCGCGAAGCGAATCGCCATGCCGTGCGGCGAGGCATTGTCGTTGTTGTCGGGAATGTTCGGAATCCCAGTGCCATCGGAAAAGCGAACCGTCACGGGCACCGGCGCGCCCTGCAGATGCGCGGCGCGGCTGATGCTCTTGGCGGACGGCGCGGGGGTGAACGTTCCCATCGTGACGAGCCCCTTCGCGTGCGTGAACCGAATTCCGGGGTGAATGCCGCCTGCGAGCTGAACCATCACGTCGGCGATCTGCTGTGGAAGCGTCTTTTCCTGTGCCTGGAGAGCGAGCGGCACGATCGCCAGTGATACCATGGCGGCTGCTCGAAACAACTTCTGCACACGCATCTTGATCTCCGGTATCGTGGGGGGGAGTAGCTGTAAGGTACGCCTGTCTACGCCGCTGTCGATGCGTTCGCGCGGAGCGATCCGCGCGATATGTCACAGCGAACTGAGCCAAAGACGCGCAGCGTTCGCCGGATGGAAAATGGGTCGCGTACACCGTGTCGACCGTCCTCGCCGCGCGCGATTGCAACGTCTCCGACTTCCGCATGGTCAGATGCGAGCGCTGCGCGTGCCGGCAGAGTTGATCATCTATCCAGATCAGCGTCACAACATATCGACGCCGAGCTACAAGAACGATCGACTCGATCGCTACGTCGCGTGGCACGACACGTACGTGAAGAAAATGGCTTCGGTGAGTGCGGGGAGTAGCGATCGAGAACTCCGTGCGCTGGAAATTCCTCTTCACGAGTGGCAGTGGGCCTCGGTTTTGCGTTGAATTGCATCATGGATGCGGTGACGGCGACACCGTGAGTGAGACGGAGCGGGACGACCGGTTTTCCATTCTGGCAGACGTGAGCCGCCGCCTCGGCGCGTCGCTCGACTACGAAACGACGCTCGCGACGGTCGCCGCCATGCGTCTTCCCCGCGGCGACGCATGGTCCATCGTCGACGTGCTCAACGATGACGGATCGATCCGGCGGCTTCCGGTGAACCATCCCGACCCGGACATGCAGGCCTCCCTTCGCGCCCTTCACGAGCGGTATCCACCCGACCCGTCCGGCACAATTGGAGCTCCGACAGCGATCCGCAGCGAGCAGACGAAGGTGGTGCGCGACGTCCCCGACGACATGCTCCGCGCCATCGCGCGCGACGACGACCATTTCGAGCGCCTTCGCACAATCGGCGCGCGCTCGCTCGTGAGCGTTCCGATGATCGCCCGCGCCGCCGTCGTGGGCTCGATCACGATCGTCACGACGGACGCGAAGCGGCCCATCGGCGATCTCGACGTCGCACTCGCCGAGGATCTCGCGAGCCGTGCCGCGATGGCGATCGACAACGCGCGGCTGCACCGCGAGGCCAGAACCGCGCGCATCGTGAGCGAGACCGCGATGAGCGCGGCGGAGGAGGCCGGACGGCGGAAGTCGGAGTTTCTCGCGACCATGAGCCACGAGTTCCGCACGCCGCTCAACGCCATCCTCGGCTACTCGCAGATCCTGGACATGGGGGTGCTCGGGCCAACGACGGCGGCGCAGCACGCGCATCTCGAGCGGCTGCAGGCGAGCGCGCGACACTTGCTGCAGCTCGTCGACGATGTGCTCGATGTCGCAAAGGTCGATGCCGAGCGCCTGGAGGTTCGGCAGGACGCACTCGTCACCGGGGCCAGCGTCGTGTCCGCGGTGGCGCTCGTGCATCCGCAGGCGACGGCGAAGGGGATCAGGCTCCTCGATCTCGACGTCGCACTCGCCGAGGATCTCGCGAGCCGTGCCGCGATGGCGATCGA
>DATCPC010000013.1:0-36156 GCA_036564355.1 Gemmatimonadaceae bacterium | reverse complement strand
CGTGCGTCACGCCGCCCTCCACTGTTTTTCGAGGCGCCGCGCGAGTCGCGACAGCGGCAGCGACATCGCGAGATAGATCGCGGCGCACAGCATCCCGGGCACGACCCAGCTGCCGAGGTTCGTCGCATAGATCGCGGTCTGCTTGGTGAGCTCGACGACCGTGATCACCGACACGAGCGACGAATCTTTGAGCAGCGCGACGAAATCGTTCGTCATCGGCGCGAGCGCGAGCCGAAGCGCCTGGGGTAAGCGCACGAGCCGGAGTATTTGCGCCTCCGAGAGCCCGAGCGTGCGCCCGGCCTCGAGCTGCGAGCGCGGGATCGCCTGCAGCGCCGCACGATAGATCTCCGACTCGTACGCCGCGTAGTTGAGCCCCAGCCCGAGCACCGCCGCGGCGAACGCCGGAAGACGCACGATTCCCGACAGCCCGTAGTACAGAACGAACAGCTGCAGCAACACAGGCGTGCCGCGAATCAGCTCGACGTACACCGCGAGCGGCACGCGCACGATTGGCGACCCGTACACGCGCCCCGCAGCCACCGCGATCCCCACCAACACGGCGATCGCCATCGAGAGGCAGGAAAGCAGGAGCGTGATCCCCGCGGCACGCAGCAGCGCGGGAAGGTACGCGCGCACGCTGCGCACGCTTGCCGCGGCGCCCGCAGGGTGCGTACGGCTCGAGTCGGCGAGCATCCGCGCGAAGTACTGAGTCTGCGTGCTGTCCCATACGTGCCACGCACGAAAGGTTCTCTCGAGCGAGCCATCGCGCATGCGCGCTCGCAAAATGGCGTTCACCGAATCGCGAAGCGCGGTATCCCTCGCCGCGAGCACCGCCACGTAATGCCCCGTCGCCACCGGTACGGGCTGAATGTAGAATCCACCCGAGCGTCGAAGCGAGCGCTCGGCGATGATGTTGTCGAGCAATACGGCGTCCACGCGTCCCGCGACGAGATCGCCGTACGGATGCACATCGTCGTCGTACGAGATCGGGATCGGGCCCGCGCGCGACTGCAGATCGAGCAGCATCTGGTACGCGCCGGTGCCACCGAGTGTCGCGACTCGTCTCCCGGAAAGATCCGCGAGGGTGCGAAAGCGCGCGCTGTCGGCGAAGCGAACGGCGAGCACCTCGCGAAACTCGAAGTATGGAATCGACACCGCGTGTCGCGCACGCAGCTCCGGCCTGTCTTCCACGCCGGACATGCCCACGGAAAAATCGCCGCGCTCCACCGAAGCCTCGATCGAGGACCACGCAACCTGCACGAATACCGCATCGCGACGCAGCCCCTCCGCGATCATCGAGGCGATCTCGACGTCGAAGCCGCGCACCCTCGAGGGATCGGCGGGATCAGCCTCCACGAACGGCGCGCCGCCCTCGGCGTCGCCGCCCCAACGGAACGGCGCGTGCGACGTGCCGGCGCGTGCGCAGCCAAGGCCCGCAAGCGTGGTGAAAAGCGCCGCGAGAAGGCGGCGGCCGTACCCCGAGCGAGCCGCCGTCGTGGCGTCTATCGCGCGATCTTCCTGAGGCGACGGCGGATGCGGCGCGGGAGAAAGAACGCGGCCGCGAGCAACACTTCCTGGAGCACCGTCGGATGCAGGTCCTCGATCGGGCCGTCCCAGTGATCGCGAATCACGCGCATGCCCGCGTTCGAGATGAGCCGCCGCAGCGCGAGCACTACGATGAACACGTCATCGACCTGCCCGAGGAACGGAATGAAATCGGGGATCAGGTCGATCGGTGCCACGACGTACGCGATGGCGACGCCGAGGAGAATCTTGTCGAGCGCCGACACGCGCGGGTCGATGAGCAGTCCGCCCATGAGCCGGAGGTACGCCGGGATCTGCGTGATCGTGCCGAGCAGCGTGCGCCTTGCACCGGTGCGCGGAGCGCCGCGGCCGCGGGATCGGGCGCGAGCGCCCGTAGAGCTGGTGGTGGCGGTCACGTCGGAGTGCCTCCAGTGGTGTCGGTCGGCGGCGCCGCCGCGGGAGCCGACGGGGGTAGAGCGGGAGGAGCGGGCGGCTCAGCGGCGGCCGGCCGCTCGGCCGTGACGCGCGCGACGTTGCGCGACGCCGCATCGACGACATCACTTGCAACTGACTTGCCAGCCGCAGCCACGCCGGACAGAACACCCATCGCCTTGTTCATGAGCCCCATCGTCTCGGAGATCGTCGACGCCGACACTCGTCCCGCGCGAAGCGTGTCCTCGACACCCTCCGCGAATCGCTGCAGCGCGTTCGGCGACTGCGCCGTACGCTCGGCGTACTTCGACTCGAGAAATTCGATGTAGTCGAGCAGCTGGTACCCGCGCTCGTCGGGGAGGACGTCGAGCGTGCGGATGATGCGGTCGCGAAGATTGGGATTCATGGCAGGCTGAGCGGTGGAAATACACTTAAGCTGCTCAGTGTGATTTACCACTTCGGTCCGGATACGGCTACGCCCCTCGCGAGTGCGAAGGGCGTAGAGGTGAAGCTGGCATGCGACCGGCCCGTACTATCCGCGACCCCATCGGGCGCGAACGCCGCGTGCGTCGATGTGCGCAAATGGCCCGTGCACCGAATTTCCCCGGTACACGCCGACGCCTCCCACGAGCTCCGGGTGCGCGGCCTCGACACGGTCCACCGCATCGCGAATCACGCGAGCGTCGAGGTAGTTCACTCGCCCGTCGTGGTTCAGATCGGCCATCCGTCCGGAGCCGTCGTTGTCCACGAACACGTCCGCGGCATCGCCGTACTGATGGCGGCTATCGCGTACGCGGCCGCCTTCGCCCACGCCCTGCACGTTGTACTCGGGGGTGCGGAAGCCGGACATGACGGCGAGGTGCTCCACGGGCACACCATGCGCATTCAGATCCTCGATCACGAGCTCGAGCTTGTCGACGAGCTTCTCGTTGAGCACGAGATACTTCGGCCAGGTGTCCTGCTGATCGTGCGTCAGGAAATCGCTGAGGCGGAAATGATCCGAGACGTAGGTGCTCTCGTTTTCCGCGGTGACTTCGATGAAGCCATCGGGGTTGGAGTAGCCGGACGTACGCGGCGCGCGATGCTCGTACGGCCAGTTGCCGATGCGGTACGTGCCGATCCGTCCGCGCTGCTTGGCGGAGAACGGGAGCATCGTGATGAGCGAGAACGAGCGGGAGGCATCCATGAGCGGATGAACACCCGGGGTCTCGAGCGCGCTGTCGCCAAAGAGCTGGGCAAGAATCGGAACGCCGAGCGTGGCGGTGCCGCGGGCCACGAAACGGGCGCGGAGCTTACCGCTGAGCCCGACAAGCGAATCGAGGAACGCGAACGCCATCGGCTTCGCGGGCGCGTCGATCGCATCGTTCGTGACGGCGGTTGTTACGGGAGCGAGCGCTACAGTTTTCGGGAGGTCGGGGTGCTCATCCAGCTCGAACGACGCGCCTGCGGCGACGCCTACGAATGCAATGCTGGCAATGACTCCGACGGCGCGTGCCTTGTACCGGCGAGCGCGGGGTGTGGATTGTTTCACGGGATGCCCTCCCTGGCAACCAGACGGACGACCAGAGGTCGTCTCTTGGTTTTGCGTGTTGGCCGAAGCCAACGTGCCCTTTTACAAGGAGTCCTCGACCTCAGAAGAGGCGAGGCGTCAACACGGTCTTATGTTACAATAGACTCCGGGGGCGTGATACGGCAACCCATTAATGGAAGCCAACGTTGACTGGCCAGACGGTCAGTAAATAAACACCGCCGTTCCCACCGGTACGACGCTGTAGAGGTACGCAATGTCCTCATTCCGCAATCTGACACACCCGTGACTTACGGCCTTTCCGATCGATAAGGGCTCGTCCGTTCCATGCAGCGCGTAGCCGTCGCCCATGTTCAGCCGATGGCCGCCAAGCGTTCCCTTGTACTTTCGCTGGTTCGTTCCGTACGGCGGGACGATGATGTTGCCTCCCGCCGTGATCTCGTGCCCTTCCTTCGCCTCCAGCGGCACTTCCACTCCATCCGCTGCCCGCTTCACGACGTCGTTGCCATCGACCTCGATCATCGTGCCATCTCCCACCGGAATCGCCTTCTTCCGATCGAGTGCCAGGATTCCCAGCCCCTTCTTCTTGGCTTGCTCCACGTAGTGCCAGTCCGGCGGCACCCACACGGGATCCATCTCCTTGCTCTGCACCACCAATCGCCCGCGCGGCGTGTCGAACTTGAACTCCTGGCGTGTTCCCCGCTTCTGCACGAGCGTCTTGCCGCTTCCCACCGCTACCTGCGTGGTGTAGAGCGTCGTGTCTCCGAACTTGTACCACATCCGGCGATCCTCGATGCTCACCACGATATACGGCTTGGTCTCGGCGCTGTCGGGCTCGGTGGCCAGCATTGTTTGCAGCGAGTCCGTCACCGTCCCCGCCTTGCGGCTCACGTCGTCCAGCAGCTCCCAATTTCGATTGAAGACAATCCGGTTGATGTCGCGCTGAAAGCGCACCCGCAGCGTCGAATAGACGAGCGCCCCACTCGCGATCCCCAGCGCGAGCGTGATCCCGACCGCACCGGCAACGAACCTCCAGTCACCGCGCGATTCCTTCGCCGGCGAGATGTCCGGCCGGGGTCGTATCGGGCGAGGTTCAGGAGATGGAACGCCTTCTCTGGGTATGCTCATGTCTCTCGAAAATAGATCGACTGACCCGCCGCGTCAGTAGAAATACACGACGGTTCCGCGCTGCAGATTAGGGGCAACCGCCCGCAGATCCTCCGCGCTCACTCTAATGCTCCCCGGCAGCACGTACGACGAGTCATTCAACGGCCCGACACTCGGCAACGAATAGATGACGGTTCCACCATTCAGGACGATTGCAACCGGCCCGAGAGCACCGGCGAGCGCCTGCGTGGGCGGCTGGGGTACCCCGCGATCCGAGTAGACCCACGACGGCACCTCCCACGCGTCATCGGGGCCGAGGATGCGCTCGACGGACCGCGTACCCCTGGGGGGGGCCATGTGAACCGTGTCGTGACCGGAGCCCAGCCGCTTTCCCGGCGCCACTTCCACCCCCATCTCTCGAAGAAGCGCCCCATCCCGCTCGAGATACATCCTGCTGCTATCGACCGCCACCGCCAGGTGAATCTCCTTGTCGATCTTCGCCTGACGACGCAGCAGCTCCAGCATCATCGCCAGCCGCTTCTCATTCGTGTTGGTCACAGCGTCGCTCCGGCGGCGCTCGAACTCGCTCATGCCGTCACGGAGCCGAGCGATTTCGTTCTCGTAGGCGGCGCGCTTGTAGAGCACCCAGCCATCGATGGCGAGCAGGCCAACGATGATGACTGCGATCGCCGCGGTGAACGCCGCGTGCTTCCGGCGAAAGTCGGAGAAGGACATCAGGGAATGTGAGAGAAGACGGCGAGGCGCGGCCGCTGGTCGATGCTATCGCGGAACGATGCGCAGAACATCGAGAATGGGTACACCGGATGGGTCGCTTCGTCCCGCGCGCACGCGCGCCAGCACCATGATGTAGCTGAGTGGCGGAAGGGCGCGCGCACTCGCGACGAGCGCCGCCGGGAGCGCGAGATAGAGCAGCGAGCTCTCGCTGGCGGGCCCGCGCGCGAGCAGGTACGGCTCATCGGGCGCGAGTCCCTTGCGCAGCGGATCCGCCGCCTGCACCGCGATCGCCTGCACAACCCAGCGTACCGTCGAGCCCTTGTAATGCTCCGGATCGGAGCGCAGGTCGGCCGCGCTCACTGCGCTCACCGACGAGCTGTCCACGGGAATCAGCTCGCTCTCCCGCACCCATCCCTCGGCCTGTACGCGCGCCCATCCGTGATCGCGAGCGACGATTCGCACGCGGGCGGCGGAGTCCGCGGTGCCCGACGGCGTTCCGTCCGGCGCGGCGCGGAGCACGAGCGGGTGCGCGGCGGCGAAATCTCCGACCGCGGGCGCCGCGTCGGAACGCGGAGCCGGCGCGGCCGCGGGGTCCGGCGCACCGCGCGCAGGGAGCGCCGCGACGCGCTGCGGCGCGCCCTGCGGCGCCTTCGCGATGGTCGTTTTCAGCTCGCGCGTGCGCACCCATGCATCGCGCTTCACCCGATACCAGTCGCCGCTCGTCGCGAGCTTGTCCACCGGCATGCCGTCCTCGATGACTGCGACGACGGCGGCCGAAGGCTCCGCGCCTGCGCGAATCGCCGCGCCACTCGACGCGTGGATCGTGAGCGCATCCTTCTTTGCGGTCACGACGCTCCTGTTGAGAAACCCCTCGATCGTGACCGCGGTCCAGTCGCCCTTCGTCGCTCCGGTCTTGAGCGCGGCGCCAGCGCGCATCGTCGCCACGAGACGACCGTCGGGTGATACGCGCGCGGCCGCGGCTGTTGCGGCCGTCGTCTGCGCGCCAGCTGAGGATGCCGCGAGTACGCACAACATCACGAGCGAATTACACCGCATCGCTGGATGGGGGATGGGAGGTCGCCTACATTTCCGCGGCTGGGGTCGCGCCGCAGTATACGTTCGAACTCTCACTGAGCAAAGATGTCGTCTACGCGCAAGCGCCCAGTCGTTTTGTTGGTGCTCGACGGATGGGGTTATCGGGTGGAACGTGATGGAAACGCGATCGCGATGGCGCGCACGCCAACGTGGGACGCGCTCTGGACCGGCACTTCTCGCACTCTGCTGCATGCTTCCGGACTTCCCGTCGGATTGCCGGAAGGACAGATGGGGAACAGCGAGGTCGGTCACCTGAACCTCGGCGCGGGCCGCGTGGTGCCGCAGGACCTCGTGCGCATCAATGGCGCCATCGACGATGGCTCCTTCTTTCGCAACGAGACGTTGCTCGCGACCTGCGCGGCGGTGCGCGCCAGCGGCGGGACCCTGCACCTCGCGGGACTCATCGGCAACGGCGGCGTTCACGCCGTCGACAAGCATCTGTTCGCACTCATCGACTTGGCCGAGCGTGAGCACGTACCGCACGTGGCGATTCACGCGCTGCTCGATGGGCGCGACACCCTGCCGCGATCGGCGCTCGGGTTCATGGAGCAGACGCTGGAGCGTGCGAAGGGCCGCGCGACGGTCGCGTCGGTGGGCGGTCGTTATCACGGCATGGATCGCGACCGCCGCTGGCCCCGCACCGAGCTGTGGTACCGCGCCGTGATGCAGGGCGTCGGACCCCGCGCGCCAGATCCGCTCAGCGCCATTCGCGCCGCCTACGAGCGCGGCGAGAGCGACGAGTTCATGAAGCCGGTTGTGATCGAACGGAACGAGGAGCCTGTCGCGACGGTACGAGATGGCGATGCGATCATCCTCTTCAACTTCCGGGCGGACCGGATGCGCCAGATCACCCGCGCGCTCACCGAGAGTCCGTTCGACGGCTTCGATGTGCGCGGTCGCCCGTCCATCAAGGTCGTGACGATGACGCAGTACGACGAGACGTACGAGCTTCCCGTCGTCTTCCCGCCCTTCACTCTCGCGCGCGTCGTCGCCGAGGTCATATCGGCGCACGGCGGAACGCAGTTTCGAACCGCGGAAACCGAGAAGTACGCCCACGTCACGTACTTCTTCAACGCCGGCGTCGAGACGCCGTACAAGGGTGAAGTGCGGGAGCTGGTGCCAAGCCAGAAGGTGGCGACATACGATCTGGCGCCGGAGATGAGCGCATACGGTGTGACGGACGTGTTGTGTAAGGCGATCGGGTCGCGCAACTACGATTTCATCCTCTGCAACTACGCCAATGGCGACATGGTCGGGCACACCGGCGTGATACCGGCGGCAGTCAAGGCGGTGGAAACTGTGGACGAGTGTCTCGCGCGCGTGATCGCTGCCGCACAGCGCGCCGACACGCGCGTGCTCGTCACGGCAGACCACGGTAATTGCGAGATGATGATCGACCCCGCGACGGGGGGACCGCACACTGCACACACGACGAACCCGGTTCCACTGGTCATTGTCGATCCGGACGGTGATCGTCCGCTGCGCGACGGCGGCGCGCTGCGAGATGTTGGACCCACGGTGCTGGCGATGCTCGGCGTGGAAAAGCCCGCCGAGATGACCGGAATCGACCTCAGACAGATGGGAGCCGTATCGTGAAGCTCGTACTTACCGGCGCACTTCTCTCCTTTGGCATCGCACCGCTCGCCGCACAGGTGAGGAGCGAGCCGGACAAGAGCCCCTATCAGGATTTCAGCTATCACCAGGACCTGACGGTCTGGGCAGGCTACTTCGCCGGCAGCGCCGGCGAGGCCAATATCGGGCCGAAGTCGAGTCCGATCTTCGGTGTGCGCTATGGATTGCACGTGGGCGGACCGGCGGAGCTCAGCGTCCGGATCGGGCGTGCGTTCTCCAGCCGCAACGTGCTCGACCCCACGAAGATCGGCGCGGAGCGAAATCTCGGCACCGAGTCCGATCCGCTCTGGATCGGCGACCTGGGCATCAACCTCGCGCTAACTGGACAAAAGAGCTTTCACAGAATCGTTCCGGTCGTCGGCTTTGGCATCGGCGTGGCATCCAGTAGCGCGGCGAAGGACGTCGGCGGTTATTCCTTCGGCACCGGCTTTGCGATTCACGCCGGCGGTGGGCTCAAGTTCGTCACGCATGGGCCCTGGGGGGCGCGCGTGGACGTGACCGACTACTTCTGGCAGCTTTCGTATCCCGGCGCCTACTTTCTGGTGCCCACCGGCGGCACGGCGGTGCTCTCGTCCAGTCAGGTGCAGAACGAATGGACACAGAACCCCGTCATCACCTTCGGCCTCTCCTACATTTTCGCCCGTTAGCCCGAGGTTGATCAATGGCTCAGGATTTTGAGAACGTCTTCGACCTCGATGATCTGAGCGACGCGGAGCTTCGCGAGCTCGTGCGCGATCAGCTGGCCCAGGACGATGCGCTCGACGTCGACGGAATTCTCGTGCACGTCAAGGATGGCTACGTGACGCTCTCCGGACGCGTCGGAACGGAAGGCGAAAAGCAGATCGCCGATCACATATTGAGCGATGTCATCGGCCTCGAGTCGTTTTCGAACGACCTGTTCGTCGATCCGGTGCGGCGCGATGAGGAGCCGGAGGCGGCTGATGAGGCCGTGGCGCGCGCGGCTGCGCGCGGCGAGGACCCGCTCCTCGGCGGAAGCGACCTGTCGGCGACGGATGACGAGGCGCAGCGTGTCACGGACAACGATGACGCCGCGCTGTTCGGCTCGCGTGACATCGAGAAGGTGATGGAAGATGGTGTGCCCTGGATTCCGCCCGACGAGCCGACGCCGGAGGGACGCGACGCGCGCTGACCGGTCGATGCAGGTGATGGCCGCGCGCGCGGGGCGCTGACTCGGTGTTCTCGCTCACACGGCGGGTGTCGTTCACCGCTACGCATCGCTATTGGCGCTCCGACTGGAGCGATGCGCAGAACAGGCAGCGCTTCGGCGCCGCAACGACGGCGCACGCGCACGACTACGCCTGCGATCTCACCGTCAGCGGTCCGCTCGACGAGGACACCGGGATGGTCGTCGATCTCGGACTGCTCGACGGGATCCTGGATCGCGAGGTGCGCTCGCGCTTCCACGGCGTAGATATCACCAGGCAGCTCCCCGAGTTCGCCGACGGCGAGCTCATTCCCACCTGCGAAAATCTCGCGCGCTTCATCTTCGACCGCGTCTCCGCGTCACTCACCGGTTCGGCGAAGGTCGCGAGTGTGATCGTGCGCGAGGACGAAACGATCTCCTCCGAGTACACCGGCCCGGAATAGAGGCCGCGTTTCGTCTCGCTCGCGACGCCACAATCTCGGTATATTTCGCGAATGACGAATCCAGCCGTCTCGCTCGACGCGGTGGAGGAGGCGCCCGTGTGGCTCGAGGTGAACGGCGCGCCCGCGGTAACGTGGATGTGCACCCCCGAGCAGCTCGATGAGCTGGTGGTCGGATGGCTGCACGGCGAGGGGTACATCGACACCGCGTCCGACATTCTGAAGATGCGCCCGTGCGCACAGGAGCTGGGCTTCTGGGTGGATGTCCCCGCCGAGCGCTTCCAGACCGTGGAGGCGAGCGATCGCCGCCGCGTGCTCGCATCCGGATGCGGCGCCGTCACGACGATCCTCGGCTCGCTGAGCTCACTGCCACGTCGCAAGTCTGCGCTGCCACCGGTCGACCTGGCGAAGATGCGTGCGCTGTTCAAGGAGCTCTTCGCGCGCGGCACGCACTACAAGGAAACTGGCGGCATCCACGCCGCCGCGATCACCGACGGCCAGACGCTGCTGTATCACGCCGAGGATATCGGCAGGCACAACGCGGTGGACAAGGTCATCGGTGCGGCGCTACTCGATGGGCACAGCCCTGCCGACCTGATACTGCTCGTGACGGGAAGGATCTCCGGAGAGCTCGCGTTCAAGGCCGCGCGGGCGCGTATCGGGCTTGTTGCCACGCCGTCGGTGCCGAGCACGATGGCGGTGGACATTGCGAAGGCGACCGGCATGGGGATCGTCGGGCGCGCGGTCAGCGGAACACCGCAGCTGCATCAGACGTGACCGCGCCGTGCACCGGCGTGATCCTGGCGGGCGGGCAGTCGTCGCGCTACGGCGGGCGGCCGAAGGGACTGGAGCGCGTCCACGGCGAGCGAGTCATCGATCGCGTGGCGAAGGTGCTTGACGCTGTGACGGATTCGCTTCTGCTGATTGCGAACGATCCGTCCGCTGCCGCCTGGATCCCCGGTATTCGTGTCGCAAGCGATGTGAGGCCGGGCATCGGGAGCCTCGGCGGCATCCATGCGGCGCTCGTGCACGCGGGGACTGCGGTGATCGTGGTCGCGTGGGACATGCCGTTCGTTCCGGAGGGGCTGCTCGCGGAGCTGCGCGTGCTGGGCGAAGATGCGGACGTCGTGGCGCCGGAGAGCGGATCGTCGCGGCGCGGGCTCGAGCCGCTGTGCGCGTACTATTCGCCTGCGTGCATCGCGCCGATCGAGCGCTCGCTCGACGCGGACGACCGGCGTGTGATCGGATTCTTCGATCAGGTGCGCGTCGCCCGGCTGGTGGCCGAGGAAGTGAGGCGATACGGAGACCCGGACCGCCTCTTCATGAACGTCAACTCACCGAGCGAGCTCGCGCTCGCGGAGCAATATGCCTCGACCGCCGATCGTGACGATCATCGGAACTAAGAAGCAGGGAAAGACGACGCTCACCGTGAAGCTCGCCGCGGAGATGAATCGTCGCGGCCATCGAGTGATGACGATGAAGCACGGGTCGCACACGTTCAACATCGATCCGAGTACGACGGACACGTACCGGCACTATCACGAGGGGCAGGCGGAGCGGGTGGCGATGGTGTCGCCGGACAAGTTCGCGCTCGTCGAGCGCTGGACGGAGGAGCGAACTCCCGAGGAGATCGCCGAGAAGTACTTGGGAGATGCCGATATCGTGATTGCCGAGGGCTTCAAGGCGGCGGCGCTGCCGAAGGTCGAGATTTATCGGCGCGAGACGGGAAAGGCGCCGCTGTACGAGGCGGGATCGGCGCAGAGCGCGCACTACATCGCGATCGCCACCGATGATGCGTCGATGACGTCGCATGTACCGTTGCTGTTGTTCTCGGATCCGGACTGGCTCACGACGTTGGCGGATCTCGTGGAGGAAAAGGTGATGCGGGTATGAGGCTGGCTCGGGTGGTGGTGCCGGCGCTGCTCTCGGCAGCGTGCGCGACGAGTGGAGCGAAGACCGGTGGAACGTCGACGACGGCGCGCCCTGCGACGAATACTGCTCCGGCGACGATTCCTGCTCCGGCGACAGGTTCGGCGCCAGCCGCGAGCCCTGGGCCGAGCGAGACTGTTTCGCGCGCGATGCTTCGGCACGCGATCGATTCAATGGTGACGCAGAGCGAGTTCCGAAACTCGCACTTCGGTGTGCTGATAGTGGATCCCGAACGCGGCGACACGCTGTACTCGCTGAATGCGGGAAAATTGTTCATGCCCGCGTCGAACATGAAGATCGTGACGGGGGCGGCGTCACTGGTGCAGTTGGGGGCGGACTATACGTACCGAACGGACTTCGCAGCGGGCGGGCGCGTGGTGCACGACACGCTGCAGGGCGCGCTGATCGTGACGGGGCGCGGCGATCCGACGATCAGCGATCACATGCGCGGCTCGGCGATGACGCCGCTGTACGACGTCGCGGACTCGCTGAAGGCGCACGGGATCACCACTGTCGGTGGAGGGATCCGAGCGGGCGCGGACGTCTTTCCCGATACCACGATCGGATTCGGCTGGTCGTGGGATGACCTCGGTGAAGACTACGGGGCGGGAGTGGACGCGCTCTATTTCAACGAGGGATTCGGGACCGCGATCGCGCGCGGAAGACACGGGATGCATCCTGATAGCATCGAGACGCATCCTTCGCGTACTTATCCAAAGATTTGGAGTGCGCAGGAAGCGAAGGCCGATACGACGGACACGACAGCGCTCCACTTCGACTTTGATCTTGCGCGCTCGCAGTTCATCGCGGGCGGGCGATTGAAAACAGCCGTCGATACGTTGATATACGTGTTTCCCAATCAGCGCGAGGCCTATCTCGCCGCGCTGCGCGAGGCGCTCACGTCGCGGGGGATAACGATTACGGGCGGCTACATCGGCTACATCCCGTCGTGGAAACAGCCGGACAAATCGTTTCGACCCGCGCTCCTTTTCGCCACTCAATCCCCTCCCCTCCGCGAAATCCTCCCCGCCCTCGAGAAGCCGTCGCAAAACCAGATCGCCGAGGTTCTCTACAAAACCCTCGGCCTCGAGAAAACCGGCATCGGCTCGGCCGATTCCGGGCGCGTCGTGATCGAGCGCCAGCTCGCTGCCTGGGGCGCGCAGCCCGATGGCTATCTCATTCGCGATGGCAGCGGCCTCTCGCGATACGACTATCTCAGTCCGGAGACGATCGTGCGCGTGCTCGACAAGGTTCGCGCGGACACCGCCTTCCACGTGTTCTACGACGCCCTGCCGATCGCGGGCGTCGATGGCTCGCTCGAGCACAGGATGCGCGGCACCGCTGCCGTCGGAAAAGTGCACGCGAAGACCGGGTCCGTCGCGAATGCCCGCTCGCTCTCCGGCTATGTGACGACCGCTGACAATCACACGCTCATCTTCAGCCTGCTCGCGAACAACTGGACGGTGAAGCAGGCATCGGTCGACAGCGTGCACAATCGGATCGCTGTGATGCTCGCGTCGCTCAACCTTCGCGACGTGCAGTAGTGTTCACCGTCACCGACGCCGTGGCGCGCATCGTCGCGGGGATCGAGCCGCTCAGCGTCGAGCGCGTGGCGCTGCTCGATGCACTGGGCCGAGTGCTCGCGACACCGGTCATCTCGCCGCTGACGCTCCCGGCGTGGGACAACTCCGCGATGGACGGCTATGCGCTCCGAGCCTCCGATGTCGAAGGCGCGAGCGCCGAGAAGCCGGTCACGCTCACCGTGCTCGAGACCGTGGCAGCCGGCGCGTTCCCGTCGCGAGCAGTCGAATCGGGGAGCTGCACGCGTATCATGACCGGCGCTCCGCTCCCCGCGGGAGTAGACACCGTCATCCGCCTCGAGGACACCGACGGAGGCACCGAGCGCGTCTCCATTCGCAACGATCGCGACGCGGGCCGCAACGTGCGCTACCGCGGAGAGGACATCACCACGGGCACGCGCGTGCTCGAGTGCGGCCAGCCGATCGGCGCCGCGCAGATCGGCGTCCTTGCCTCCGTCGGCGCCTCGTCCGTCGACGTGTACCGCCAACCGCGCGTCGCATTCTTCGGCTCGGGCGACGAGATCGTCGATCTTGATCGCTTCACCGAGGCGCTCGACGGCAAGAAGATCGTGACGTCGAACAGCTACACGCTCCACTCGCTCGTGAGACTCAATGGCGGAATTCCGGTGAACCTCGGCGTCGCGCGAGACGATCCCGCGGATATTCGCGCGCGCCTCGACCGCGCGGCGGGCTGCGATCTGCTCGTCACCTCGGCCGGAATCTCCGCTGGCGAGTTCGACCATCTGCGCCCGGTACTCGCGGAGGCTGGTGTCACGCTCGACGTGTGGAGAGTGCGCATGCGTCCGGGCGCGCCCCTGGGATTCGGATGGCTCGGCAAGATGCCGTGGATCGGACTCCCCGGGAATCCGGTGTCGACGATGGTCACCTTCGAGCTCTTCGTGCGCCCGGTGATGCGCCGCATGCTCGGCCACACCCGCCTCTTCCGTCGCCCGGTTCCGGTGACGCTCGAGGAGCCGGTGAAAATCGGCGCCGCGCTCACGCACTTTCTGCGCGCCATCGTGTCCGTGAAGCCGGATGGGACGCTGAGCGCGCGGCTCACCGGGCCGCAGGGCTCCGGTATCCTCACATCGATGTCGGTGGCGAACGCACTGCTCGTGATTCCGCACGAGCGTCCGCGGGTCGAGGCTGGCGAAATCGTGAACGCCCTCCTGCTCTCCGACGACGCGCAGCTCGCCACGCACTTTTCGCTGTGACGCGATGACCGTGCTGCACGGGCGGCCGCTCGTGAAGGAGCTCGAGCGCCGCTTCGTCGTCGCCCATTCGCGCGTCGACCTGCCGGGCGGCACCGTGAACATCATGCATCCCGAGAACACGGACGCGCTGATCAGCGAAGATGACATGGTCCGCGACGACCGCCTTCCCTACTGGGCCGACATCTGGCCGTCGTCGCGCATCCTTGCGCGTGCGCTCGCGGGCGAACATGGCGCGGGTCGCACGATGCTCGAGCTCGGGGCAGGGCTCGGCCTCGCGACCATCGGCGCGATGCGCGCGGGCTACGACGTGCTCGCCAGCGACTACTATGACGATGCGCTCTTGTTCACGAGCGCGAACGCGTGGCGCACGTTCAAGCGCGAGCCGCGCACGCGGATGATCGACTGGCGCGAGCTCCCCGACGATCTCGGCGTGGCGGACCGGGTAGTAGCCGCCGACGTCCTCTACGAGGATCGATATCCGCCGCTCGTCGCCAACGTCATCGCGCGAGCCCTGGCGCCCGGCGGCGTCGCCACGATCGCTGATCCGGGTCGCCCGATGGTCGAGCAGTTCTTCGAGCTGCTCCCGTCACTCGGCCTTCGCCTGCGCAACACCGAGATGGTCAGCTACGACGAGGTGCCGGCGCAGCAGACCATTCGGCTTCATCACGTCGTCCGCTCATCCGACGGCGACGGCGAGATTGATCACGCCTGAGTATTCGCCGCCCGTGGTGGAAGTCGCGAGCGTGAGTACCGCTTTCTCGGCCGTCGACAGACTGTTGTAGATCCCGTCGCTCGCGTTGCGCGTGTCGCGCTGTCCCTTCGCGTTGTACGGGCTCTCGGCCTGAATCGTGTCCGTGAGCGTGTCGTTGAAGAAGAATTGCGAGGTGAACTCGTACGTCTTCGTCGAGCCGGCGTAGAGCCGCAACTTGAAGTGGATGTGCACGGCGCGCCCTGCATACCACCCCGGATAGATCGTCGTGAACTTCACGACGCCGTCCGCGTCGGTCACCTGGTAGCCGCGGAGATACTTCTTCCCTGCGCCCGAGGTGCCGTTGCCGTTGCCGGAGACGTCCGAATACGTACCCGTGGCGTCGGCGTGCCACACGTCGAGGTACGCGCCGGTGAGTGGGGTGCAGGCGTCGCTGCCGGCACGCGTGACGTTGAAGGTGAGGCCCAGGAGCACACCGTCGGAGAGAGCCCCGGTCACGGGGTCGTACCGGATGTCGGAGCGATTCAACATCTCGTCGACGAAGAACGGCCCCTCGGTGAGCGCGGCGGTGAGCACGCACGCAGTCGTTGCCGAGCTCGTGGCGGAGCTATCGGCGGCGGCAGTGGCGACATCGCCGCCGCAGGAGATGAACGCCTGCGATACGGCGACGCTCGCGGCCCCTCTGGCCGCCAGGCCGAGCAACTCTCGGCGACTTAATTCGGTGCGCGGGGAGAGCCAGCTGGTGCGGTCACGTGACATGGTAGGACCTCGCTCGAAGCGGATGACGGTGGAGGTGCGCAGCGGCACGCTGCGGGGTGCGCGAGCAGAATACGCTCGCCGCCCGCACCAAATCCGTTCGTTGTCACGAGCGTCACCTGGGTGTTCCGAATTGCACCCACGCGCTTTCAGATGCAGGCGTGATCGTCTCGCGTCGGCACGGAGCTCCGGTCTAGTCCGCTCGCAGGCGTGAGGCGACGACCTCGGAGATGTCGAGCACCGGCACCTCGCTCCCCTTCGCCCTCACGCCGTCGCTCACCATCGTCATGCAGAACGGACACGCGACCGCCAGCATGTCCGCGCCCGTCGCCAGCAGCTGTTCGGCGCGCTCGACGTTGATGCGCTTCCCCTGCGTCTCCTCCATGAACATGCGCCCGCCGCCCGCGCCGCAGCACATGCCGCGGTCGCGCGTGCGCTCCGGCTCCACCATCGTCACGATCGGCAGCGCGCGGCGCAGCGTCTCGCGCGGGGCATCGTACACATCGTTGTAGCGGCCGAGGTAGCAGCTGTCGTGGTAGGCCATAGTAAGCGTCTTTCCGGCATCGGTGTCGAACGGAACGCGTCCCGCCTCGAGCAGCCGCTCGATGTACGTGGAGTGATGGATCACTTCGTAATTGCCGCCGAGCTGCGGATACTCGTTGCCGATCTGATGGAAGCAGTGCGGGCAGAAGGTGACGATGGTCTTCACGTCGTAGCGCGTGAGCGTCTCGATGTTCCGCTTTGCGAGCGTCTGGTAGAGGTACTCGTTCCCCATCCGGCGCGCGGGATCGCCGTTGCAGCTCTCCTCCTGCCCGAGGATGGCGAACGGCACCCCGGCGGCCTGGAGGATGCGCGCGAACGCGACGCTGATTTTCTTCGAGCGGTCGTCGAACGAGCCCATGCAGCCCACCCAGAAGAGAATCTCCGGACTCTCGCCGCGCTCCGTCAGCTCCGCCATCGTCGGGATGTCGAGCCCCTCGGCCCACTTCGCCCGATCGTCGGGGCGAAACGCCCACGGCGATCCGTTCCGCTCCATCGACTCGAAGGTCGGCAGCACCTCAGGCGGAAAGCGCGACTCCATGAGCACGAGGTTGCGCCGCATGTCGACGATGTGGTCGAGATGCTCGATCCCGACGGGGCACTCCTGGATGCACGCGCGACACGTGGTGCACTGCCAGAGCTCTTCCTCGGTGATGAAGTTGTCGAGCAGGCGGTGCTCGAGGATCGCCGTGGCGCTCGTGCTCCCCTCGTCGCCCTCGCCGTGCACCAGCGCGTGGTGCGCGAGCTCGGATCGATCGCCCACGAGGAGCGGCGCCTTCTCCATCAGCCGGCGGCGCGTGTCGATGATGATCTTGCGCGGGCTCAGCACCTTCCCCGTGATATGCGCGGGGCACACCGAGGTACAGCGGCCGCACTCGGTGCACGTGTATCCGTCGAGCAGATCCTTCCACGTCATCTGATCGACGTCTGCGGCGCCGAACTGCTCGACGTTCTCCGCCTCGAGATCGAGGAAGCGGATGACGCCCTTCGGGCCGGGTCCCTGCGAGTTCGAGAAGTAGACGTTCGGAATCGACGAGACGATGTGCAGGTGCTTGGAGAATGGCAGGTAGTTGAGAAACGCGAGCACGAGCAGCGCGTGCGTCCACCAGATCACCGCGTGCGCGCCGGCGAGCAGCCCCGCGGGCAGCGCGCGCAGAGGGGTCGAGAGCGCGAGCGAGAGCGGCTTGGCACGCGTGATCGAGTCGGGGTCGAGCGCGAGCTGCAGCGCGTTCACCGCGAACATCGTCACCATTAGGCCGGCGATCGCTCCGAGGATGAGCAGGGCGTCGCTGTGCTCGAGATTGTCACCCTCGAGGCGGGCCGGATGGATCACCAATCGCCGGTAGAACGCGAACGCAGTCGCCGCGAGCACCAGAACGCCGAAGATGTCCTGCGACGCGGAGTAGAACCCGTAGAGCGGCGCGGGGAGAAAGGCGAACGAGAACGCGGGAAAGCTTCCGTTCAGCAGCAGCTCGACCGTGCCCGCCGTCAGGACGACGAACCCCCAGAAGATCAGCGCGTGCATCGGGCCAGCCACCGGATCGCGCAAGATCTTCTTTTGCAGGAACGCGACGGTGATGACGTTCTTCAGCCGAACGAGCGGATGGTCGCTACGATCGTCCGGTTGCGCTATGCTGAGATAGGACAGCAGCCGCTGAACGTTGTACGAAAAGAAGCCGACGGCGAGGAGCAGGACGAGCAGGAAGACGGCGTTCTCGGTGCGCATGGCACCGAAGCTATGGGGCGTCGAGTGCCGAAACAACCAGCCTGGAACGTCAGCTCTGCGAGCGAGCCTGCTTCACGGCGGCCGTCAGCACCGGCAAGATCTCGATCACGTCGCCGACGATGCCGTAGTCGGCCACCTTGAAGATCGGCGCTTCCTTGTCCTTGTTGATCGCCACGATCGTGCCCGAGTTGCGCATCCCCGCGATGTGCTGGATCGCACCCGAGATTCCGCACGCGACGTAGAGCTCGGGACTCACCTGCCGCCCCGTCTGCCCGATCTGATCGCTGTGCGGACGCCAGCCATCGTCGGTCACCGCGCGCGTCGCGCCCACGGCCGCGTTCCCGAACGCCGCCGCGAGATCCTCGACGAGCTTGAAGTTCTCGGCGCTCTTGAGCCCGCGTCCGCCGCTCACGATCACCGGCGCATCCCCGATGTCGAGCTTCGCGCCTCCGCCAGTGATCATCTCCTTCACCACGAGCCTCGATGCCGCCGGATCGATCGCCGGCTGCGCGCTCTCGATTCGCGGCTCGCGCGGTGCCTCGACCGCGGCGCGCGCGCCCGGGCGCAGCGTCACGACCGCGGGAGAGCCGGTGAGCTCGAGCGTCGCGATCACCTTTCCCGCATAGGCCGGATGCTTCACCACGAGCGCGTCACCCACGAGCTCGAACGCCGTGACGTCCGCCGCCATGCTCACGCCGAGCTGCGCGGCGACGCGCGGCGCGAGATCGCGTCCCTGCGCGCTCGCGGAGAATACCGCGGCGCGATAGCCTCCCGACTTGATCCGCGCCGAAGCCGTAGCCGCGAGCGTCTCGACGTTGGCATTCGCGAGCCCCGCATGCTCGACGACGATCACCACATCGGCGCCATACTTCCCAAGCTCCGCCGCCAGTGCCGCCGCGCCAGGCGCGCCAGCGAGCAGCGCGTGCACCTCGCCGCCGCCACTCGCATCCGCAAGCGCGCGCGCCGCACTCACCGCCTCGAATGCAACCCGCCGCAACGCACCACCGCGCGACTCCGCAAACGCAAACGTGTTCGGCACTAGAGCACCTTCGCTTCGGTGTGGAGCAGCCGCACGAGCTCTGGCACCGCGCCCGGCCCTTCACCCACGATGCGTCCCGCGGCGCGCTCCGGCGGCAGCTCCATCTTCGTGAGCTTGACGTTCTCCGCGCCCAGCTGCGCGGGCTTCACCTCGAGGGGCTTCTTCTTCGCAGACATGATCCCCTTGAGCGATGGGTACCGCGCGCGCGGCATCCCCTCATCGATGGTGACGACGGCAGGGAGCGGGAACTCGACGATCTCCGCCGCACCCTCGAGCTCGCGGCGCGCGGTGCCGCGGCCGTTCGCGATCTCGAGCGTCGACACGCCCGTCGCGCAGGGAAGGCCGAGCAGCTCCGCGGCCATTGGACCCACGGTCGCGTTCGCGGAGTCGACCGCCTGTCGCCCAAAGAGGATGAGATCGTAGCCCCCATCCTTCAGCTCCGCCGACAGCGCGCGCGCGATCGACAGTCCATCCGCGGGAACGCGATCGGCCTTGAGCTGTACCGCGCGGTCCGCGCCCATGCTCAGCGCCTTTCGCAGCTGCTCCTGCACCACATCGGGTCCCAGCGAGATCACGACGGTCTCGCCCTTCCCTTCCTTCTCGTTGAGCTGAAGCGCGGTCTCCACGGCGTAGCCGTCGAAGTCGCTCATGTCGTACTTGAGCCCTGCCTCATCCACCGCCGTTCCACTCGCGGCGATCTTGAATCGCGTCTCCATGTCGGGAACGCGCTTGATGCACACCGCGATTTTCACACGCCCACCGGGTTAGTTGAACGCGCTCAACCCGGTCACTGCCTGACCGAGAATCAACGTGTGAATGTCGTGCGTCCCCTCGTACGTGTAGACGCTCTCGAGGTTCGCCATGTGCCGCATCGCCCCGTACTCGGCCAGAATGCCGTTCGCGCCGAGCAGCCGTCGAGCCTCGCGTGCGACATTGGTGGCGATGTCGCAGTTGTTCCGCTTCGCGAGCGAGACCTGCTGCGGCGTGAACTTTCCCGCATCCTTGAGCCGGCCGAGGTGGAGTGAGACGAGCTGCGCCTTCACGATCTCGGTGAGCATGGTCGCGAGCCGCTGCTGTTGCAGCTGAAAGCCGCCGATCGCCTTGTCGAACATCACGCGGCTGGTCGAATACGCGAGCGCCTCTTCGTAGCACGCCATCGCCGCGCCGATCACGCCCCACGAAATCCCGTACCGCGCCTGCGTGAGGCACATGAGGGGGCTCTTGATGCCGCCGCTTTCAGGAAGGATCGCGTCCTTGGGAAGGCGCACATCCTGGAACACCAGCTCGCTCGTGTCCGACGCGCGAAGCGAGAGCTTCCCCTTCTGATCCTTCGCGGTGAATCCCGGCGTGTCCGTGGGCACGATGAAGCCACGAATCGACTTGTCGCTCTTGTCACCATTCGTCTTTGCCCACACGATCGCGATTTTCGCCTGCGAGCCGTTCGTGATCCACATCTTGGCGCCGTTCAGGATCCACGATCCGTCGGCCTGCTCGTTCGCCATCGAGATCATCCCGGACGGATTCGATCCGAAATCGGGCTCGGTGAGCCCGAAGCATCCGATGATCTCGCCCGCGGCCATTTTCGGCAGATAATGCTTCTTCTGTTCGTCGCTGCCGAATGCGAAGATGGGATACATCGCGAGCGCACCCTGCACCGACGCAAACGATCTGATCCCGGAATCGCCGCGCTCGAGCTCCTGCATGATCAGGCCGTAGGCGACGTTGTTCAGCCCCGCGCAGCCGTATTCCTCGGGCAGGTTGGCGCCGAACACGCCCAGCTCGGCGAGTCCCGGAATGATCTCCTTGGGAAAGCGCCCCTCGACGTAGCAGTTGCCGATGATCGGTAAAATGCGCTCGTCCACGAACTGGCGGACGCTCGCGCGAACAGCGCGCTCCTCTTCGGAGAGGGCGCTGTCGATGTCGAAGAAATCTTGCATGCAGTAAAGCTAGGCGTTAGGCGAGCGCCGTCAAAGTGCCATTACGCCCCTTGCGTCAGCTCCGTCTGGCCGCTCGCAATCCGAGCTCCTGCTGCGCCACGACGACTGCCGCCGGCGCCGGAGCGCGAAGCTCGCGTCGCGCCTGCGCCGCGATCCCTACCTCCGCCGATTTCGCACGGAACGCCGGCCCGTGATCGATCGGCAATCCGGTTTCCGCCTGCCACTGATGCACCATCTCGTGCAGCAGCGTGTGCAGCGCCTCGGCCCATCCGTGCTTGCGGATGTGCCGTCGGCTGATGGTGATCTCCGCCGTCTCGCCGTATGGCGTCGCCGTTGTGTACTGTCCCAGACGCGAGCGCATGCGCCCGGACAGCTTGATCGGGATCTCGCTCAGCACGCCGCCGAAGTGCCGCAGGTTGTACTCCTGATGCCAGTGCGCGAGCTCGCGCAGCGTCGCGGGATCCTGCGGATCCGAGCGCCCCGGTCGCCTCACGGGCGCGCGGTGCGCCGCGGCGACCGGATGCGTCAGGATCACCTTCTGCGCATCACGCCGCTCGGCGCGCGTTCGCCCCTGTACGAACTGGACTATGGCGCGCAGCACGTCTTCCGGCGCATCGAGATAGCCCTTGTTGACTCGAAGCTCTGAGCGGCCGAAGCTCACCATCACCGCGCGGTTCGACGTCAGCCGCAGCTTGGTGATCCCCTTGAGACCATACACGCGAAGCCGATGCAGCAGCTGCTCGGCGTTGCGCGGTGGTGCATCGAATTCGAGAAACAGCTGCAGAAGCTGATTGATGCGTGCGGCCACGAACTTCTTCATCGGCCGAAGCGCTTCGCGGGCCCGGCGAGGAAGTTCTGCGCGCTCTCGGACCAGATCTGTGGCTCCACTTCGATGCTTTCTGGCGTGATCGTGACGACGTTCATCGCCGACGGACGCTGTCCGCGCGTGCGATTCGAGACAGTGCCCGCGGTGCACACGACCGTGCCATACGCGGTGTTCTCGACGTGGTGCACCCCTTCCTGGTGATCGTGGCCGCACAGCACGAGGTCGATTTGGAGCTCGACGAACGCCCTCGCGGCTCGAGACGGATGCGCGAGACCGAACCGATTCGAGAGCTCACCGCGGAGCGGATTGTGGTGCATCACCATCACGCGCCGATTGCTCTTTGGTGCGGCGTCGAACCTGACGCGCGCCTCGAGGATCTGCGCGGCGCTCAGGTTCCCGACGACGCCCACGTCCCGCGGATTCCAGGTGATCGTTCCCGGCACGACGCCCTGCGCCGTATTCACTCCCACGAACGTCACTCCGGGAACGGCGAGCACCGGCTCGAAGTCGCTGGAGATGTAACGCGCGTAGTTCGCGATGGCCGACGCGCGCGAGCCGACGCCGAGCGGTGCGCGCCACCACTTCACGTCGTGGTTGCCCGGCACCACGATCGTGCGGCTCGACTTCGCCGTATCGCGCAGAAACTGTCGCGCCGCCTGAAATTCGCCCGACCGCGCACGCTGCGAGAGATCGCCTGAGACGGCGACGACGTCGAAGCGCCGGTCGCTGATGATCTCCGCAATCGCATCGAGTTGCTCGGGTACTGCGGGAGGACCGAAATGCAGATCTGAGACGTGCAAAACTCTCGTCAATCCAGTCTCGCGATGATGGCGTCGGCAAAGCCGGTGGTCGTCGCGTTGCCGCCGAGGTCGGCGGTGAGCGACTTGCCGGAGTGAAGGACATCGTTCATCGCCTTTCGAATTCGATCGGCAGTGGGCGCCTCTCCGACGTGATCGAGCATCAGGCATGCCGCGAGGACGACCGCCCCGGGATTTGCGATCCCTCTTCCGGCGATGTCGGGCGCGGTTCCGTGCACGGCCTCGAAGATCGCGGCCTTCTCGCCGATGTTCGCGCCGGGCGCGAGCCCAAGCCCGCCCACGAGCCCCGAAATCTCATCGGACAGGATGTCGCCGAACATGTTCGTCGTCACGATCACGTCGTAGCGCTCGGGCGTGAGCACGAGGTGCATCGCCATCGCGTCGATGATGCGCTCCTCGAAGATGATCCTCCCTTCGTACCCCTTTGCGATCTTGCGTCCGCTCTCCAGAAAAAGCCCCTGCGAGAGCTTGAGAATGTTCGCCTTGTGCACGAGCGTCAGCTTTTTCCGGCCGCGCGACACCGCGTGCTCGAACGCGAATCGAATCACCCGCTCGGCCCCGGCGCGGGTAATGATCGCGACCGACTCGGCCGCGGCGTGATCGTCGTTTCCGATCTTCACGTAGTGCTCGACACCGCTGTAGAGCCCTTCGGTGTTCTCGCGGACGAGAATGATGTCGACGCCCGTATAGCGCCCGTTCGGAATCAGGGTGCGCGCGGGCCGCACGTTGGCGAAGAGATCGAAGCGCATGCGCAATGCGACATTCACGCTGCGGTAGCCGCTGCCGAGCTGCGTCTCGAGAGGACCCTTGAGCGCCACACCGGTGCGCGCGATCGACTCGAGCGTTGCCACGGGCATTGGATCGCCGACGGCGTTGAGCGCCGCCATGCCGGCGAGCTGACGATCCCACTCGATCTTCGCGCCTGCCGCCCCAACGATCTTGACCGTCGCGCCAACGATTTCAGGACCGATCCCGTCACCGGGGATCAGCGTGACGGGAATTGCATCACTCATTGATTCGGGGGTCCGAGTTGGTCTGCGAGATGGCCGGCGAGGCTTGCGGCGAGTGCGGGGCCGAACGAGGCCTGCGGATCGCTCGCAATGTCCGCCATGTAGATGATCTTGGCACGCACCGCATCGAAAATCACGAAGCGGAGCACCGCGCACTCCTTTCCACCGGGAACGGGCTCGAACCGAAGCTCCACCGGAAGCAGCACGAGCTGTCCGCCCTCTTGCAGCGCCACGAGTGTGCGCAGCTGCGACGCGATGGGATCGGGTACCTGGTCCGGCAGTCGCTTCGGCCCCGGAAAGCGGAGCCACTGCGCTGCCATCCCGTGCGGGTCAGGCGCGTACGTCTCGTTGCGCTTCACCATCGCGTCTATCGCCGTCGGAAAAACCCAAACCTTCTTCACCCCGCGATCGCTGAAGGCGAACATAATCTCATCGTCGAGTCCCGACAGATAGGCCGTCTGGTCGGAGATCTGATCCGCCCAATTGAGCGAGTCACCCATGCGCAGATAATGGGTGGGCAGGATCATGAGACGGCGAGTCGAGAATGCCGCCAGCACGTGCTGATGCGCCGGCTTCGCCGCCTTGGCGGGCTTGGGAGCGTCCTGCGCGTCCGCGCGCGCCGGAAGAGCGGTGAGCGTGGACGACGCGAGGAGGGCGGCGCTGAGAATGGCGGGAATCTTCACAGAAATCATCCTTGAAGCGGGAAAGCTATAAGAAGCGCGCGGAGAGTGATACCGATTAAAGACGCGTACCCATAGCTCCCCGGCACGCGCGCAAGTCGCGCAGGGCATCTGGCCCCGCACGATTCCACACGTACATATTCGCCCCCCATGCGTCGCCTTCTCACGACTCTCGGTTGGATCGCGGTCTCGCTCCTCGGCGCCGGCGCTCTCGCGCGCCTCGCGCTCTCCCGCGGCGAGACCATCAGCGCGGGGTGGCTGCTCGCGGCCGCGCTCTGCTGCTACGCGGTCGCCTATCGCTTCTACGGCCGCTTCATCACCACGAAAATCTTCTCGGTCGACGATCGACGCCCGACGCCCGCGGTGCGAATGGAGGACGGTCGCGACTATCTGCCGACGAATCGATGGATCGTCTTCGGCCATCACTTTGCCGCGATCGCGGGACCGGGTCCGCTGGTCGGTCCGACGCTCGCCGCGCAGTTCGGATTTCTTCCCGGTGCGATCTGGATCGTCGCCGGCGTCGTGCTCGGTGGCGCCGTGCAGGATCTGGTCATTCTCCTCGCCTCCGTCCGTCGCAACGGCCGGTCGCTCGGCACGATGGCGCGCGACGAGATCGGGCCAGTGGCCGGCACGACGGCGCTCGTCGCGATACTCGGGATCATGGTCGTTCTCATCGCCGTGCTCGCGCTCGTAGTCGTCAACGCGCTTGCGTCGAGTCCATGGGGCGTCGTGACGATCGGCCTCACGATCCCGATCGCATTGCTGATGGGCGTGCACCTCCGCTGGATTCGACCCGGCCGAGTGCTCGAAGCGAGCGCGATGGGGCTCGTGCTACTGGTCGGGGCGCTCTTCGCCGGGCGCTGGGTTGCCGCACATCCCGACATCGCCGCGCACGTGACGCTGACTCGCCAGTCGCTCGCCCTCATGATCATGGTCTACGGCTTCGCCGCCTCGGTTCTCCCGGTGTGGCTGTTGCTCGCGCCGCGGGACTATCTCTCGGCATTCGTGAAGATCGGCGTCGTGCTCGCGCTCGCGATAGGGATCGTGGTGGTGCTGCCGCCGCTGCAGATGCCCGCGCTCACGCGCTTCGCGCACGGCGGCGGACCGATCTTCGCTGGAACGATCTTTCCGTTCGCCTTCATCACAATCGCATGCGGCGCGATCTCGGGGTTCCACGCGCTCATCGCATCCGGCACGACTCCCAAGCTGCTCGCACGCGAGAGCGACGCGCTGCTCGTTGGCTACGGCGGGATGCTCATGGAGTCGTTCGTCGCGATCATGGCGCTCATCGCGGCGTGCCTGCTAACGCCGGGTGTCTATTTCGCGATCAACGCGAGCGCCGCCTCGCTCGGCCCGACCGTCGAGAGCGCGTCGCGCGCGATCGCGCAGTGGGGATTCACGGTTTCGCCGCAGGAGATGCGCGACCTCGCGTCGCGCGTCGGCGAGCTCTCTCTGCTCTCCCGAACCGGCGGCGCGCCGAGTCTCGCCGTTGGAATGGCGCAGCTTTTCTCGAACGTGCTGGGCGGCGGCACGGCGATGGCGCTCTGGTACCACTTCGCGATCATGTTCGAGGCGCTCTTCATCCTCACGACGATCGACGCGGGAACTCGCGTCGGCCGGTTCATGCTGCAGGACCTTGGCGGGCTCGCGTGGAAGCCGTTCGGGCGCCTGTCGTCGTACCCGGCGACTGTGATCTCCAGCGCAGTATTCGTATCGATGTGGGGATACTTTCTCTATCAGGGCGTCGCCGATCCGCTGGGTGGGATCAATTCGCTCTGGCCGCTCTTCGGCATCTCGAACCAGCTGCTCGGCGCGGTCGCGCTGTGCGTCGGAACGACCGTCATCATCAAGATGGATCGCGCGCGCTACGCATGGGTGACTCTGATGCCGCTCGCGTGGCTCGCGACGGTGACGCTCACCGCCGGATTTCAAAAGATCTGGGCGAGTGATCCGGCGCTGGGATTTCTCGCCCACGCGAGACTGCTCCTCGCGGCCGCGCAGAGTGGAAATCTCCCGCCAGGCGTCGCAAGCGCCGCGGCCGCGACGCGGATGGCGCTCAACGACCGTCTCGATGCCGCGGTGGCCGCGTTCTTTATTGCATGTGTAGTCGTCGTACTCTTGGCGTCGATTCGTGAATGGTGGCTCGTGCTGTCTGGCCGAAAGGCCAGAATCACGACGGAGCATTCGTTCGAGCCCACTGCAATTCCAGCGTCTGCGAACTAAATATCGATGATGGCGTCGCCTTTGCATGATTTTCCACGGGCCCCGCATCCCGGGGGGCTCCGCGGTTAGAAGCTCCTCATGAATCGGAGCAGCATGGACCGCATTCTGGTCACCGGCGGAACGAGCTTTTCCGGGCTGCATCTCGTTCGAAGTCTGGTGCGCGATGGACACGCCGTCCGAGTCCTGACTCGGTCGCCCGAACGCACGCGAGCGCTGCTTCCCGCCGATGCCGAAATTTTCGCGGGCGAGGTGACTGAGCGCCTCGACGTCATGCGTGCGATGGAGGGCCGCGAGGTCGTCTACCATCTCGCCGACAGCACTGACCTGGGTCGTCTCGCGGATGCTCGCGACCATTGGCGCGTCAACGTGCAGGGCACGCGGCTCGTCATGCAGGCCGCGGCGGACGTCGGAGTCAGACGAATCGTGCATTGCGGTACCGCGCGCGTGCACGGCGACACGGGCCCGGACTCGGCGAACGAGGAATCCGCGTTCCGCCCCACCAATGCCTACGAGCGCACAAAGCTGCAGGCCGAGCGTTTGGCATTGCTCTTCGTGCGCGAGTGCGGGCTCCCAGTCGTAATCGCGCGGCCCACGTGGACCTATGGCGCGGACGATCGCCGCTTCCGCCGCATGACGGCCTCCGTGCGTCGCGGACACGTCGTGATTCCAGGCACCCGCACGGCTCGCGTGCATCCCATTCACGTCGAGGACCTCGTGCGCGGCCTCAAGCTGCTCGCGACGCGCGATGCGGCGATTGGTGAATCGTTCATCCTGGGCGGACCGGAGCATCTCTCGCTTGACGAGCTGATCACCGTGCTCGCGCGCGCGGCCGGCGTGAAGCGTCCTCAGGTGCACCTCCCGGAACTCTCCACGCGCATGCTCGTGTGGGCCTCCGAGCAATTCGGGACATTGGGCGGCGCGATGCGCGGACGGCTCGAGTTCTTCACGAAGAGCCACGTGTTCGACATCGGGAAGGCGTCGCGGGTGCTCGGCTTCACTCCGCGCGTTGCCGTGTCCGAAGGCGTCGGGCGCGCGGTGCTGTGGGAAGAGCGGCTCGCGCTCGTCTCTCGTGGGAAGAGCTCCCCGCGTCGCCGCGATTCCGAGGGCATCGCGCGTCCGTCAGGCGAGCTCCGTCGCCGCTACGGGTTGAGCAACGATGCCCTCATCGTCGGTGCCGTTTCGCGCTTCTTTTCGCCGTCGAGCACGTGCCATCTGCTCGACGCGTTTCCGCGCGTGCGTGCCGCGCTGCCATCGGCACGGCTTCTCATGGTGTGCGAGGGCGCTGCGCGCGGGTTACTCGAGTCGCAGGCGCAGCGCCTGTCCATCTCGCCCTTCGTCATCTTCGCGGGAATGCGAGACGACTTCCCCGCGCATCTCCGCCTGTGCGACGTCGCCGTCGCCTCGTCGAGTGACGATGAGCTCTCGCTTGCGGCAATGGAGGCGCTCGGCGCGGGCGTTCCGCTGATTTCCATGCGCGGTGGGGGACGTTTGTCGATCGTTCGCGATGACGACAACGGCCTTCTCGTACAATCCGGCGATGTGGATGCGCTCGCTTCGGCAGTGATCCGCGTGCTGCGAAATGCCGCTCTGCGTGGCGAGCTTGCGGCGCGGATGGGCGTAGACAGACTGGGCGGAGCGTTCGACCACTTTGTCGATGCGCCGCCCCGGGCCGCAAACGGCTGAGGCTTGCGAGAGGCGCGCACGCGTGCTTCTCTAGGATCATCCCGCGCGTAGTATCGACGCGCCAATCCGTACGTCCTCGGCCCCACTCAATGCGTTTTCAGCTCATTGCCGCCGCCCTCATCGCCGGCGCCGCCTCGCTAGGCTCGCAGCAGCCGGCCGCTCCCTCTATGTCGGCTCCCGCGTCGCGCGGAAACTTCAACTTCACGATCAAGGGCATCATGCGCGGGCACGACCTCGTCGGTCGAACGCCCTCCGATGTTCACTGGTCGGCGGACAGTCGCTGGATCTACTTCTCGTGGAACCCGCCGGGCACCGATCCGCGCGAGCCGCTGCACCCGTACCGCGTGCGGGCCGAGGCGGGCGCGGTGCCGGAGTCGTTGACCGTCGTGCAGATGGACAGCGCGGGCCCTCTCGCCGCGGCGGGCGATCTCTCCGCGGACAGGAGCATGCGTGCCGTGGAGTGGAACGGCGACATCTACGTCGTCAATCTCCGCACGGGCGCGCTGCGCCGGCTGATGAATACCCTCGCGAAGGAAGCCGACCCGCACTTCGACCGCGGATCGCATCATGTGTTCTTCGTTCGCGACAACAACGCGTTCTCGTTCGATCTCGCGACCGGTGAGGAGAGGCAACTCACCGACATTCGCAACGGCCCAAAGCCAAAGGAAGACGAGAAGGCGATTCGTCAGAGAGCCCTCCTGGAGGCGCAGCAGCGGGAGCTATTGGGTGCCGTGCGCGACGAGGAGCACATCGACTCGCTGCAGAAGCATCTCAAGGCGCAGCGCGACTCGCTCGGGCCGCCGACGCTGTGGCTGCGCAAGGATGAGGTGGTGAGCAGGATCTCCGTCTCGCCAGCGGGCAATGCGCTACTGTTGGTGACGACGATTCCGGCGGGCGACAAGCAGAAGGCCACCGACATCCCGCACTTCGTGTCGAAGAGCGGCTACACCGAGGAGCAGAAGTCGCGCGAGAAGGTCGGCGACGTGCAGGATGGCGGGCGCGTCGCATACATCCCGCTCACGCGAGGCGATCCGACCTGGCTCGCGCTCATCCCCGGCGATACCACGAACGCGCCAGGGCTGGCGCTCGTGAACGGCTGGAGCGACGATGGCACCGCCGCACTCGTGTTCGCAGTGAGCCCCGATTGGAAGACGCGCTACATCTACTCCGTCGGCGCGAAGGGCGCGCTCTCGGCGCTCGATACGCTCCGCGACAGCGCGTGGGTGGACGGTCCCGCATTTGGCAGCGCAGGCTGGCTCGGCGGCGGGAAGCGCATCTGGTTCGTGTCCGAGGCCGACGGCTACGCACATCTCTACTCCATGACGGCGACCGGAGGCGACAAGCGGCAGCTCACCAAGGGCAAGTGGGAAGTGGCGGACGTCGCGCTCTCGCCCGACCAGCGCACCTTTTACCTGCACACGAGTGAGGAGTCTCCGTTCGAGCAGCGGTTCTACCGCATGCCCGCTGCGGGCGGCGCGCGCACGCAGATCACGAAGACGAGCGGAGGGCACACCGTCGTCGTCTCGCCGAACGAGCAGCTGCTCGCCGATGTCTACTCGACATCGAATCGGCCGCCCGAGCTCTACGTGATGCGCAACCAGCCCGGAGCGGCCGAGTCGCGACTGACGCTCTCGCCAACGGCGGAGTGGCTGAGCTTCCCGTGGCTCGAGCCGGAGATCGTGATGGTCCCGGCGTCAGACGGCGTGCAGGTGCCGGCGCGCATCTATCATCCTGGCGACATGAAGGCGCAACCGAACGGCGCCGCTGTGATCTTCGTGCACGGCGCTGGATATTTGCACAACGTCAATCACTATTGGTCCTACTACTTTCGCGAGTACATGTTCAACCACTATCTCGCGTCGAAGGGCTACGTCGTGATCGACATCGACTATCGCGGATCGGCGGGCTACGGGCGCGACTGGCGCACGGCCATCTACCGCCACATGGGCGGGCGCGATTTGCAGGACGAGGTGGATGGGTCGAAGTATCTGCACGACAACTACGGCATCGATCCGAAGCGCATCGGCATCTACGGCGGCAGCTACGGCGGCTTCATGACGCTGATGGCGCTGTTCACGGAGTCGCCGCATTTCGGCGCGGGCGCCGCGATTCGCTCGGTCACCGACTGGGCGCACTACAATCACGGGTACACGTCGCGCATTCTGAACACGCCGGAGAAGGACAGCGCTGCCTACAGGCAGTCCTCGCCGATCTACTTCGCGGACGGATTGAACGATCCGCTTCTCATGCTGCACGGCATGGTCGACGACAACGTGCACTTCCAGGACATCGTGCGGCTCACGCAGCGGCTGATCGAGCTTGGCAAGACGAACTGGGATCTCGCGGTGTATCCCGTGGAGCGCCACGACTTCGTGCGCACGACGAGCTGGCAAGACGAATATCGCCGAATCTACGAGCTCTTCGATCGCACGATTGCTCGCCCTCGCGATGCATCGTCCGCGCACTGAGTCGGTGAAGGAGCCGCCCGCGCTCATCGCCCGCATCTCGCGGGTGGTGCGCGCGATCATCGGCGCGCCGGACTACGCGCGATACCTGGCCCATCTCCGCGCGAAGCATCCGGATACGAAACCGCTCTCGCGCGAAGAGTTCGCACGAGAGCGGGAGCGGGCGCGCTACGAGGGAACCGGCAACCGGTGCTGCTAGGTCGCCGGCTCGTGGGCATTACTTCGAAATGGCGATCCCCCACGGCGACTTCCCGCCGGGAATGTGCTTGACGACCTGGTTCGTGCTCGCATCGATTACCGAGATGTCGTTCGACGGGCCGTTCGCCGTATAGATCCACTTCCCGTCCGCTGACACGGCGATCCCCCATGGCCGCTTGCCGACGGGAAACGTCGTCACCACTGTATCGCTCTTCGTGTCGATCACCGCCGCGGCGCCGCCGCGGCCCGTCGTGATGTAGAGGTGCTTGCCATCGGGGGCCATCGCCGTTCCCATCGGCTTCGCGCCCTCGCCCGGAATCGTGATGTTCTTCATCGTCTTGTGCCGCTTCGCATCGACGACCGTGACCGTTCCGCCGACCTCGTTCGTGATGTATGCCTTCTTTCCGTCCGGCGTGAACGCGATGCCGCGCGGACGCTTTCCCGTCGGGAAGGTCGCGATGATGTTCTTCGTCCTGAGGTCGAGCACGGACACGGTGCCGCTTCCCTCGTTCGTCGCGTAGAGCACCTTGTTGTCCGGATGGATCTGCACTCCCTCCGGCTCCGATCCGATCGGCACGGTCCCGATGATCTTCCGCGAGGCGACGTCGATGAGCGTGAGCGACCCCCCGTCCTCGTTCGAGACATAGATCGTCGTGCCGTCGCTCGAGATCGCGAACGCCTCCGGATCGATTCCGCCGGGGAGATTCGCCACCTTCTGTCCAGTAGCGAGATCGATGAGCGCGATGCCGTCCTTAGTTCGATCCGCGGGAGGAAGCGACTTCTCGTCCACCCCCGGTCCCGCCTTGGGCGATCCGCTCACCGCGACGATCAGCACCTTCCCATCCGGGCTCACGCGAACGCCGCGAGGCCTCTGCCCAGGCACGAGCGTGGCGACCACGCTGTCCGTCTTCGCGCTGATGACGGTGACATCGTTCCCATCCTCGTTCGACACGAAGAGGTACGGGCCTCCGCTCGTGAAGTCGGTGTGCGCCGGCTTCGACGCCACGGCAGGCGTCGCCGCAGCAGTATCCGCCGCGGGAGCCTTCTTGTCGCCATTGCAGCCCATCGACACGCCGATCGCGATCGTTGCTACTATCGCTCTACGCCACATGTACGCTCTCCTTTGAGTGTTCGAACACTACTCGGCAGCCGCCAAACCCATTCCCCAGCGCGCCAGCGCCGTCGGCAGCGCGCCGTACTGCAACAGCTCCTCGTGAAAGGTCGCGAGCGTAAACTCATCGGTTCGCGCCCTTCGTAGATCCTCGCGCAAAGCGAGGATGTCGCGCCTTCCCACGGCGTAGCACACGTCGAGGATCACACGAATGGCGCGCCACAGCAGATGGTGCGCCTGAAAGAATCGCTCGGCGGCCGAGTCCAGAAAGCCCATCTCGGCCATCAGCGATTCGCAGTACAACGCCCACCCCTCGCGCGCCGCCGGCGTCGACAGCACCCGCCGCGGCACGCTGGGCAGCCGATTTCCGATCGACATCTGCAGATGATGACCCGGAATTCCCTCGTGCAGCGCGGTGCTCGGCAGCTCCGCGCGGCAATGCGCGCGCCATGACTCTCCGTCCTCGGGCAGCGTGACGAGAAAGAGCCCTCGCTGCACCGGGTCGAACGCCCCCGGGCCCTGGTACGCGGCGAGCGGAATGAGCGGCCGGAGAAATCCCGGCGTGGGCACGACTTCCAGCGTCGCATCCGGCACGGGCATCAGCTGGCGCGAGATCGTGAAGTGGCGCGAGGCCTCCATCGCCTCCCGGTACTCATCCAGCGCGCTCTCGGGACTCGGCATGTCGGCGCGGAGCCGCGCGGCGATCTCCTTCCAGTGCGCGCGCGGATCGATTTCCGCCCCGATCTGCTCGAGCTCCGCGATCGCACTCGCGCGCAGTCGTTCGCCAAAGCGCAGCAGCTCGTCCGCGTTCTCTGCGATCATGTGCGCCGTGTGGAGCTTGCGATCGAACAGCTCGCGGCCGATCGCAAAGTGGTCGCCGGCGCGCGCCTTCATCCTCTCGAGCGCTTCGCCGAACGCCTCGAGCGACTCGACCGCCCGCACGCGCGCGCCCTCCAGCTCGAGGGGGTCGAGCATCGAGAGGTCGAGCGCGGGGTCGTCGAGCCCATCCTGGATGAGCGCGATCGCGCCCGGGATCATGGATACTCCCATGCCCACGAAAATCGCATCGGGCTCCGTGAGCACCGCGACTGCCGTCTCCAGAAACGCCGGCAGCGCATCGAGTCGCGCGAGCAGCGACACCGCGCGCTCGGACGAGTCGGCCGGCCGGCGTGCGAGGAGCAGGAAGATCCCGTTCACCGCGTGCAGGAGATGGTACGCCGGGTCGCGCACGAACTGGCGCTCCTTCCCGAGCAGCAGGATGTCGTGCCGGAGCGAATGCAGCACCGCGGTGCGGTCGATCTCCTCCGCGAGCGTCTCCGCACCCGCCTCCTCGATAGCATTCTCGTAGCTCACGAGAGCGGCCAGCTGTTCGCGCACCGACTCCGCGTCGTATCGCGCGAACAGCCCGTCAAATTCCGGGAGGCCGTGGAACGTCGCCTCCACCGGATTGAGACGCCAACGGAGATCGAGGTATCCGCCCAACACGGCGGAGAAGGGTGCACTCACGCCGTGACCGCGATCCGTTTGTGATCGGCGACCAGAGCCGTCAGCTCGTCGTCGCGCAGCGTGCGCGTGGCGCGCTTCGCCGCATCGAGGATGTGGCGGCACAGCGGCTCGTCGTTGGCGTCGTGGCCATGCGCCTCGAGCCACGATTTGACGTTCGAGATCCCCGACACGTGAGAGACGTCGATTCGCTGCGAGAGGCCGAAGTCCCCCGCGGGGACGCCCGAATAGATTCGGTCCGCGAGCCACGCGTCGCCCTTCTTGTGCGCCTTCGCGATCGCGGCCGCGTGCACGCCCGTCGCCGTGCGAAAGGCATCCTCGCCGACCACCGGATAGCTCGGCGGAATGGCGATGCCAAGCGCGCGCGAGGCGAGCGCGGTGTACTCGGGGAGCCTGTGCAGATCGTGGTGATGTGCGCCGAGCAGGCGGAGATTGATGAGCAGGAGATCCATCTCCGCATTCCCCACGCGCTCGCCGATGCCGAGCGCGGTGCCGTGCACGCGATCGACGCCGGCCTCGATCGCCGCGAAGCAGTTCGCCAGGCCGTTGCCGCGGTCGCGGTGCCCGTGCCAGTCGATCTTCACCGCGATCCCCGCCGGCGCGATGATCTCCTCGCGCACGAAGCGCACGAGCGCGCGCACACCGTCCGGCGTCGCGTGTCCGACCGTGTCGGCGAGACAGACGCGCCGCGCCCCGCACGCGATCGCGGCGCCGTAGAGCGCGCGAAGCGTCTCGGGATCCGCACGCGTCGTGTCCTCCGTCACGAACATCACCGAAAGCCCCTCGCCCACGGCGAACTTCACCGCGTCCTCGCTCACGCGCACCATCTTCTCGAGCGTCCAGTCCTCGGCGTACTGCCGAATCGGCGACGAGCCGATGAACGTCGCGGCCTCGATCGCCAACCCGGCTTCCTGCGCGATGCGCGCGATCGGCTCTATGTCGGTCACGAGCGTGCGCGCCGCGCAGTTCGCGGAGATCGGCAGCTTGGCGCTCACGATCTCCTTCGCGAGCGCGAGCGTGTCGGCGCGGGTGCGCGGGCCGGCGCCCGGAAGCCCAATGTTCGCGGCCGCGATTCCGAGGTCCGCCATCAGATGCAGTAGTGCCTTCTTGTCGTCGATATGTGGATCGGTGACGGACGGCGACTGCAGCCCATCCCGCAGCGTCTCGTCGTTGAGCTCCACGCGACACTGCTCCCACTGGATGGCCGGGGAGCGTGTGTTCCAATCGTAGATGAGCTCGTGTTCCTGCATGCATTACCAGTGGAAACGGGACATCAGAGCGTCCCGAGTCGGGACGACCCAGCCATGGAATGTTGAAGGGGCCGCCGCCCGGCTGACAATGGCTGGTTGCAGAGCGCGCTACTTGCGCCGGGGCGCAACTCCCCGCAATTCAATGGCATGGATGCACCCTCCCAACTTCGCGTGCTCTGGGACGCGCCTGCGCTCGCGCGCGCTCGCGCCACGATCGAGAGCTCCGACGCAGCGACCATCGAAACGCAGATCGCCATCTCCGAGATCGCGGCGCCGACGGGAGAAGAGGGAGAGCGAGGCGCGTGGATCGCGTCCCGATTTCGCGCCCTGGGCCTCAGCGACGTGCGCGTTGATGCCGCCGGCAACGTGCTCGGCACCCGTGCCGGCACCGAGCATGGCGCGCCCGTGGTCATCTGCGCGCACCTCGATACTGTCTTCCCGCGCGGCGTGCCGCTTCGCGTGCAGCATGAGGGCCCGCGGCTCGTCGGCCCCGGCATCGGCGACAACGGCCGCGGGCTCGCGGCCATGCTCGCGCTCGCGGGCGCGATCGACGGGGCGAGCCTGCGCACGCGCGCGCCCGTCGTCTTCGCGGCGACCACCGGCGAGGAGGGCGCGGGCGATCTTCGCGGAGCCAAGGAGCTTTTCGCCAATACAATGAGTCACGCGGCCGCCGCCATAGCGCTCGACGGCGCGGGCGATGAGCGCATCGTGCACCGCGCGCTCGGCTCGCGCCGATTTCGAATTCAGTTTCGGGGCGCTGGAGGCCACAGCTGGACGGCATTCGGAGTTCCCAATGCCGTCCACGCCGCGGCACTCACCGGCGCGCTGCTCGCGCGCACCGCGCTGCCGACGCTCCCGCGCACAACGCTCTCCGTGGGTCGAATCGGCGGCGGCATTTCGGTGAATTCGATCCCGAACGACGCGTGGCTCGAGGTCGATTTGCGATCGACGTCCGAGGGCGCTCTCCGAACGTTCGAGGCCGAGATTCGCGCGGCTGCAACCGCCGCCCTTCACGAGGAGAATCTGCGCGGCACCCGCGGCGCGGCCCCACTCACACTCGCGATCTCCGTGATAGGCGATCGTCCGAGCGGCGAAACCGATCGCTCGCTCCCGCTCGTCGTCGCGGCGATCGAGGCCACGCTCCTCATCGGACGCGAGCCCGATCTCGCCACTGCATCCACCGACGCGAATGTCCCGATCAGCCGCGGCATTCCCGCGATCGCGATCGGCGCGGGCGGCCGCGGCGGAGAGGCTCACACCGTGGCCGAGTGGTTCGAGAACAGCGCGGGGCACCTTGGCGT
>DATCPC010000001.1:0-23177 GCA_036564355.1 Gemmatimonadaceae bacterium | reverse complement strand
GAGAGATCGCGAACGCCGCGAAACAGATGAAAGCAGTGGACCTGGTGCACGCCGCGGAGACCTCCGGCAGACCGCTCAAGCTCATCGGCGTGTTCAGGATCTGGCCTGAGCACGCGTCGTCGAACAAGGAAAAGCAGGGGGAACATGTCGATTCGCTCGATTCCGACACGCCGGATCACATCTTCGAGATCCACCCGATCACGAGGATCAATGGCGTGAGCACGACAAGCTCGTTCGTCCCGGTCGACGGCTTCAAGCCCGGGGGCGCCGACAAGACCTTCGACATCTGGAACAAGGCGTCATGCACGATCTCGTATTCGGGGGACAAGATCGCGATCCTCGCCGAGACGGGACTCTACAACGATGTGGAGTTCATCATGGTGATTACCGGGCCTCAGCAGGAGGTGAAGGACGGGCGATTCGTGCCGGCATCCGCGCTCGAAATGAATGGCAAGGTGAAGGTGGAACATCTGCGAGTAGTATTTGCGAAGGGAACGCCGCCCGAGCGCATCGTGCGCCGGCTCAAGATGGGAGACCGCCTGCACGTGTTTGGACTGCCCCGAATCAGCTTCGAGGGAGTGTCGCAACGATTGGAGGAAAAACCGAGAAAGGGCCCCGACGTTTCGCAGCCGTTGCCGTACGAGGTCACGATACTCGGCGTCTTCCCGAAGTAGGCCGGCTATCGGCCAGGGATCTTCCCGATCGCCAACTCGAGCTCGTCCGCGAGCAGATCGGCATCGTCGGCGGTGAACGGCATCGGCGGCCGGATCTTCACGACGTTGTGAAACGGTCCGTCGGTGCCGAGGAGCACTCCACGCTCGCGCATCCGATTCGCCACGAACGACGCTTCCGCCCCGGCCGGCTCGAGCGTTGCCCTGTCGCGCACGAGCTCCACGCCCCAGAAGAGTCCCGAGCCGCGCACATCGCCCACGATCGGATGGCGCTCGGCGAGTGCACGCAGCCTCGCTCCCAGGTGATCGCCCACCGTGCGCGCGTGCTCCTGTAAGCCTTCGTCGCGCACGACATCGAGCACGGCGATCCCCACCGCGCACGAGACGGTATTTCCGCCGAAGGTGCTGAAGAACTCCATGCCGTTGTCGAAGGCCTGGGCGATGGCGCGCGTCGTCGCGACGGCGGCAATCGGATGACCGTTGCCGAGTGGCTTGCCCATGACGACGATATCGGGAACGACGCTCTGGTTCTCGAAGGCCCAGAAGCTCGTGCCCATTCTCCCGAGCCCGGTCTGCACCTCGTCGGCGATGCACACGCCGCCCGCTGCGCGCACCTGCTCGTACACGTGCGCCAAATATCCGGGCGGGAATACGAGCTGTCCGCCAACGCTCGGGCAGGTCTCGGCGATGAAGCCAGCCACCCCGCGTCCGCTGTCGTGGATGCGGCGAATCGCATCGCCCACCGACGCGGCGTACTTTGCGCCCGCGCGTGAGTCGCTCGCCTTGTACGCGCCGCGATACACGTCCGGGAGCGCGGCGACGTGCACCCACTCCGGCGCGCCGGTTCCGCCCGGACCATCGTGCTTGTAGGGGCTCAGGTCGATGAGCGACGTCGTGTTCCCGTGGTAGGCCGCCTCGAGCACGATCATGTCCCGGCTCCCCGTATACGCGCGCGTCAGTCGCAGCGCGAGCTCGTTCGCCTCGCTCGCCGAATTCAGGACGTAGCAGACGTCGAGCGCAGCCGGAAAGGTGGCGAGCAGCCGTTCCGCATACTCGGCGAGAAGGTCGTTCAGATACCGCGTGTTCGTGTTGAGCACGCGCATCTGGGAGGCGGCGGCATCGACGACGCGCGGGTGGCAGTGTCCCACGTGCGGCACGTTGTTGTAGGCGTCGAGATAGCGGCGCCCCTCGTCGTCGTAGAGATGCTGCATCCAGCCGCGCACGACCTTCACAGGCTCGCGATACGCGATGCTCAGGTTGCCGCCGATCACGGCGCGCCGCTCCGCGAGCGTCGCCCGCGCGCTGGGGGCGGATTCGGGGAACCGGCTCGCGGGCACTCGGGCGATGAGATTCGGATCGGGACAGAGCGCGCGCCAGACGTCTCGCTGCGATGGTCGCGCGACACCTGGGAAGTCCGTGCCCAGGTCGAGCAGGTCCGTGATGAGCTGGAGATGCAGATGCGGCGTCCATCCGCCGTTCACCGCGGCGGGGCCGAGCGTCGCGATCTTCTCGCCCGCTCTCACCGTGCGGCCGACTTCGAGGTCGTCGAGCGACTTGCGGCTCAGATGTCCGTAGAGCGTGAAGAACTCCGTGCGGTCGTCGGTCTCGTGACGGAGGACGATCACTGGACCGTAGTCCTGCGGCGCGCGGTTGTCCGCCCACGCGTGCACGGTGCCATCGAGCGGCGCGAACACCGGCGTGCCCACCGGGGCGAAGAGGTCGAGGCCGATGTGAATCGTGCGATGCTCGCCCGCCGGTCCGTTTCCGGTCTCGAATGCGGGCGCCACGTAGATCAGCCGCGGCTCGTCGTAGCGGCCGATCGCGAGCGGCACGTTGGCGGCGCGCATCTCGGCGTTTACGCGCGACGTCAGCAGAGGCTCCGTGTTCGCGCTCGGCTCGCCCGCGACGAGCGTGCTCGCGACGCTGAGGTCGAGCACGATGCTCGGCTCGCGCTGCGGGTCGATCGCGAGCACCGGCGCGATCGCGGGTTGGCGCGCGAGAAAGTCCGCGACACGCGCGGCGGCCGGTACGATGGGAGCGCCCGCGGCCTCGCGAAACACCGCCTCGGCCAGCGAGAACGGAATGCCGGCGAGGAGCGGAAGGATGTGCGCGATGGCGGACTGGCTTACGCCGAGGTACTCGTTGTCCGGGCGTCGCAGCTGCTGATCGGCGGCGATGCAGACACTCGTGCACAGGCGCATGGCGATGAGCCCGAACAGCGCGGCGAGCTCGTCGTCGGTGGTCACCATCGTATCGCGATAGCCCCGCACGATAGACGCCGCCACGGCGAGCGGATCGGTGGAGCCGAGGATGGCGTAAGCGATCGCGATCGCGAGATCGGCGATGCGAAAGCTGTGCGTCATGTCGCCGAAGTCGACGATGCCGGTGATCGACTGGTCGTGCGATTCGACTTCGGTGCCGCCACCGACGAGGATGTTGCGATCGTTCAGGTCGCCGTGAATCGCGGCGCGGGGGAGGGAGTCAAGGAGCGGGGCGGTGCGCGCATCGAACGCAGCGACGAGCCGATCGACCGCGCCGCCGAGCTCGAGGTCGGATACGAGAGCTCGATAACGCGACACCATCACGCGTCCGTTCGCGAGATTCCAGTAGAAATCGCGATGGATCGCGGGCGTGTCGAAGTCCGCGAGCGCCGCGCTGAGCGCCCCGATGCGGCGCCCGAACTGTTCGTGGAGCGATGTCGAGCGATGCGCTGCGAGCGCGAAGGGCCGTCCGGGAAGCCAGGAGATGGCCCACGCGAGGTGCTCCTTTCCATAGGCGCCCGCAACGCGCACGAACGACTCACCATTCGCGGCGAGCAGCACGCGCGGGGTGACGTCGACACGCGAGGCGAGGTGCGCGAGCGCGGATTGCTGCGCCTCGAGGAGCGCGCGCTCCTCGCTCGCGTTGGCGATCTTGAGCACGAATCGCGTGCCGTCCGGGCGCTCGATGCAGAAGTTCTGATCGCGCTCGCTCGTGAGCTCCGTCGCGCGCCCCTCGGCGCCGAAGTGGTCGCGCGCGATGCGCTCGGCGGCTCGCGGATCGAAGCGTGGGCTGTGCTCGAGCATGGCGGGAAAGGATAGCGCCGTGCGGGGAGTGCTGTAAGACCGCCAGCGACTTCGTACGGGCAGCGTGCGAGCACGTCGAGTGATTCCGGAGCGCGCGGGCTCGATGGCTCGCTGTATGGATCCTCTGTGGAGCGATGAGTGCGAGTCGGGCCTGCGGATGCAAAAACGTCCAACGCGTGCGGCGTTGGACGTTTTTGCATTCCGGGGAGAGTCGTGTGGTCAGCTGCTTACCACCCCAACGCAATCTCCGCCCGCGTGTACAGGTACCGTCCATTGTACCCGAATGGGCTAGCCGCCGCCCACGGGAAAGTGTTGTCGTTGTTGTTGAATTCCTTGTGCGCCTGATCGGGATATACATCGAAGAGGTTTCGCGCGCCGATCGACAAGTTGACCTGATTGAATCGGTAGCCGATCTCCGTGTCGAGGAGCGTCTTTCCGCCGTAATGCTCCCCATCGGTGAAGCTCGGCTCCGCCGAATCGAAGCTGCCGTAGTACGAGGCGCGGGCGAGGGCGTGGAAGCGCGAGATCGAGTACTGCCCGGTGAGCGTTCCGCGCCAGTCGGGGCGCTCCTTCTCGATGGCGAGCGTCGTTACGAGGTCGAGGATACTCGTGATCTCGGTCGGCTTCCCCTGAAGCACCGCCGGCAGCGGATCGACGCGCGTGATCTTGTTGCGCGTGTAGTTCGCCCCGAGGCTGAAGTCGAGCGTGCCGCTTCCGGCTGGCATCCGATAGTTGGCGGTCGCATCGACGCCATCCGTCTTGGTGTCCAGCCCGTTCGTGAAGAACTGCACGCCCGCGATGCCGGTGACACCCGAATCGGCGAGGATCGCCTGCGACACGGAGTCCGCGAACGTGGCGCCAAGCAGGATGCGGTTGGTGATCTTGATGTGGAAGTAATCGAGCGTGAGGGTGAAATTCTCGACCGGCGTGTACGCGAGGCCACTGCTGATATTCACCGACTTCTCTTCCGTCAGCGGCTTCGCACCGAAGATCTCGGCTGCGCGCGCGTTCACCGGAAAGTTGCCCACCTCGAAGAGTTGGCCGCCGATGAAGCTCGTCGTGATGTGGCTGAAGTAACTCTGGGCTAGCCCGGGCGCACGGAAGCCATTGCTCAACGATCCTCGAAGCACGAGCTGCTTCGCGGGCTGATAGCGCAGCGCGAGCTTGCCGGAGACGTTCGACCCGAAGTCGCTGTAGTGCTCGAAGCGGCCCGCGATGTTCGCCAGGAATTGCGGCGTGAGGTTTGTTTCGAGATCGATGTACGTGCCGATGTTGGTGCGGCTGTGATCACTCGCGTCCTGCGGGCGGAAGCCTCCGAACACGGACGATCCCGCAGGCGCGGGGCCGCTTCCATCCTGCGCCGGGTAAGCTCCGTTCACGTACGACGCGAGCTCGCCCTGCTTGATCGCGTAGTCCTCGCCGCGGAAGAGCACACCGGCGGCGATGTTGAGCGGTGCAGGGAGACCAACCTCGTAGGCCTTCGAGCCGTTGATGCCGAGCTCGTATTCGCTGCGGCGCAGGCGCCCGGCGAAGAAGGTCGTCTGGTTCGGAATCCCCGGGTCGTCGGCAGTGCCCAGCACACCGTCGGCTCCGGGCGCGCACGCGATGTCGAGACACGGGCCGAGCGACGGATTCAGCGTGTTGCGGAGATTGTAGTCGAACGTGTTGAGCCCGTACGAGCCGCCGAAGTCGAGCGACCAGCCGCCGACGGTCGTGCGCACACCGCCAGTGGCCGAGTAGTCCTTGGACGTCGGATCGAACTCGGGGAGGAAACCCTGCGGATAGATCTGAGGCCAGTTGCGATTACCGTCCAGGTAGCGCCAGAAGCCGTTGCCGGTGCCGAAGTGATCGCTGAAGCCGCCGAACGCGTAGACCTCCGTGTTGCCCGACGCGGTGACGGGCATGCGGAAGTTGGCGAACAACTGCCCGTTCCGAAGCTCTCCGTCGCCCCAGTGTAGGTTCGGCTGTTTGATCGAGTTGTTCTTGTGGATGATGGTTCCCGTCAGCGTATCGATGTCGTCCGTGATCCCGTTCGCGTCCGCGAGGAACTTGTCCGGCCACGCGCGATTCGTCGGATCGTCGTGCTTGAATTCGCCGAAGAGTGTGAGCGATCCGCGGCCGAGCCCGAGTCCCAAGCCGCTGTTGATGTCGACGCCGGTGCCGTCGTGGGGATAGTTGGCCGTGTAGTAGCGCCCGCCCTCGACGTTGAGGAAGGGCGCGAACTGCCCTTCCTTCATCTTGATGTTGACGACGCCGGCGATCGCATCGGATCCATAGTCGGCCGCATCGCCGTCACGTAGCACTTCGATCCGGTCGATCGCGCCCGCGGGGATGGCATTGAGATCCACGCCGCTCGAGCCGGCGCCGCTGCCGTAAGGAAACGTGTTGACGAGCGCCGTCTGATGCTGGCGCCATCCGTTGATCAATACGAGCGTGTGATCCGGACTGAGACCGCGCAGCGTGAACGGCTGCACGATGTCGTTGGCGTCCGTCACGCTCTGGTGCGGCATGTTCACGCTCGGCGAGAGCGCCGCGAGAATGCGGCCGGTCTCGGTGGTGCCCTGCTGTTGGATCTGCTCGGTCGTGTACACGTCCACCGGCACCGCGAGCTCGTCGGCCGCCTGGTGCCGTGCGCGCGAGCCGGCGACGACCTCGACGCGCGCGAGCTCCACGGCATTGCTTCCGATCGTGAAGTTGGCGGTAACGGTGCCTGTCGCCTCCACGTTCACCGACTGCGTCGCAGGCGTGTGTCCGAGCGCGCGGACGCGCACCGTGTGCGTGCCGACGGACACGCCGCGGAATTCGTAGGCGCCGCGGGCGTTGGTCTGCGTGAGGAGCGCGGAGGCGTCGACCGTCACCACCGCGCCGACGACCGGCCCGGTGGTGGTGTCGGTGACGACGCCCTTAATGGTGCCGGATTGGGCAGCGGCCGGGGACGCGGTTGCGACCATGGCGAGCAGAAGGGAAAAGCGAAGAACAAGAGACGAAGTGCGCATGATCTCCCGGAGTGAACCGTGGTCGGCAAATCGTTGTCCCCGCGGTGATCGGGGATTTCCGGCAAGGCAGGCGGGACCGGAAAAGAAACGATCTCATCACAGTACGGAAGCCTAGGACGATCGTCAAGCTGTGCGAGCGGTCAGGAGCTCGAGGCCCTCGCTTTTCGCCGCTCCGAGAGTTTCGTTCCCCCCGTGTGTGCGTGTGAAAAGTCCGAAGTGGCTGGGGGTGGGACCACCCTCCCCAATTACCTTTTCACGAATGTTCCTCTCGCAAGGCGAGTGGCGATATCGTGGATACGGATCTCACGCTACCCTTTATAGCCGCCGAGCGCTCGCGGGAACTGCCGGGGGAAATTCGCCGTGGCCCGGACATGATTGCCGTTGGCTCAGACATCGGTGGAGGGACGTGAGAACATACGGGCTACCAGGCATGCGTCGCAGCGCTGACGTCCCGACTGTCCGTCTCATCGGCTCGGCCGACTTTCGTGCGGAACATTTCGTATGCACTGCGGCGCCGTCGTCCGACGGCGGAGTTGCAGTGTCTAGCCCGGTAAGGCGTGCCGAATAGGCCACAGCCCGAATCGCCCGCCACGGAAACGCGGTCGTTGACCATCATCGCGCCGCTGTCCGGGGTCATCGTGCCGCTGGACAAGGTGCCGGATCCGGCGTTCGCGCAGCGTCTCGTGGGCGATGGCATCTCGATCGACCCGACGAGCGACCGGCTTCTCGCGCCGTGCGATGCCAGGGTGCTCCAGGTCCATCGCGCGAAGCACGCGGTTACACTGGATGCGCACGGACTGGAAATCATCATCCACGTCGGCCTCGACACGGTCACGCTCAAGGGAGAGGGCTTCATGGCCCTCGTGAAAGACGGCGACGTCGTGCACACGGGCGACGCGCTCCTCACCTTCGATGCGGATCTCGTGGCGCGCCGCGCGCGAAGCTTGTTGACACAGGTGGTGGTCGCGAATCCCGATCGCGTCGCGTCGTTCGACATGCGCACCGGACGCGTCACGGCGGGGCGAGATGTGCTCATGCGCCTCACCCTCGCCAATGGAGCCGCGGCCCCCGCAGTCGATACGGAGGGAGAGACCGTGCGATCGCGGCCCATCGTGATCGCGGCCGAGTCGGGGCTGCACGCGCGTCCCGCGGCGGCGCTCACGGCGGCCGCGCGCCAGTTCAGGTCGGAGCTCCGGCTGGTGAGTGGAGCGCGCGAGGCGAACGCGCGGAGCGTCGTCTCGATCATGGCGCTCGAGATCGGGGCGGGCGACACCGTGACCATCGTCGCGCGAGGCAGCGACGCGGCGGTCGCCGTCGCATCGCTCTCGGAATTGCTGGCCACCGATCTTGGGGACGCGGCGCACGCGGGCTCGGCGGCCGAGACTCGCGCTCCCCTCACCGCGACGCCGTCCCGGCCACCGGTGGACGGTGAGCTTCGTGGTGTGCCCGCGTCTCCCGGCGTTGCCATCGGCAGCATCTTTCAGTTCCGCCACGACGACACGGTGATCGAGGAGCGCGCCGCCGACGCGCAGCAGGAGCGGCGCAAGCTCGACACGGCGCTCACCGCCGCCCACGCGCAGCTCGAAACGCTGCGCGCGCGTCTCGCGATGGAAGCCGACGCCAAGCGCGCAGAAATATTCGCGGCCCACGAGGAGCTGCTGGACGATCCGGAGCTGCTCGACGAGGCCGGAGCCGGCATCCGCGACGGCGCGAGCGCGGCATTCGCCTGGAAGCGCGCGTATACCGCCCAGGCGAACCGGCTGCTCTCGCTCAAGAATGAGCTCATCGCGGGGCGCGCCGCGGACCTGCGCGACGTGGGGCGGCGCGTGCTGCATCTGCTCGCGGGCGACGATGCCGTGGCGCCCGTGCTGCCCGTCAACTCGATCGTCGTCGCCGAAGATCTCGCCCCGTCGGACACCGCCTCGCTCGATCGCACGCGCGTGCTCGGATTCTGCACGACGTCCGGCAGCGCGACCTCGCACTCGGCGATCATCGCGCGCGGACTCGGCATTCCCGCGATCGCCGGCATCGATCCCCGCGCGCTCGCTCTCGAGGCGGGCACGCGCGTGCTGCTAGATGGAGACTCGGGCGTGATGCGCATCGCGCCGAGTGCGGCCGAGGAGGCGCAGGTCACGCGGAGGCGCGCGGCGGATGAAAACCGGCGCGCGTCCGAGCTCGCGGTGGCGGCCGATGCCGCGACGACGACGGACGGACATCGGATCGAGGTCGTCGCCAACATCGGCAACGTGGGCGAGGCCTCGCGGGTGGTGGAGGTGGGCGGCGAAGGAGTGGGTCTTCTTCGCAGCGAGTTTCTCTTCATGCAGCGCGACACCTCGCCGAGCGAGGACGAGCAGGCGCAGGTGTACGAGTCCGTCGCTCGCGCGCTCGGCCCACACCGGATTCTCGTGATCCGCACACTCGACGTGGGCGGTGACAAGCCGCTCTCGTATCTGCCCATCGGCGCCGAGGAAAATCCCTTTCTGGGCGAGCGCGGTGTCAGGCTCACCCTCAACCGGCCGGAGCTGATGCGCGCGCAGATTCGCGCGATTCTGCGGGCGGCGTCGATCGGCAAGGTTGCGGTGATGTTCCCGATGATCGCGACGCTCGCCGAGTGGCGCGCCGCGCGGGAGATGGTCGAGGCGGAGCGTCGCGCGCTCGATGCGCCGACAATCCCCATCGGCATCATGGTGGAGACGCCGGCCGCGGCGATGATCGCGGACCGATTCGCGCGCGAGGCGGACTTTCTTTCGATCGGCACGAACGATCTCACGCAGTACACGCTCGCGATGGACCGCACGAACCCCAGGCTCGCGCCACAGGTGGATGCGCTGCATCCGGCGGTGCTGCGGCTCATCGCGCGCACCGTGGATGGCGCGCACGAGCACGAGCGATGGGTGGGCGTGTGCGGTGCGCTCGCGGGCGATCTCGACGCCGTGCCGGTGCTGCTCGGGCTCGGCGTCGATGAGCTCAGCGTCGACGTGCCGATCATCCCGGCGGTGAAGGCGCGCGTGCGCTCGCTGTCCATGGCGGAGTGCCGGGCGATCGCGCGCGAGACGTTGAATGCGGAGACCGGTGTGGCCGTGCGCGCGATCGTCGCGCGGCATCTGGGTGCGGATCACGACTCGAGCGGGAGCATCACATGAGCTGGACGCGCGGAGCCTTCGGATCGCTGCAGAAAATCGGGAAGTCGTTGATGCTTCCCGTGTCGGTACTGCCGGCCGCCGGGATACTGCTCGGAGTGGGAAGCGCGAAGTTCGCCATACTGCCGGTGGTGGTCTCGAGCGTGATGGCGCAGGCCGGCGGCGCGATCTTCGGAAATCTGCCGCTCATCTTCGCGATCGGCGTCGCGCTCGGCCTCACGACCAACGATGGCGTGGCGGCGCTGGCTGCAGTGGTGGGTTTCGCGGTGATGCTGGCGACGATGGGTGTGATGGCGCCGCTGCTCGGCTACGACCCCAAACCGATCATGGGCATTCCGTCCATCGAGACGGGAGTGTTCGGCGGCATCCTCATTGGCGCCGTCGCCGCAATCCTGTTCAATCGCTACTACAGACTCGCGTTACCCGCGTATCTCGGGTTCTTCGCGGGAAAGCGGTCCGTGCCGATTCTCACGGCATTCGCGGCGATTTTCGTTGGGATCATACTCAGCTTCGTGTGGCCACCGATTGGCCATGGCATCGACGCCTTCTCGCACTGGGCCGCCACCGCGCATCCCGCGACTGCATTCGCGCTCTACGGCGTCGTCGAGCGCGCGCTTATCCCGTTCGGGCTGCACCACATTTGGAACGTCCCCTTCTTTTTCGAGGTCGGCACCTACGTCGATCCCGCGACCGGCAACACCATTCACGGCGAGATCTACCGCTTCACGGCGGGCGATCCCACCGCGGGAAACCTCGCCGGCGGATACCTCTTCAAGATGTGGGGACTCCCCGCTGCGGCGATCGCCATTTGGCAAACCGCCAAGCCGGAGAATCGCAAGCGGATCGGCGGCATCATGATCTCCGCCGCGCTCACATCGTTCCTCACCGGGATCACCGAGCCGATCGAGTTCGCCTTTCTCTTCGTGGCGCCGGTGCTGTACGGCATCCACGCGCTGCTCGCCGGCGCGGCGTACTGGGTGGCGATCGAGCTCGGCATCCACCACAGCACGACGTTCTCGCACGGGCTCATCGACTTCATCGTGCTCTATCCGCACTCCAGGCGCGGATGGTGGCTCGTTCCGCTCGGGCTGCTGTGGGCCGCGATGTACTACGCCATTTTCCGGACCCTCATCCTCAAGTTCGATCTGAAGACGCCGGGGCGCGAGTCCGACGACGCGGTGCAGAGCGCCGCCGCTCGCGCCGACGCGGGAGGTCCGGCGCCGAGCGACTCGATGGCGGCGCGCCTCGTCGCGGCGTTCGGCGGCGAATCCAACATTCGCACCCTCGACGCCTGCATCACGCGCCTCCGCGTGGAGCTGCTCGACAACGCGCGCGCGAATCCCGATGCGCTGCGCGCCCTCGGCGCGTCGGGCGTGATGGTGGTTCCCGGCGGCATGCAGGCGGTGTTCGGCACGCGCTCCGAGAACTTGAAAACCGACATGGAGGAGTACATGCGCTCGAGTGGCGCTGCCGTTTCGGCGCCGACCGCTGCGCCCATCCCCGCGGCCGCTGCCACGAGCGCCAGCGATGTGCGAGTGACGCCCGAGCTCCGCGCGCGCGCGAGCGCGATCGTCAAGGGTGTGGGCGGCGCGGAGAACATCGTGCATGCGGAGCTTTGCGCGCTCACGCGCCTTCGCTTCGAGCTTCGCGACTCGGAGCGCGTGAACGAGGCCGAGCTCACGAGTGCGGGCGCGCTCGGTGTGTGGCGACTACCACTCAACGTGGTGCACGTGATCGTCGGCGAGGACGCCGCGGCGCTCGCGACAGCACTCGCGGAGTCGCGCATCGGGCTCGCCACGATGGCGACCACCACATCGACATAGTGCACGCGATCGCCGGGACACGGGTATCGGGAGCTCGTGCGGTGACACCGCGCCTCCTTCTCGCAGCTCTCGCGCTCGCAACCGCGTGCAGGTCCGCAACTCCGCCCGCGCCGGCCACTCGCACCGTCACCGCGCACGGCTGGTACGATCCTGCGCACGACCTCGGCCCGCTCTTCGGCGACGTGCAAACGGCGTCCGTGTTCCCCGACTCGAAGACCTTCGTCGACGCGCGTCCGCTGCGCGAGCCCGCGCGCATCGTGTCCGAGTATGACGCCGAGCGTCGCACTCCTGGGTTCGATCTGCGCGCGTTCGTGACGTCGCGCTTCGAGCTGCCGGCGGCCCCCGGCGCTGCCAACGTAAGCGTGATGCCCGACAGTGCGCTGACGATGGAGGACCACATCCGCGCGCTCTGGCCCGCGCTCACGCGCCACGCCGACGCGCCGGATCCGCGATCGTCGCTGATCCCACTCCCGAATCCGTACGTGGTGCCGGGCGGCCGTTTTCGCGAGGTCTACTATTGGGACTCGTACTTCACGATGCTCGGTCTCGTCGAGAGCGGCAAAATCGACCTCGCGAAGGACATGCTCGACAACTTCGCCTTCCTCGTCACGACGACCGGACACGTGCCGAACGGCAATCGCACCTACTACCTCGGCCGCAGCCAGCCACCGTATCTCGCCGCGATGGTCGGACTCTACGCCACCGCCACCGACACGAGTCGCGCGCTGCCGTATCTCGGCGCCCTGGAACAGGAGTACGCTTTCTGGATGGATGGCGCAGAGCGACTCGCACCTGGCACCGCGTGGCGAAGAGCGGTACGCCTTACGAATGGCGCAATTCTCAATCGCTATTGGGACGACATTCCGGAGCCGCGCCCCGAATCGTATCGCGAAGACTTCGCCCTCGCGCAAACGGTGCCGCCATCGAGTCGCGAGGCGCTCTACCGGAATCTTCGTGCGGGCGCCGAGAGCGGATGGGATTTCTCGAGCCGCTGGATGCGCGACCCGAAGGATCTGCGGACGCTCGAGGTGGTCGGCATCGCGCCGGTCGATCTCAACAGCCTGCTCTACAATGCCGAGCGCACGATCGCGGCGCTTCGTCGCTATCGCGCGCGGAATGACGATGCGGCGATGGCCAATCGCTACGACTCGCTCGCGCTCGCGCGGCGCAACGCCCTCGTGGCCGCCGCGTATGATACGGCCGACGGATGGTTCTACGATGTGCGCTGGCGCAGCGCGGAGCGCGTACGCGACCGGCCGACGCTCGCTACCGCGACGCTCCTCTACTTCGGCCTCGCGACGCCGGAGCAGGGGCGCGCAGCGTCCGCGCGGCTCGCGCGCGACTTTCTCTCGCCTGGCGGCTTCGTCACCACGCGAATCGCGTCGGGTCAGCAGTGGGACGCGCCGAACGGGTGGCCGCCGCTCGAGTGGCTCGCGATCGAGGGCGCGCGATGTTACGGGCGCACAGATGTCGCTGACACCGCCCGCGCGCGCTGGCTCGCGCTCGACCGCCGCGTGTACCGTGCGACCGGAAAGATGACGGAGAAATATGATGTGATGGACTCGACGCGCGTCGCGGGCGGCGGCGAGTATCCGACGCAGGATGGATTCGGATGGACGAACGGCGTTGCGCTCGCGCTCTCGACCGGCCGACTGGAGCGCGCGCCCGCTGCGCGCCGGAATGACGATCGTTACGCCGGCGCTGCCGCATGTGGGCGCTGAGCACACTCCGAGTGCGTCGGATCGTCGTAATGACGGAGCCTTTCTCAGCCGAAGACATAAATGCGATCTGCGCGCAATTAACGAGATGGGAGGTCGGCTCTACCGATTCGTTGGGTGACTCCAGGTAGAGCCGAGATGTCCGCCTTTGGCGCTCATCGCGCGCCTCGCTTCTTCTTCGTATGCACTGTCGCGCGCTTGGCGAATACGCGCTCGCCGGCGTTCCGCCTATGATTAACAAGATCTGCCGGCTGCGTGGCTGGCAGCCCAACCCGCGAGCGATCGCGAGGCGGTGCATTACGTCCGCCCACGCTAGCAACCGGGACTGACCTGTGAAGGCCTGCAATCTGTTTCACGAGGTATGTGCCCTCATCTTCCGCGACCTGTAGTAAGCGCTGCGATGCGCCGTTCGGCTTTCTCGCTCCCTGCTCCCACGCCTGCACGAGCTTGGGGCTCACGTTCAGCACTTTTGCGAACACCGGCTGCGAAACCTCGAGCGCCGTTCGCAACGCAACGACGCGCTGCGCATCGAACGCCGGTGGCGGTGTGACCTGTGCATCGCGCGCGGTGGTCGTTCGCGTGCGAACACGTACCGGCGCCGCCTCTCCGCGATGGATCGCGACCGATTCTTTCAAACCTGCAATTAGCAGGTCTTCCATTTCTTTCGCTGTCCGCTTCATAACGTCTCACCCAGTGAAGTGATGCCCAGTGGCGTTGCGCTGTTCGTGCTGCTCTGCCTACTCTCGATCGAACATGGCCGTCCATTTTCGCATGACTTTCTTCCCATCGGCAGTCAAAGTTGACGATTGTTTCTTCGCGTAGACAACGATGAAGTACACCACTGCGCGGCTCGGAACGTAGTAGTACAGTATTCGCGCCCCGCCCCGCTTCCCTCGTCCAGCGATTGCCGCGCGAATCTTTCGAACACCGCCCGTGCCAGTGATGCGTTCACCCGCTTCTGGATTTTCGAGTAGCTCGTCCTCGACCGCAAACAGCTCATTGTCCGAGAGCACGCCCTTCGCGGTGAGGGTGAATTGTGAGACTTCAAGGAACGTCAGTTGCACGGGATGAATGTACTACCCCGTAGGATACCGCTCAAGAGCGATTTTCTGCGGGTTGCGCAGAAGGCCCCCAATCGAGGGCCTTAACTGCCTCGGGTACGACTAACTCAGGTATCTCCTTCACGGACGACCAGCCTCCGCTGGCTGGTGAATCGAGCTTCTCGCCTTTCAGGACCCGAGCATCGGCATTCAGTGCTCGTGTACATGGGGATCTTCACCTTCTTCATGGTGGTCCCCGAGATCGACGCGTCGCTGATCTTCGGCCCGATCACGCGCTTCCGCCAGCGCGCCCATGCCGGATCGTGCGTGGGAAATCATGCAGGGAGAAATACTGCCCAGGGCGCGGGGCATGACAATGGGCCTCTCGCGGCGGCCCAAGTCTCGCGATTACCGCGCGAGCAGTATCTAGCTGGTGTCGACCATCATCATGGCGATGTCCGATTCATGACGTGAAGCAGAACGAGTCGGTGGAGGAGTCGCCTCCCTCGAGTCGAACCTGATGCGACCGATGACCGGGGAACTCAACGAAAAATTCCGGATCCAGCCGAATCCCCCCGCCCGGAAGCACATCGACCTTCGCCATCGCGCCGGGAATTCCGTCCGGATAGAACTGCGTGTCCCACGTGCTGTAGAGCGAGTTGGTGACGTACACGCGTTTGCCGTCGCGGCTCACCTCGATCATCTGCGGCCCGCCGGCCCACGCTGCGCCCGCCGGATGCGCGGCGCGATGCAGGATGCCGCCGAGCTGCACCGTGCCCGTGTGCTTCGGCGCGAACGGATCCGACACGTCGTACTGGCGAAGCTCGCCCGTGCCCCAGCATGCCGCGTAGAGGTAGTGGTCGTCGAGCGACAGACCGATGTCCGTCACCACCGGCGGCACGGCGCCGAAGCCCTTGAGCAGCGGCGGCAGCAGCTCGGCATCCAGCGGGACGCCGGGAATCGTGATCGTCTTCTTCGCCTTCCATTCCGTGCCTTCCCGGTACCACGTCCAGATCGAGGCCGACAGGTCGGTGACATCGATGACGACGCCGACGAAGCCGAATGTCTTCGCGGGATCGTGCGACGGGCGAACCTCGAGCACCATCTGATGCTGGTCGCCAAAATCGACCTCGGCGATGTGACTCCGCGTGGTCATGTCGAAGAAGTGGAGCTTGTGGCCGTACTTGCGGCCGAGCAGCAGCTCGGGGACGATGCCGTTCTCGAGCATTTTCGGCTGCGCCCACTCGCTGGCGACGAGAACGTTCGCGTTGATGTGCCACCAGAAGTCGTAGGCGAGGAACTGGCTGCCGCGATTGACCTCCCACTGGCCCGTGACGTGAAAGTCATCGTGGTCCATCGTGAAGATGCCGCCGGGTCCGTCGTTGCCGTCGACCGAGCCGGATCCCACGGCGCTCACGAGCAGCCCGCCGGGGCCGCAGTGCACCGTATGGGGGCGGCTGTAGTGGCCCTTGCTCATCACCTCTTCGGGCTCGATCGTGCGCACGAGCTTCGGATTCTGCGGGTCGGGGCCGGTGTCGAGGATGTAGATGCGAGACGAGCGCATCCCCGGGACGACGAGGTAGCGACGCTCCATCGCGCCCTCGTGATGGTGATCGCCGCCGAGGGCCGAGCTGCAGATGTTCCAGCCGTAGTGGTGGAATTCGTCGGGCGATTTCTGGGGAGGCGCGCTCCACTTGCCGACGACCTGGGAGTACGTGGGCGACGACGGCTCGAGATCGACGACGGCGATCGCGTCCGGGTCGAGGAGGGCGACGTAGCCGAGCGTCTCGCGCGGCGCGGCCATCGCCTCGGCGGGAGAGCGATAGAGGGTCGGGTCGGAATGATGGTGACCGGCGTGCTCGTGGCCGGCGTGATCGTGATGCTCGTGGGCGGAGGTCATGGCGTCGCTCCTGCTTCGTGGAATCGATTAATGCCCTAGTGTGGGCGCTCGTTCCGTGAGCGCGTTAGGTTCGGAAGACCCGTTCGTCGTTCCCGCACCTCTCACTGGCTAACCAATATGCGAATCCTTGTCGTTCGAGCAATGATCGTTGCCGGGTTTTTCGTGACGAAGGGGGCCGTGGCGCAGGGCCGCTGCGACGAGGCCGCGGTGCGGCGTCTGGCCGCGGTACCCGTGACGGAGCTGGCGGCGCCGGACCTTTACTTCAATGTGGTGGCGGGGCGACCGGCGGTGGTCGGCTTGGCGGCGCTCGATACGCTAAGGCTGCTGCACGCAACAGAGCGGAAGAACGAGCAGCCGCATGTATTTACGATCTTGAAGGTCGAGGCGAGCGCGGATGGCTCGATGGCGTACGATGACGGAAGCGTCCACGTGGAGTTCGACGATGCGGGGACGGGCAAGCACGTCAAGTACGATCTGACTTATCTGCGCGTGTGGAAGGTTGTCGCTGGGCACTGCGTCACTGCTGCGACGTACGGTCGCCACGAGGAGGCGGCGGGACGCTAGTGCGCGTGCGATTTAGACACGTCGCGGCGCTTTGAATAGCTCGGCGAGCGCCTTCGGAGCAGTGCGACGGTAGCTGCGAGCCGAGAGCTCGGCGACCTCCGCCCAATCGACTGCACCGACGTCGATGCGCAATGCCACCCACCCGCGTGCTCCGATGTACGCAGGCAGGTAGCACCGCCCGGAGTCGGATCCGGCGAGTTCCACATTCTCTCCGGGCGCAACCCTGAAACACGCGGCGACGAAGCCGTCGCTGTGGTGGTCGTCGAGGAAATACGCAAACTGTTTTTTCCGTACCGCGAACGATGCGTGCCGGCCGGTGACGCTCCTCGTAGCCTCGGGGAGTGCGAGGCAGATCTTCGTCATGCGTGCGAGGCGCCGGTCTTCGGCTTGCGGCTGCGTCATGGCTCGCCTGGTCGCGCGGTATCGCAGTGTGGGATGAATGGGCCGGGCGCGGCAGCCGCGAAAGAACCGCAAACCACCTGTGACGCTAGCAGTGAACGTGGGACACGATGTTCGCGAGTGCGAGCGACCCGGACAGGTAAGAGCTAGAAAGACGCAACGACGACTTGGGGGGCGCACGTGCAGCGTCGACGCGACCTACCGCGCGACATCCGCGATCCAGACGTTGCTTTGTCGATCCTCGATGGGAAAGTAGAATCGGCTCGCGCTCCGTCCGAATCCTGTACCGGAGGACGGCCGCGACAGATCCGGAAAGCGCACCAGTGGCCGAGGCGCTCCGCCGCTTGCCGAAACGACGCTGATCTTGGCGCGTCCCGCCCTGTCGTGCGATTTGAAATAGATCGAGCGACCGTCGCGACTCCACAATGGGGTCTCCGGACCCGGCTCACCAACGCCCGCCGCGTAGACGACACGGGGCGGCCCAGAGTCGGCCGCGACAACGACTATTGCGCTCTTCGTCTCGGTGACGATCCACTTTCCGTCGGGGGACCAGTTCGAGAAAGTCGGGCTGTCCCGAAGTAGTGCATCGCCGTACGATACTCGTCGCGGCGCGGCCAACTTTCCGGCGCCAAGACGGGAGGTGACGTACACACCGCCTTGGCCCGCCTGATCGAAGTACAGGATTCGCACGCCATCGGGCGCCCATGTCGGGCCGCTCTCCTGTGCCGGAGTGTTCGTGACGAACTCGATCGGTCCGCCCTCGAGTGGTTTTACCTCAATGTCGCGTGTGCCAGAGCGGAACGAGTGATACGCGAGCAGCTCTCCGTCTGGAGAGAGATCCGGTGCAAAGAGGTCGAACGTTTCGTTCGTCAGCTGTTCAGGCTCGCCGCCTGAGGCCGGGATGCGGTAGAGGTTGGCGAAGCCATCGCGATCCGAATCGTACGTGACCCACTTGTCATCGTACGACGCGGAAAGCCATTCGATAGTTTGTGGACCACTGGTGATTGGCGTCGCGTCGGTGGACGACGTTACGTCATTCGCCGGAATTGGTACTGAGTAGATGTTTGCATGCCCCGAATAGAGCGAGTACGCCACTCGACCACCGTCGTCGGTAATCGACAGAGATCTGGCATTGAGCCCTGTCGTAACGCGCACGGCGGATCCTCGCAGCTTCCCGCTTGGCGCCACGGCCATCTCGTAGACATCGAGCGGCCCGTCGCGATTCGAGATGAAGAACAACCGGTCCCCCGAGGGCGACCATTCGGGCGCTTGATTCATCGCGTGGTCATCCGTCGCGCGCACGATGGCGCCTCCGGCCGCCGGCACGATGATTATGCCGCTGGGGAGAAAGGGCACCGCTTGAGGCGGCTTGCGGCCCTCCACCGCCGCTCACATCTTCGGTCGTAACATCAGGCGTCGCTCAACAGGTGAGCTCAGAGATAGCCCGTGACCAGCGCGGGCACATCGTAAAGATTTTGCATGGCGCAATGTGCCGGCTCACGCTCCACCGACTCATGTTTCGGCTACACTGAGGTCAACAGTCAATACCGTGACGGCCGACCTGCGCGACCAGCTCCAATCCACGCTAGGCTCTTCGTACACGCTCGAGCGCGAGCTCGGAGGCGGCGGCATGTCGCGCGTATTCGCCGCGACGGAGACATCGCTCGGGCGCCAGGTCGTCGTGAAGGTCCTGCCTCCGGAGATGGCCGAGGGAGTGTCGGTGGAGCGCTTCAAGCGCGAGATCCAGCTCGCCGCCCAGCTGCGACACCCGCACATCGTGCCGGTTCTCGCCGCCGGTGTGTCGGGCGGACTTCCCTACTATACGATGCCCTTGGAGGAGGGCCAGTCGCTGAGGGCCACGCTCACGAAGTCTGGCCCTCTCCCGGTGTCCGAGGCGATAAGCGTGCTACGGGATGTCGCGAAGGCGCTGGCGTACGCGCACGAGCGCGGGGTGGTGCATCGGGACATCAAGCCCGACAACGTGCTCTTGACGGGCGGCGCCGCGGTCGTCACCGATTTCGGGGTCGCGAAGGCGCTCGCCGCAGCCAAGACGGTGGAGGCAGGAGGCACACTCACGCAGATCGGCACCTCGCTCGGCACACCGGCGTACATGGCGCCGGAGCAGGCCGCCGCGGATGCTGGCACGAACCACCGCGCCGACATCTATTCGTTCGGGGTCATGGCGTACGAGATGCTTGCCGGACGGCCGCCGTTCCACGGCCGCGTGGGGCAGAAGCTCCTCGCCGCGCAGATGGGCGAGCGCCCCGAGCCGATAACCGACATCCGACCGGACACGCCGCCGTTGCTCGCGCAACTCGTGATGAGGTGCCTGGAAAAAGATGCAGACGACCGCCCGCAGTCGGCGTCCGACCTGGTACGCGTGCTGGAGAGTGTGACCAGCGGGGGCGGCCACCCCGCCATGCCCGAGATTCTACTCGGCGGGCGAAGCCGGATTGGGCGCGCGATCGCGCTCTACGCGCTGGCATTCGTGGCCGTAACGATTCTCGCCAAGGCGGCGATCATCGCAATCGGCCTGCCCGATTGGGTCTTCCCCGGTGCGCTGATTGTGATGGCGTTGGGACTTCCCGTCATTCTCTTCACCGCATTCGTGCACCACGGCGCTCATCAAGCGATGACGGCATCGGCGCTCACACCGGGTGGTTCGCTCGCCGTGCACTCCACCATGACTCGGCTCGCCGTGAAGGCGAGTCCGTGGGTGTCCTGGCGCAAGACGGCAATGGGCGGCGTCGTTACCCTCGGCACGTTCGCCATGCTCGTACTCGTCTTCATGATTCTACGTGCGCTTGGGATCGGCCCGGCCGGCTCACTGCTCGCGGCCGGCAAACTTGCCGCGAATGAGCGGCTCCTCGTGGCCGATTTTCAGGCAACCGGGGCGGACACATCGCTGGGGAGCGCAGTGACGGAGGCGGTGCGCACCGACCTCGGGGAGTCTTCGGTCGTCTCGGTGGTGCCCGCGAGCACGGTCGGCGCCGCGCTCGATCGCATGCGGCGCCCGCAGACGAGCCGCCTCGACCTCGCTCTGGCTCGCGAGGTGGCGCAGCGTGAAGGGGTCAAGGCCGTGGTGGACGGCGACGTTCGCCAGCTCGGCAGCGGTTATCTCGTGGCGCTTCGACTGGTATCCGCCGAGAGCGGCGACGAGCTAGCCTCGTATCACGAAACGATCGACGGGCCCAAGGAGCTCATTCCCGCCGTCGACAAGCTCACCCGGGAGCTGCGCGGCAAGATCGGCGAGTCTCTCAAGTCCGTGCGCTCAAACCCGGCACTCGATCAGGTGACGACGACGTCGCTCGAGGCACTGAAGAAGTACGCCGTCGGCGCGCGAACGAGCGACCTCGAGAGCGATTACCCAAAGGCCATCGGGCTGCTCTCAGAGGCGGTGGCGCTGGATACGATGTTTGCCATGGCGTATCGAAAGCTGGGGGTCGCGATGTCCAACGATGGTCGGCCACGTGAACAGTCCGACGCGGCGTTCGAGCGGGCCTATCGATACCGGAACCGCCTCACCGAACGTGAGCGCAACCTCGCCGCCGCGTCCTTCTTTCAGCAAGGTCCCGGCCGCGACCGACAGAAGGCGGCCGCTGCCTACGAGGCGCTACTCGAGCGCGACTCGCTCGATCACGTCGCGCTCAACAATCTGGGGCTCCTACTCGATAGCCGTCGCGAGTTCGCCCGCGCCGAGTCGTTGTACCGCCGCTCGATCACCTCCGGGCGGGCCGGCGTACAGGAGATCTCAAACCTGATGTTCACCGAGCTCGCCCAAAATGAGCTAGCGGCCGCCGAGTCGAGTGTGGTGGCCGGTCAAGCAGCACATCCGACTGCCGTGGAAACCATGACACTGGACATTTCCCTCCTGTACTCGCGAGGGCGCGTGGATTCCGCCGCGCACCGCCTCGTTCAGATGCGCGGGGGCGCCCGCGACCCCGGAAACCGCGCGTGGGCGACACACAAGCTCGCCGAACTCGAGATGCTCCATGGCCGCCTGTCAGTGGGTGCGCGGCTCGAGGCGGATGCCCGAGCGCAGGACGTGGCGCGGGGCGCTCCGCCTCCGCCGCTGACCGGCGAGCTCGACTCCGGCTGGGTCGACATCTGGTTCCGCGAGCAACCCGCGCGGAGCGTCCAGAAGCTGGATGCGGCATTCGCCCGCACGCCTCTTCGCTCGCTCAGGGAATTCGAGCGACCATACTTGCGGGCGGCCTCACTCTACGCGCTCGCCGGCCGTCCGGATCGCGCCCGGGCGCTGCTTGCGCAGTACGCGGCCGAGGTGAAAGACTCGGCGCTCCGTCGAGAGCAGGAGCCGGAGCGGCACAACGCGCTCGCGGAGATCGCGCTTGCCGAACGGCACCCGCTAGACGCGTTGGCAGAGTTCAGGGAGGGCGACCGGCTCCCAGACGGTCCGGCCACCGGGTGCACACAGTGTCTCCCCGCGCGGCTGGGGCGCGCTTACGATCAGGCGGACATGTCCGACTCGGCGATCGCGATGTACGAGCGCTACGTCGCGACGCCCAGTCTGCTGGGTCCATTCCCCTTGCTCGACGCGGCGCTGCTCGCGGGGATACACAAGCGTCTGGGCGAGTTGTACGAGGCAAAGGGTGAACGAGACAGAGCGGTCAGCCACTACCTCGAGTTCGTCAGGCTGTGGAAGGACGCCGACCCCGAGCTACAGCCGAAAGTGGGCGAGGTGAAGCAGCGGCTTGCCCGGCTACCGGACGTGGAGCGGCGCTGAGGAAGTTCACATCGAAGTTCGTAGTGCCCACGAATGCTTGCACCTGAACGAATCAACTCTTGGCTGATTTGTCGGCCGTTCTTCCCTCTGATAAGTCCCCTAACAACCCACCCTTCGACACCAGCTGCGCCGCGAGCACCGTCTGGATCACGCTGACGATCTGATTCGCCGTCCCATTCGCCGCGCCGCCATCCTCGCTCCCCGACACCGTCACCAGCCGCGCCTCCGCGAGCGCAGCCGCGATCTGCGGCGCGATGATCGGCAGCATCTCGATCTGCCGATAGCGGAAGTAGCTCTCCCCACCCGCCGCGATCGCCTTGTTCACGATCTCGATGCTCTCGGCCGACGCCGCCGCCACGGTGCGAATCCGAATCGCCTCCGCCTCGGCCGATGCCTGCGCCGTGATCGTCACCCGCGACGCATCCGCGCGCGCCTGCGCGATCTGCGTGGCATCCAGCTCGGCCACGCGCTGCACACCCATTGCCTCCTGTCGCTTCGCCTCCGCCTGCGCGACAAGCGCCGCGTTCCCCGTCTTTGTCTGCTCGAACTCGCGCTGGCGATCCGAGATGATGCGCTCGGCCTCGATCGTCGCCTCCTTCGCGCGACGCGCCTGCTGCGCCTGCACGATGTCCGCCGTCGCCTGCGCCTCGGCGGCCGACATGCGACGGCGCGCATCCGCGACCTCAGATTGTACGACCTTGATGTTGAGCGAGTTGAAGATCAGTCCGAGATCGGTGAGCTCGCGCGAGCACGCCTTGCGGATGATCACCGCGAGCGGATCGTCGTCGTCCTCGAGCGTCTCGATCTCTCCGGCACCCTGCACCGCGACCGCGCGCGCCGGCGCGGCGACGATCGCGCTCGATGTCGATGAGCCCGCGGTGAGCACGCGCGGTGCGGACTTGGCCGAGAAGAGCTGGTCGTGCGTGAGAAGGTTGATAGCGCGGCGCGCGGAGCTCGAGAGGAGATCGGTGAGTGTGCTGATCTGATCCGCATCGGGCTTCGCGAAGAAGCGATTCGCGGCCGTCTTGATGAGGACGTCCGTGTCGCCCACGGAGACGATCGCGCTCGCAAGCACGCGCACCTTGATCGGCTGCGGCGTTCCGCCATTGTCGAGATC
>DATCPC010000221.1:0-3747 GCA_036564355.1 Gemmatimonadaceae bacterium | reverse complement strand
CCGCAAGCGGTCCCGCCCACGAGCCATACTCCAGGAAGCGATGGTGGATGATTCCCGTCCCCCGCGTATCAGTCAGGAACTCCGACCGGTACCCAAATAGCCCGCGCGCCGGGATCCGGTACAGCAGCCGCACCAGCCCCTGCCCCGGATTCTTCATCTCGATCATCTCGGCCCTGCGCGGCCCGAGCTTCTCGATCACCGCGCCCAAAAACTCCTCGGGCACATCGATCGACAGCTCCTCGTACGGCTCGAGCCGCTCGCCGTTCGGACCCTCGCGCGTGATCACGCGCGGCCGCGACACCTGAAACTCGAACCCCTCGCGACGCATCGTCTCCATCAGAATCGACAGATGCAGCTCGCCGCGTCCCGACACCGTCCACGTATCCGTCGCCTCCGTATCCACCACGCGCAGCGCGACGTTCCGCTCGAGCTCCCTGAACAGCCGCTCGCGCACCTGGCGCGACGTGACGAATTTCCCCTCTTTACCCGCGAACGGGGAATTGTTCACCATGAAGTCCACGGAGATCGTGGGCTCCTCCACGGCGATTCCCTCGAGCCGCTCCTGGTGCTCCACGTCCGTCACCGTGAGCCCGATCTCGACGCCGTCGAGCCCCGCCATCGCGACGATCTCGCCCGACGACGCTTCCTGGATCTCGACGCGCTCCAACCCCTCGTAGCCGAACAGCCGCGTCACCTTCGCGATCGCCGCATTTCGCGTGGTCTCCACCGGCAGCAGCGCGACGGTGTCGCCCACCTTGAGCGTGCCGCGCTCGATCTTGCCAATCCCCAAACGTCCGAGATACGGTGAGTGGTCGATCGTCGAGATGAGCATCTGGAATGAGCCGTTCACGTCGCCCACGGCCGGCGGCACGTGCTCGACGATCGTGTCGAACAGCGTCGAGAGATCGCCGAGCGGGCCGTCGAGATCCATCGTGGACGTGCCGTTGCGCGCCGACGCGTACACCACCGGCGCGTTCAGCTGCGCCTCGGTTGCCTCGAGCTCGATGAACAGATCGAGCACCTCGTCGTGCACGCGCAGCGGGTCGGCGCCCGGGCGATCGATCTTGTTGATGACGATGAGCGGTGTGCGGCCGAGCGCGAGCGCCTTGCGGAGCACGAAGCGCGTCTGCGGCATCGGACCATCGAACGCATCGACCACGAGCAGCACGCCATCGACCATGCGGAGGATGCGCTCGACCTCGCCGCCGAAGTCCGAGTGGCCCGGCGTGTCGACGACATTGATCTTCACGCCCTTCCAGTGGACGGACGTATTCTTGGCGAGGATCGTGATCCCGCGCTCACGCTCGAGCGGATTCGAGTCCATCACACGCTCGGCGACCACCTGATTCTCGCGGAAAGAGCCCGACTGGCGGAGCATCTTGTCCACGAGGGTAGTCTTGCCGTGATCGACGTGAGCGATGATAGCGACGTTGCGAATTTCCATAGCCGTTCAATATAGCTGGTTACGGCTATTCGAAGCTACCTCGTGCGTGTCTCAATCGCGACTATCGCGCTCCTACTTTCGCCTTGCCGGTAACATCCGGTTTACCCGCGGCAGGCGTGGCCGCCGTCGGTACCTCGCCCGTTGGATCGAGGAAGCTCACCTCGAGCCCGCGATTGCGCAGCATGTGGGCGAAGCCTGTCTTGTCGTTGGCCTTCATGTAGGCCTCCTTCGGCTCCACCTGCCCGGCGTCCACGAGATCGATCAGTGCGTCGTTCAGCGTCACCATGCCGATGCGCTTCGACGTTTGGAGCACCGACGCGATCTGGAAGGTCTTCCCTTCGCGGATCAGATTGGCAATCGACGGGATGTTGAGCAGCACCTCGCGCGCGGCCACGCGTCCTCCGCCCACCTTCTTGCAGAGCGTCTGCGAGATCACGCCGCGCAGCGACTCCGACAACATCGCGCGCACCTGCTCCTGGCGGTCCGGCGGGAACTGGTCGATCAGTCTGTCGATCGTCCCGGCCGCCGACGTCGTGTGCAGCGTGGCGAACACGAGGTGTCCGGTTTCCGCGGTCTCGATCGCGATCGACACGGTCTCGAGATCGCGCAACTCGCCCACGAGTACGATGTCCGGATCCTCGCGCAGCGCCGCACGGAGCGCGGTCTTGAAGGAGCCTGTGTGCACGCCCACCTGACGCTGGGTGATGATGCACCGCTTGTTCTCGTGCACGAACTCGATCGGATCCTCGATCGTGATCACGTGCTCGCTGCGCTTGCGATTGATGAGATCGATGAGCGAGCAGAGCGTCGTCGACTTTCCGGAGCCGGTGGGGCCCGTCACCAGCACAAGGCCGCGCGTGAGGTAGCAGAGCTTCTGCACCTCGTCCGAAATGCCGAGCTGCTCCACGGTGACGACCTTCGCCGGAATGATTCGGAACACGGCGGCGGCGCCCTTGTGCTCGCGCATCACATTGCAGCGAAAGCGGCCCGTGCCCGGAATGTCGTGCGCGAAGTCTGTGTCGTTCGACTGCTCGAACTCGCCGCGATTGCGCTCGGGCATGATCGACTTGACCAGCGCGTCGAGCTCGCGCGATTGCAGCGCCGCACTGTCCGGAAGACGCACCATCTCGCCGTCCACGCGCACGATGGGCGGCTCGCCCACGCGGAGGTGCAGGTCGGATGAACCGCGCTGAACCATGACTCGCAGCATCTCCTCGATCCTCACGCGTTCCGGGCTCGCACCCGGCGCACCGGGCTCGACGTGCGACTCCTCCACGCGAACGGCGGGCGACGATGTGCTCGCGGGATGAGACGGCCCAGCGGCCGCAGCCGATCCTGGCGCATCCACGGACGGCGCGGCCGCGCTCTGGGCGCGGACCACCGCGCGCAGCCCCCCCGCACGCGCCGTCACTTCGACATCGAACGTGCCATCATCCGAGACGTACGCGAACGTTGTCGCCGCGCCCGACTCGAGCGCCGATCGGGCATTCCCCGGCGCCAGCTCCAACAGCAGGCCGAGAAGCTGCGGCTCGTTGAAGGCGGTCTTGGTGATCGCGCGCGGCGTACCCTGCATGTCGAGCTGCGCCGGAACGTCCGCGCGGAGCATCAGGGCGCTCGCGCGATGCGAGACGAGGGCGGCGATGAAACGATCGAGTTGCGCCATGATCAGTCCAGTGGGCGGACGCGCTCGATCATCTTTCGATTGATCAGGCGAACGCCTTCGTCGGTTCGGAGCGCCATGAAGCGCGTCGTGCAATGGTTCATGTGGTCGAGCACCCGCGGCCGCATCACTCGCACCTCGAGTCGCATGGACCCGACGCGCGCGATGCCCCCCGCGAGCGTGATCTGGAGCAGCGCCGTCGGCGCGCTTCCGGGGCCGTCCTCGTCCGCCACCGCCTCGTCGAGCATGATCTCGAGCACCCGGTCCTTGGCGATGAGGAGCACCTCACCCGTCTCCAGCCCAAGCGGGAAAAACGGCTCGGCCTCGTTGAGGATCTGGAGAGGATCCTCGAGCCCGCCCGGCGGATAGATGGGGGGCGCGAACAGGCAGCCGCTCAGCGTTTCGCCCCCGACCATCGTGATCGAGACCCCAACGCGCTCTTTCTCGATCCGGATGTCGTCGAACGCTTGTGACGGAGCCACGCTTGAGTCCTCACGATGGTCTGTGGGGAGACGAGCCTTTGTCGCCGGGCGTCACGGTTGGCCCCGTCCGAACCGGAAATGAGAACCTTCTCAGCCGCGAAGTGCCCGAAACCGACCTGCCTTAGCGGAAACCGGGCCGAAATCAGGCGTGGAGGTGGAGC
>DATCPC010000067.1:0-9580 GCA_036564355.1 Gemmatimonadaceae bacterium | reverse complement strand
GCACCCGGACCGTCCGGCGGCACGCACCTCTTCTTCGCGGCGTCCAGCCAGCCGCAGCTCGAGGTCTATAACACGAACTACTACGCCCGGTGCCTCATCGTTCCGACTCGCGATCCGGTGATCGGTCCGATCAAGTCCGCTCCAATCGGCGCCGGCAACGTGGTTCTGGTGGGCGCGACGGCACACGGCGTCGTGATTGTCACGGTGACAGCAGCGCAGCTCGCGGCCTGCAACTAGCCGCACCCGCGTAGTAAGCTTTTCCGGCCGCCCGTCGCGATCTGCGACGGGCGGTCGTACTTTATCCATCACCGTCAGCGACACCGTGGTCTCCTCGAACTCTCAACATGCTTCGCTTCACCACCGCCGGTGAATCACACGGGCCCGCACTGGTCTCGATTCTCGAGGGAATGCCGGCCGGCCTGGCGCTCCTCGCGGCCGACGTCGACGTCGACCTCGCGCGTCGGCAGCAAGGCTACGGGCGCGGGCGTCGCATGCAGATCGAGCAGGACGCTGTACAGTTCCTCTCCGGCGTGCGCGCGGGCGAGACGCTCGGCTCGCCGATCGCCATGCTCATCCCGAATCGCGACTGGAGGAGCTGGCAGGAGATCATGGATTCCGCGCCGCGCGACGGCGATCCCGCCCCGCGCAAGCGCAACGTCACGCGGCCGCGCCCTGGCCACGCCGATCTCTCAGGCGTCTTCAAGTACGATCGCGATGATGCGCGCGACATCCTCGAGCGGGCCTCGGCACGGGAGACCACCGCGCGAGTCGCCGCGGGCGCGATCTGTCGCAAGTTTCTGCGCGGCTTCGGGATCACCGCGGGCAGCCATGTCACGCACCTCGGCGGCATCGATGCCGCGCGCCCCGACGTTCTCCCCGCGGAGCTGAACGCCGCCGTCGACGCGTCTCCGCTGCGCACGCTCGATGCGAGCGCCGAGCAGAGGATGATCGAGCGCATCGACGCGGCGAAGAAGGAAGGGAATACGCTGGGCGGGATCGTCGAGGTCGTCTGCGACGGAGTTCCGGTGGGACTCGGCTCGCACGTGTCGTGGGACCGCAAGCTCGATGGCCGCCTCGCGGCCGCTATCATGTCGATTCCCGCGGTGAAGGGCGTCGAGATCGGCATCGGCTTCGAGTCAGCGACACTACTCGGCTCCGAGGTGCACGATGAGATCGAGCTGCGCGCCGATCGCGCGCGCACCGGGAATGTGCAACGCCGCACGAATCGCGCGGGCGGTCTCGAGGGAGGGATCACGACGGGCGAGCAGCTCGTCGTTCGCGTCGGGATGAAGCCGATCTCCACGCTCATGCGTCCCCTCGGCACCGTCGACTTCGCGACCTCCACGCCCGCCGCGGCAACCGCCGAGCGAAGCGATGTCACCGCCGTGCCGGCACTCGGCGTGATTGCGGAGGCGATGGTTTGCTTCATCGTCGCGCAGGCCATGCTCGAGAAATTCGGCGGCGATTCCGTGATCGAGACGAAGAGAAATCACGACGCCTACGTCGCACACATTGCCGGACGAATCCACGAACGAGCCGAGTAGTCCCCACGTCATTCTCGTGGGGCTTCCCGGTTCCGGGAAGTCGACCGTCGGACGCCGTGTGGCTCACCGGCTCGGCCGTCCCTTCCTCGACTTCGATTCGGAGATCGAGCGCCGCGAGGCGAAACCGATTGCGCAGATCTTCGCCGAATCGGGCGAGCCCGGCTTCCGCGCCCTGGAGCTGGCGCTAACCAGGGAGCTCGCGCAGAGCAGCGGAATGATCCTCGCCCCGGGAGGTGGCTGGACTACTATTCCTGGTGCGACGGCACTTTTGCGCCCCCCCGCGCGTATGATCTACCTTCGGGTGAGGGCGGAAGTCGCGATCGGCAGGATCCTGCGGGGACGCCGGATTCGACCCTTGCTGCTCACCGCCGACCCTCTGGACACGCTTCGGAAGCTCCTTGCGGAGCGAGAGGCGGGATATTTGGAGGCAGACCACGTAATTGATGTCGAAGTCGTTAAACCACAACAACTTATAGCGACGATAGTGCGCCTTGCCCTGCCTTGACAGCCTGACTAGCTTGCCGAAGTGGCAGTGGAACAGACGCGCTAAGTCCTTTGTTTTTAAGATATTCCGCGATTGGATACGATTCGCGGTGATTTTGTGGCGATGGCTCGCGGCAATCGTTGATAGTGTGCGGCTGGGCCTTCGGGAGACACAATGACATTCAGAGTGCTGGGACCGCACGAGCGGGGACGGTTCGCACCGGACGCCTGGGGGCATCTCATCGCCCTCAGCGGCTCGGGGCTGCTGTCCGCGGCCGAACTGGAGCAGCTGATCGAACGGGCGCTCCAGCAGATCGACGGCCGCATCGCCATCGACGACATACGGGCACTCATGGAAGGCGTGGGCTATCTCGATGATGGCCTCAACGGCGACAATGTGACGGTGCACTGATAAATGGCTACGAAGAAGAAGGCGAAAACCACCGCGGCGGTAAAACGCGCCCGGCCCGCGAAGGCGGAGTTTGCAAGGCGGGCCGAGGCGCCGGTCGCGGAAGTCGAAAGCGGCGGCGGTGTGGCACTGGTGACCAAGCGACCACGCGCGAAGAAAGCGATCAGCGCGGCCGCCGTTCCAACGGCGGCGCGAAAGCGCGCGCCCGTGAGGCGAAAATCATCGCGCAACGACATTCCGGAGCTCGACGTTCCGGGGATGGCGGGCAAGTCGCTCGTGATCGTCGAGTCGCCTGCCAAGGCGAAGACGATCGGCAAGTACCTTGGCTCCGAGTACCGGGTTCGCGCGACCGTCGGTCACGTCCGCGACCTTCCCGAGAAGGGACTCGGCATCGACATCGAGCACGGCTTCGCGCCGAAGTACGTCCCCGTTCCAGGCAAGGAAAAGACTCTGGCCGAGCTGCGCGGCGCGGCGAAGGTCGCCTCGCACGTCTACATCGCGACCGATCCTGATCGCGAGGGTGAGGCCATCGCCTGGCACGTGGCGGAGACGATCAAGCAGAAAGGCACGCCGGCTCCCGAGCGCGTGCTCTTTCACGAGATCACGAGCGACGCGGTGCACGCGGCGATCGCGAACGCGGGCGTCATCGACGTGAAGAAGGTTCACGCGCAGCAGGCGCGCCGCGTGCTCGACCGTCTGGTCGGCTACAAGGCGAGCCCTCTGCTGTGGAAGACGGTTCGCAAGGGACTCTCGGCCGGTCGCGTACAGACAGTCGCGTTGCGGCTGATCGTCGAGCGCGAGCGCGAGATCCGCGCGTTCAAGCCCGTCGAGTACTGGTCGATCGAGGCGCTGCTGGAGAAAGAAGGGCAGAAGTTCACGGCACGTCTGCACCAGGTGAATGGCAAGAAGACGGAACTGTCGAACGAGCGCGACACGATGGCCATCGTCAACGCGGTGAAGTCGCGCGACGTCTTCGAGGTGACCGACCTTCGGCGGCGCGAGCGCCGCAAGAATCCGCAGGCTCCGTTCACCACGAGCACGCTGCAACAGGAAGGCGCGAAGAAGCTCAGCTTCGGCAGCAAGAAGACCATGCGCGTTGCGCAGGGGCTGTACGAAGGAGTCGAGCTGGGCGCCGAGGGTGCGGTGGGACTCATCACGTACATGCGCACGGATTCCACGCGCATCTCCGAGATCGCGGCGCAGCAGGCGCGCGACTACCTGACGTCACTCTTCGGTGCGAAATTCCTCGCGAAGGGCCCGCAGCTCTACGGCAAGTCGGGGCAGGCGAACACGCAGGATGCGCACGAAGCGGTGCGGCCCACGGATCCGACGCGCCGGCCGGAGCACGTCAAGAAATATCTGACGCCCGAGCAGTTCAAGCTCTATGAGCTGATCTGGAAGCGCTTCATGGCGTCACAGATGGCGCCGGCGGTGTTCGACACGACGACCGTCGATTTTCTCATCGACGGCAACGAGGGCCGAGAGGCCCTCGCGGGCAAGGTAGGGAAGTCGTCGACTTTGGAGCCGCGCGCGTATCTGTTCCGCTCCACGGGCAGCATCGTGAAGTTCGAGGGATTCCTCACGCTGTATCGCGAGGCGCACGAGGAGGGTGAGGGTCGCGCGCTCGAGGACGAGCAGGCGCTTCCCGAGGTTGCGCGCAATGAGAAGATCCCGGTGAAGGAGATCATTCCGAAGCAGCACTTCACGGAGCCGCCGGGACGATTCAGCGAAGCGAGTCTCGTCAAGGAGCTCGAGCGGCTCGGCATAGGTAGACCTTCTACATATGCGTCGATCATCTCGGTGCTCGCGGACCGCCACTACGTGCTTCTGGAGCAGCGTCGCTTCACGCCCACGCCGCTCGGCGAGACCGTCGCCAAGATCATGGTCATGCAATTCCCCGACATCTTCAACGTGGAGTTCACGTCCGGAATGGAAGGGGAGCTCGACAAGGTCGAAGACGGAAGCCTCGGATGGCAGCGCGTGCTCGAGGAGTTTTGGGAGCCGTTCGCGCTCGCGCTGAACGCGGCGAACGTCGAGGAGCTGATCGCGCAGGCACACGATCTCTCGGTGCTCGAGACGGAGCGCTGTCCAAAGGATGGAGGGAAGCTCGTTGCGAAGGGCGGCATCTTCGGGCCGTATCTCGCGTGCGAGAATCGTCCCGAGTGCACGTTCACGCGTCCGCTTGGCCGCGACCGTAAGCCGGCCGTGATGACCACCGAGATCTGCCACGAGTGCGGCAAGTTCATGGTGATCCGCCAGGGCCGCTCGGGTGAATTCCTCGGCTGCAGCGGCTTTCCGAAGTGCCGCGGCACGCGCGCGCTGCCCACCGGCATCAAGTGTCCGAAGGACGGCGGCGACATCATCCAGCTTCGCTCGAAGCGCGGTGGCCGCGCGTTCTACGGCTGCGCGAATCATCCGAATTGTGACTTCATCGCCTGGAACAAGCCGGTGCTCGAAGAGTGTCCAGACTGCCACTTCATGGGTGCGGAGATGAAGTCCACGAAGGCGCGCGGCGATTATCGCAAGTGCATGAAGTGCGGCAACGAGTGGGAGGTCGCAGCGCCGGAGCTCGAGCCGGCCGTCGCGGCAGGCTAGGTGAACGGGCGAGGCGTCACCATAGTCGGCGGCGGGCTCGCCGGCTCGGAAGCCGCGTGGCAGCTGGCCGAGCGGGGACACGAAGTGGTGGTGCACGAGATGCGGCCGGTGGTGAAAACCGCGGCGCACCAGACCGCATCGCTCGCGGAGCTCGTGTGCAGCAACACCTTCAAGAGCACAGACACCTCCAACGCGCACGGACTGCTCAAGGCCGAGATGCGCCAGCTCGGGTCGCTGATTCTGTGGGCGGCGGATGAGGCGCGCGTGCCCGGCGGCGCGGCGCTCGCGGTGGATCGCGTGGTATTCGCGAGCGCGGTGCAGGACAGGCTGGAGTCGCATCCGCGCATCACTATCGCGCGTGGCGAGATCACGACGATCCCCTCGCCATCGGTGATCGCGACGGGACCGCTCACATCGGATGCGCTGGCGACCGCGCTACGCGCTCGGCTCGGCGTCGACGCCCTCTCGTTCTACGACGCGATCGCACCCGTCGTCTCCCTCGACTCCATCGATCACGAGATCGTCTTCAAGGCCTCGCGATACGGCAAGGGTGAGACGGAGGCCGAGCGGGAGGAGGGTGCGTATCTCAACTGCCCGATGTCGCGCGAGCAGTACGAGTCGTTCATCGATGCGCTCGTGGCCGGCGACAAGTATCAGGGGCACGAGTTCGATCAGGCGCCCTACTTCGAGGGCTGCCTCCCCGTGGAAGAGATGGCCGCGCGCGGGCGCGAGACGCTCCGCTTCGGACCGCTCAAGCCCGTCGGGCTCCGAGACCCTCGCACGGGTCGCGATGCGTACGCGGTGGTGCAGCTGCGGCAGGAGGATCGTGCGGGACGCATGTGGAATCTCGTCGGCTTCCAGACGCGCCTTCGCATGGGAGATCAGGAGCGCATTTTTCGCTCGATCCCCGGCCTCGCGAGCGCAGAGTTTCTGCGGCACGGCAGCATCCATCGAAATTCGTACGTGAACTCGCCGGCCGCGCTCACGCCGGCGCTCACGCTGCGCGACGACTCGCAGGTCTTCCTCGCGGGGCAGATCACGGGCGTCGAGGGCTACACCGAGTCGAGCGCGACGGGACTGCTCGCGGGAATCAATCTTTCGCGGGTGCTCGCCGGCCTCGAGCCCGCGATTCCGCCGGGCACCACGATGCTCGGCGCGCTGTACCGCTACCTGCGCGAGGCGAGCCCCGCGCATTTTCAGCCGATGAACGCGAACTTCGGGCTGCTCGACGATCTGGAACGGCCCGAGCGCGACAAGCGGCGCAAGCGCGAGCTGTTCGCGGCGCGCGCGTTGGCCGAAATCGAGCGCTGGCAGCGCGAGTATGCGCTCGACACGGTCGCGACATGATCAACGACGTCGACGAGTTTCTTCTGCACTTGGAGAAGGAGCAGAACGACTCGCCCCACACCCTCACCGCGTACCGCCGCGACCTTCACGCCTTCGTCGAATTCCTCGGCACCTACTATGGTACTGAGGAGTGGACGTGGGGCGGCGTGGACCGTCTGGCCATTCGCGGCTTCATGGGGCACCTCACCCGCCGCGGGCTCGGCAAGCGCACGATTGGCCGCACGCTGTCCGCCGTGCGCTCGTTCTACAAGTTTCTGCATCGCAACGAGCTCGTCGAGGCGAACCCCGCTCGGTCGATGCAGTCGCCCAAGCGCGACAAGTATCTTCCCGCGTATCTCGACCGCGCGCAGATCGATTTGCTCTTTCAGATGGCAGAGGCGCGAGCGTGGGAAGGGAAATTCACGGACGTGAGAAATCTGGCGATCCTCGAGCTGTTCTATTCGACGGGACTCAGGTTGTCCGAGCTCGCCGGCGTCAATCGCGACATGCTCGACCTCGTGTCGCAGCAGCTCAAGGTGCGCGGCAAGGGACGCAAGGAGCGCATAGTCCCGATCGGCGATCACGCGCAGCTCGCGCTCCGCAACTACGAAGCGAAGCGCGACGATCTCTCGCGCGCGCTCGGCGGCAAGGCGGATCGCACCGCATTCTTCCTCTCGCGCACCGGCACTCGAATCGGTGTGCGCGCCGTGCAGCTCGTGGTGGGCAAGTTCCTGCACGAGATCGACGAGGATGCCGGACTCTCGGTGCACTCGCTCCGCCATACCTTCGCGACGCACCTCCTCAATGCCGGTGCCGACCTCCGGGCGGTCCAGGAGCTCCTCGGCCACGCCTCGATCGCCAGCACGCAGATTTACACGCACACGAGCGTCGAGCGGCTCAAGCAGGTGTACGCGAAGTCCCACCCGCGCGCGTGAGCACCGGACGAGTCGCAACGGGCACGGACGAGCCTCGCTGGCGTTCGGAACCGTCCTTGCATTGCACCACCGCATGAGATTTGAAACCATTCCGCTGATCCTCGGCCTCCTGCTCTTCCTCATGGGCGCCGCGATCATCGCCGATGCCGTCGTCGCCGACGACCCGTCGCACGAATCCGAACGCCGGAGGCGCGAGCGGCCGGAGCGAAGCAAGATCGGGCAGATCGTCTTCGGCTCGGGCACGCTTTGCGTTGCGGCTGTCCTCATCGGCCGCGACCAGTGGCGCTTCACGACGCTCGCGATCGCCGTGGCGGTCGTACTCGTGGTCGTGGGAGTCGGGCTCAACCTCCGCTACATCCGCGGTTCGCTGCTGGGTCCCGTGCTCGGACGCAGCGCGAAGCGGCGCGAGAGCGACAACGAGGCGTCCGGCAAGAGGCCGCCCGGGCAGTAGCGGTTCGGCTGCTTGGCGTCCGTGGTATCTTTCAGCCATGGCTCACGGACTACCAACGATATACGCCACCACCGTTCTCGGTGTGCGGCGCGACGGCAAGGTCGCGGTCGGCGGCGACGGACAGGTAAGCGTCGGCGAAACGGTGATGAAGTCGAATGCGCAGAAGGTCCGTGCACTGCGTGGTGGCAAGGTGCTCGCCGGCTTCGCGGGCGCAGCCGCCGATGCATTCACCCTCTTCGAAAAGTTCGAGGAGAAGCTCGAGCGTTACCCAGAAAACCTCCCGCGCGCGGCGGTCGAGCTCGCGAAGGACTGGCGCAGCGACCGCGTCTTGCGGCGACTCGAAGCGCTGCTCGTGGTCGTCGACAAGAGTCACGGGCTGATCATCTCCGGTACCGGCGACATCATCGAGCCGGACGATGGCATTCTCGCGATCGGCTCGGGCGGCCCGTACGCGCTTTCGGCCGCGCGCGCCCTGCTCGCGCACTCGCAGCTCACCGCGCGGGAAATAGTGCAGCAGTCGCTCGAGATCGCCGGCGACATCTGCATCTATACGAACAAGAACATCACAATTCTGGAGCTGTAGCGGCGTCTCCGGGCGCGCCGGTGCAATCGCACTCGCTCGCGCTCGCACGCCGCATTTGATCATGCCATCGAATCGCACGCAGCAGGCAGTAGCCCGGCTCGCCGACCTCACGCCTCGACAGATCGTCGGTGAGCTCGACCGCTACATCGTGGGGCAGGGGAACGCGAAGAAGGCCGTCGCCATTGCGCTCCGCAATCGCTGGCGCCGCCAGCAGGCGCCGGACGAGATTCGCGACGAGATCTCGCCGAACAACATCATCCTCATCGGACCTACGGGCGTCGGCAAGACGGAGATCGCACGCCGCCTCGCCAAGCTCGCGGCCGCGCCATTCATCAAGGTCGAGGCGTCGAAGTTCACCGAGGTCGGCTACGTCGGCCGCGATGTCGAGTCCATGGTGCGCGATCTCGTGGAGAGCGCGATCGACATGGTGCGCAACGAGCGCGAGAGCGATGTCGAGGACCTCGCGTACGAGAAGGTGGACGAGCGGCTGCTCGATCTCCTTCTGCCAAAACCGACGACGGAAAAGCCGGAATCGTCCGCACCTGTGGAGGGATCGGCGCCGACCGGACCCGCGCTATTCGTGGTCAGCGCCACCGGCGAGACCTCGCGCGAGCCCGCCGACGAAGTTGGCGCGGAGCGGTATCGCCGTACGCGCGAGAAGCTCAAGCAGCTCCTCGTCGACCTCAAGCTCGAGGATCGCGAGGTCGAGGTCGAGGTGACCGGCGGCAAGGGCCCGATGTTCGACATGATGGTCCCGCAGGGTGCGCCCGAGGGGATGGAGAACTTCACGGACATGCTGCAGGAGATGATGCCGAAGCGCCGCAAGAGGCGCACGGTGAAGGTGAGTGAGGCTCGCCGCATCATTCTCGAGCAGGAATTGGAGAAGCTCATCGATCTCGACGACGTAACCGCCGATGCGGTAGAGCGCGTGGAGAAGATGGGGATCATCTTCCTCGACGAGATCGACAAGATCGCCGGCGAGCGCTCGCAGATGGGCGGACCCGACGTCTCGCGCGAGGGCGTGCAGCGCGATCTCCTGCCGATCGTCGAGGGCTCCAACGTGCAGACCAAGTACGGCCTCGTGAAAACGGACCACGTGCTCTTCATCGCCGCGGGTGCATTCCACGTGTCGAAGCCGAGCGATCTGATTCCGGAGCTGCAGGGCCGATTCCCGATTCGCGTCGAGCTCACGCCGCTCACGGAGGCGGACTTCGTTCGCATCATGACGGAGCCCGAGAACGCGCTCACCCGCCA
>DATCPC010000162.1:0-5532 GCA_036564355.1 Gemmatimonadaceae bacterium | reverse complement strand
CCGATCTGCCGAAGTGCTTCCACGCGCAGCTCCGGAACACGCTCGTTCAGTGCGATGAACCTGCGCGCATCCCGCGCCGCCGGCGACGCGGAGCCGTCGAGCGTCGTGAGCGCCCACCAGCGAGCGGAAAGATCGAGGTCGTGCTTCGCGAGCTCGCCCAGTTCCTCCGGTGATTGATCCGTTTTCACCGTGCCGAGCAGCCACCCGCCCTCGTCGAAGCGGAAGGTGATCGGAGCGGATGGAAGCGAGAGAATGAATTTCTGATCCTGATGCGTCATCATGATCTCGTGGCGCACAACCGAATCGCGCGTGACGACTCGCACGGTGGCCGGGAATCGGAAAAACGGGTGCGTCGCGTCGATAGTCTGTGTCTGGCGCAGCGTGATCGTGAGCTTCTTCCCCGCGCCGTCCCAGGCGCGAGTGAGCTGCACCTTCGGATAACCGATGCCGTACGCCCACTGATCGAAGAACCAGTCGAGATCCCTGCCCGAGGCCTTTTCCATCGCGATGGCGTAATCAGCCGTCTCCACGGGTTTGTAGGCGTTGTCGGTGAGAAATCGATGCATGCCGGCCCAGAAGACCGAGTCGCCGAGCAGCCGGCGCAGCTGGTGCGCGAGCTGTGCGCCCTTCGGGTAGATGTGTCCGGAGAAAAAGAGATTGATCGGATCCTGTCCCTTGGCGTCGCCGTACACGAGCGGACGCTCCTCATTCAGATCGGCGTCGCGCGCGTCGCGCTGCTGCTCGATCCAACTGAGCTGTCCGGCTTCCCACCCGCGGCTCTTTTCGTTCTCGACAGACTCCATGTACGTCGTGAGCCCCTCGTTGAGCCAGGCGTGCGCCCACGTGGCCGTCGTCGTGAGATCGCCGAACCATTGGTGCGCCAGCTCGTGCGCGTCGAGCCCGCGTCCGCTGCCCTCCGGCTCCGCGCCCGCGCCGTGTAGCGCGAGATCCGTCTGCGTCGTCGCCGACACGTTCTCCATCCCGCCGTACGTGAAATCCGGAATCACCGACTGATCGTACTTGCTCCACGGAAAACTCACACTCAGCACGCGGCTGTAGATCTCGATCATCGAGGGCGTCTCGCCGAAGGTACGCCAGCCCGCATTCACGGTGTCGGACGCGACCCAGTATTCCACGGGAATGCCGCGCCAATTGTCGTGGAGAATCGTGAACTTGCCGGCGACGATCGAGTACATGTAGGTCGACGCGGGCAGCTCCTGCGACCAGTGCCACGTTTTCCTCGCGCCGCCATCCGCGCTCGTCACCTCGACGAGCCGGCCGTTCGAGAGCACGCTGACACCCGTGTCGGCCGTGACCAGTATCTCCCACGTCGTCTTGTCGTTCGGCGCATTCCACGTCGGCACCCACGAGGGTGTCTCGATCGCCTCGCCCTGCGTCCACATCACCCGGCGCCTCGGCACGAAATACATTCCGCGCTCGGGACGCCCGTGATAGCGGAGCGTGAAGACGACTGTGTCACCGACGCGCGCGCGCTTCGCGAGGTGAACGGTCACACCGGCGGTGTCGGCCGTGAACGCGAGCTTTCCGTTCTTCGCGTCGAGCGCCGCGTCGATCGTGAGTTGCGACGCGTCGAGGCGAATGGTGTCGGTGGGAGCGGCCATCACCACGAGCCGCGTCTCGACCTCACCGGCGACGCTGCGCTGGTCGAGATCGTAGCGAATCGCGATCCGCTGATGCAGCAGGTCGAAGGTGCGAGCGCGCGCCGGCCAGACACGCGGCGGGGTGTAGGCGCCCACCACGCCGGTCTTTCTCGGCGATTGCGCGGATGCGAGCAAGGGCGCGAAGAGAGTAACGGTCGCGGCGAGCGACAGGATGCGGCGGAAATCGAAGATCACGATGAGATCGTGTTGGGAAGGCGGGGACCCGCCAACGATGCCGGCGGCGTGGAGCGAGCTACCAAACTAATTGGTGGTATCCCCCAAGCGCCGCAGCCCACGCAACCGCCGCCGTTGCGAAGGTGCGAATTCCCGCTCCTGGCGCTGCTGTCGCAGCTGGTCGACCTTCTTGCGCAGCGCTTCCTGTAGCGTGGCGTACTTGGCGCGTTGCACCGGCGAGAGAAAGCGGGCGAGATCGCGTTGCTCGCGTGCGAACACGTCGAGCCGCTGGCGCTGCACCTCCACCAGCTCGTCGAGCATTCGCGAGACCTCGCCCTGATCGGCGAGCGAGTCGCGCAGCACCTCGGCGCGGATCGACTGCCGGGCCGCGCGGTCGCGCTGATAGAGCGAGCGCCGCTCGCCCTCGTACTTGCGGTTCACGTCGACGAGCTGACGCATCTGATCGTCGGTCGCGCCGAGTGTGCGCTGCACCACTTCGAGCAGTCGACGCTGCAGCGCCTGCACGAGCGGGCGCTGGATGCTGTCTCCCCTGCCCTGCGCGCCGAGCGGGGCCGCGAGTGCGAACGCGAGCGCGAACGCGAGCGCGAGCGCCACGACGCGAATTCGCATCACGTGCCTCCCGAGGACTGGGCGTCGAGCGAGGCGCCAAGCGGATCGATTTCCGGGGCGGGCTCAATATCCGGCACCGCGGACATGCCGTCGAGCGACGCGGTCAGCGTGCGCACGTCGTCGTCCGAGAGGTCCGAGAGATTATCCAGCACGCCGCCGATCGCGCTCGCAGTCGGCGCGGCGGATGGCGCGACAGCCACCTGCCGCGGCGGCGCCGGCGCGGGAGCAGCCCGCGGAGCCGGCGCGACGGGCGCAGGAACCGGCGCCGCTATGCTCGCGCGGGTCGACTCGCCGCCCGTACTCGAATCTGGCGCGTGCACGGCGACGGCTTCGGGTGCCGACCGCTCGCGCGTGACAACCACGTATGCGGTCGCGCCCACTGCTACGAGCGCGGCCGCCGCGATCCGCTTCGTGTCGAGCACGGGCCCGCGCATGAGCGCCGGCCGAAGCCCCCGAAGCAGCGTCAACTCCGCTGCGCACTCCGCGCACTCGGCGACGTGCGCCTCTACCGCCAGCTGCAACTCTGCACCGAGGCGCCCGTTCACCAGCTCTGGCAACAGATCTCGCGTCTCTCCGTTCGTGCACTCACTCATCGATCTTCTCCCTGATGGCTCGCATTGCGTTGTGATAGTGCACGCGCGCCGCGCCTTCCGTGCTTCCAACAGCGATTGCAATCTCCTTGTACGACAACCCTTCCGTAACACGCAAGGTGAAGATCGAACGCTGCAGCGACGAGAGCGTCTCCACCGCCGCCCGCAGCCGCCGCTCTGTCTCGCTTGCCACGGCTCCCTCGAGCGCGTCGGACGAGCTCACGAGGTCGTCGTCCTGAATCTCGACGTGCAGCCTGGCACGCTTGCGACCCCGCTGGCGATCCCGAAGCAGATTCCGCGCGATCGTCAGCAGCCACGTGCGAAAGGTGCTGTCGCCGCGAAACGAGTCCAGGGATCCGAACGCCCGCACGAACGTGTCCTGCACGACCACCTCGACCTCGCCGCGCGCGCCCAGGCTCGCCACGAAGCGCGCGATCCCCTGCGCGTGGCGCTCCACGAGCATCGTGGCCGCACGCTCGTCCCCGCCTCGCCACCGCGCGATCAGGGCGGCGTCGTCCGCTGCGAGCTCGCTCGGTGAGTGGTCAGTCATGCGGTCAAGAAATGAGACGCTGCCGATGCCGGGACGTTAAGGGTCGCTTCGAGAGCCTCCGCAAGGGGTGCCAAGAGGCCCTCCGCGCATCAACTTAGAGGAGTGGGTGTTCGACCCGGAACCGGGCGCGCCCGTCCTTGATTCCCAGCCCAACCCATCCATGACCGACGCCGTCATCGTCGACGCAGTCCGCACGCCGATCGGCCGCCACGGCGGCGCCCTCGCCCGCGTGCGCCCCGACGACCTCGCCGCGGGTCCACTGCGCGCCCTCCTCGCGCGCACGGGAATCGATCCGGCGTCGATCGACGACGTGCTCCTCGGATGTGCCAATCAGTCCGGCGAGGACAACAGAAACGTCGCGCGCCTCGCCCTTCTGCTCGCCGGGATACCCGTCACCGTTCCCGGGCAGACGGTGAACCGCCTCTGCGGATCAGGCTTACAGGCGATCGCGAGCGCGGCGCACGCCATCAAGTCCGGCGAGGGGAGCTGCTTCCTCGCCGGCGGCGTCGAGAGCATGACTCGCGCGCCCTGGGTCACCCTCAAGCCCGACACCGCCTTCCCGCGCGGTGCACCGATCGTCGCCGACACCACGCTCGGCTGGCGCTTCCCGAACCTCAAGCTTCCGGCCGACTGGCTGATCTCGATGGGAGAGACCGCCGAGGTCGTGGCGAAGCGCTGCCACATCTCTCGCGAGGATCAGGACGCGTTCGCGGCGGAGAGTCAGCGGCGCACCGCGGCGGCCGTGGCGGCCAAGAGATTCGACGACGAGATGGTACCGGTGACTGTAACCGGCGTGAAGGGGGACACCATCGTCGATCGCGACGAGCATCCGCGTCCGGATACGACGATCGAGAAGTTGCAGAAGATGAAGCCGGCCTTTGCCGCCGACGGCACGGTCACCGCCGGCTCGTCGAGCGGAATCAACGACGGCGCGAGCGCGGTGCTCGTGATGTCGGGCGAGGCCGCGCGAGCGATGGACGCGCGCCCCTTCGCGCGCGTGGTCTCGAGCGCCGTGGCCGGCGTCTCGCCCGAGGTGATGGGGCTCGGACCCATCCCGGCGTCGAGGCTCGCGCTCGCGCGTGCAGGACTCAGCATCGACCAGATCGACCTGATCGAGCTCAACGAAGCCTTCGCGTCGCAGGCGCTCGCGTGCATGCGCGAGCTCGGGGCAGATCCGGCTCGCGTGAACGTCAACGGCGGCGCCATCGCGCTCGGCCATCCCCTCGGCGCATCGGGTGCGCGCATGATCACGACGCTCGTGCACGAGATGCGGCGCCGTGGCGCGCGGTATGGCCTCGCGACGATGTGCATCGGCGTCGGACAGGGGATCGCGATGATCGTGGAGCGCATCGCGGAATGACGGCGCGCGCGAAGCCGATGCTCATCGGCCATCGCGGCGCACCGCGCGAGCGACCCGAAAACACCCTTCCCTCCTTTCTTCGCGCGCTCGAGCTGCAGGCGGATGGCATCGAGCTCGACGTCCACTGCACGAAGGATCGCGTCGTCGTCGTGCATCACGACGAGATTCCGCGCGCCACGCCGCCATCGGGAAGGCTGGCGGGCAGGCGCATCGACGCGCTCACCTTCGACGAGCTGCAGGGCTTTTCGGTGCGCGGCCTCGCGCTCATCTCGACGCTCGAGGAGGCGCTGGCGGTCATCAAGGGGCGAGCGGATGTCTTCATCGAGCTGAAAGGCACGGCGATCGAGCGCGAGGTGGTCGATGTCATTCGCGGCTCCATCGCGCCCGCTCGCTGCGCCGTTCACAGCTTCGATCACGCTCAGGTGGGGCGCGCACGGGCGCTCGCGCCGGAGATTCGTGGCGGAATTCTCTTCGATCGCGCGGTCGCCGATCCGGTTGCAGCGATGCGTGCGGTAGATGCGTACGATGTGTGGCCGAGCCGCGAGCACGTGAACGAGGATCTCGTGG
>DATCPC010000157.1:0-1607 GCA_036564355.1 Gemmatimonadaceae bacterium | reverse complement strand
CTCGAACGATTTGTCCTCGAGCGAATGTGGAACGTTGATGATTGTCGTCACTTGATGCTCAGCTCTCCGCGCAGGTAGTCGGCGAGACCGGTGGCGCCGCGATGGTCCACGTTCCGGGCAGCCGCGTCCAGAGCGCGGTCCATTGCCGCATCTAACTTATCACCCGCGAGCAGTCGCGAGAAATGGGTCGCACCCCAGACGTCGCCGCATCCGGTTGGATCTCCCGGACCGCCGTCTCTGGAGGGCTTCGCCGGCAATTTTGCGGTACGGATGGCGCCCGACACCGCCGCCAAAGCGGGGCGGCGGACATCGGAGAGACGCTCGAAGCCGGGCGCCGCGAAATAGACAATCCCACGGTTGCCCAGAGTCACAGTCAACGAGCTGACACCGTTGGCGAACGCGATCGCGGCCAGCGCCATCGGATCGGTCGCCATCATGTTCATCTCGTCCTCGTTCACTTGTATGAGATCGAAACAGCGGCACCACGCCCCGGGATTCGGAAGAGGCCGGAGAGTTCTCGTCCCGTTCGGCTGCACGGCGAGAAGCAGCGAGTGAATGTCGCAGTAGATGGGACCGCCGAAGTGCTGTCGAATCAGCTGCGCCGTCTCCAGATCGAGCTCGAACCCGCTTATCAGATTTATATAGAGCGCGTCCAGATCCGCGAGCAGCGGCTTGAGGCCGAGCCAGCTCCATCCCGGCACGCCTCCGCTCAGACGCTCGCAACGGCGCTCGTCACTCTGGTAGTGCATCACGACTCTGTTGTTGGGATGCGGAACTTCGATCGGCGCCGCTCCGGGGGCCGCTCGCTCGAGCCCGGCGACAAACTGCCGCGCCGATTGCGCGAAATCGCTTCCCACCTTGAGTATCGGAACGAACTCCCAATCCGAAGGTAGCGCGGCCTCGAGCCCGCCGAGCGCGTAGGTGATGCCGCCCCATTCCTCCACCGGCGCGTCGCGGGGGTCTCGCCCGTGAATCACGTCCCAGACGAAGCTCCCCATTACGCCAACCCTTCGCTTGCGCGTCATCTTAGAGCTCACCCAGCGTTTGAATCTTGAACGTGGCGATGGCTCCGACGACGCCGGCGGAATGGGGAAGCGCGCCCGGCACGATGCGACACGCCTGCACCGCCGGCTTGAACGCGCGGCGTTTTACTTCGGCGCGAAGAGGCTGGAACAAAGCGTCGCCCGCCTGAGTGACGCCCCCCGCCAGGACGACGACGTCGGGATTGAAGATGTTAAGGAGATTCGACACGCCCGCTCCGAGGAAGCGGGCCGTCTCGCGAACGACTTCCCTCGCGATCGCATCGCCCCGCTTCGATGCCTCGTACACCGTCTGCGCCGTGATTTGTTTCGGATCGCCACCCACCATGCCGGCGAGAATCGACTCGCCTTCGTCACCGGACAGCGCCTCTCGTGCCCGTTCGGCGATTGCGGGACCGGACGCATACGCCTCGAGGCATCCGTAGTTACCGCACTTGCAACGTCTCCCGGTGGAATCGATCGTCGTGTGGCCGATCTCGCCGGCCACGTCGGACGCGCCGTGATAAAGCTTTCCTTCGAGGATCAGTCCTCCGCCGATTCCGGTTCCCAGCGTCATCCCAATGACAT